>NZ_JAUSUN010000028.1:0-41904 GCF_030814065.1 Mesobacillus stamsii
CTAAAGCCAACCAAAATTCATCTCCCACCTACTCATTGGGCTTTAGCCCTTCCCATTCCTTGAGGATGGGAGACTTCTTTCGGAAATCCGTTAAATTCCATTATAATCATATAAATCCTTCCTAGATTAACGCCTCCGGAAGAATTTAATTAAACGTTTGATTAAATGGATGCACATCACCGTCCCCTGTCCCACATCGACCAGTAATCTTTACCATTATTATGTAATTAAAAAGTGGTTCCCTCGTCTGGAAACCATTTTTGTAGTGAACCATATGGTGATACCAATTCGTTTTCTCTTTTACGTAAGGAAGCTAAACAATTATATTTCACTGTCTCAATAGATGCAGAAAATTCTTAAAGATAGAGGTGAGATTGATTGTATTTTTTTCTAGAAATAATGACTTAAATCATAGATTGTATACCTAAAACAATGAAAGCCCTACCTCTCTTTCATCCTTACAGCTCCTAGTCCGTGCCAGTGTGAATCAGGATTGCAAAAATCAAGTGACTATTTATCGAGTTATGTAAAGGAAAATAAAGTGATAAAAATGGATTAGATTGTAGAAAAAACAAAAGAGGTTCATGCTATGCTCTAAAGGTGAGTTGGAGAAGTTAAATGTCTTTGAAAAGATTTATTTTAATAATAAACATAAAAAAGAGATGTATTACAGAAACCTTAACAGAAACTTTTTATTTGATTTTCAGTAATTCCTTTAATTAATCCCAGTTCACTAATCAAAGATTGATGTGCGTTTTTTAACATTTTTTTTTCGCTTGTATTAAGTGATTTTTCTTTCTTCATACGCATTAAATCACGTACCACTTCAGTACATTCTTGCATTTTACCTGTTTTTATTTTTTCCGTATTCACTTTATACCTTTGTTTCCATGGCAGTAATCGATCTGATTCTCCATGTTGAAAAATGTTCATGATGTGTTTTAATGCAATTATGTCAGTAACAGGGCGTATATTCGAACTCAATATTTTACCCGCGGGAATCATGACCTGCATATTACCGATCAACATTTTTATGACATAATATTGTTGCTTTTCCCCTGAAATTTCCTTTTCTTCTATGGCTTTTATTATACCTACTCCGTGCATTGGATAAACAATGTTATCGTCAATTTGGAACAAATAATCCACCTCCATATTTGGTAACCTTCTTAACCTTAACATATAGATTATTTTTTATCAAATTTTTAATAATATCATAAATTTATTTATAGCGTCAACAACTTTTTCTTTAAAATTAAAAAAAGTAACAACAATAGAAATCGTGTCGAGAAGCGAAGGGACGTACGCAACAAAAAAGGCAATCCCCCTCGTCGGCTAAAACAAGAGTGGATTACCTTCGTTACAGCGACCTATTTCGCAGTTGAATCTTACCGTTCAGCAAAATCGAAAATACCGGATCCAAACCTCCGACAACATTCTCTCTACTTCCATTATACGATTAATTATCTATTATTTATAGACTACATTTTCTAAAATCCCTGTCTTATACTGTTATATACAAATCCAAAACAATTAGAGGTGTATCAGGATGAATGACAAAAAAGCAGTCTTAGATCATGGTCCTTTCTTTCACGGTACTAAAGCAGATATGAAAATTGGAGATTTCTTAGAACCGCAGCACTTATCAAATTACCAAGACAAAAAATCGAATTAAATCTATTTCACTGCAACATTAGATGCCGCAAAATGGGGTGCAGAATTAGCAACATCTCAATCAAAAGAAAGAATTTACATCGTAGAATCCATAGGTGATTTTGAAAATGATCCGAATTTGACTGATAAAAAGTTCCCTGGGAATCCAACTCGTTCGTATCGGTCTAAATCCCCTTTGAAAATCATAGCTGAATTACGTTCATGGGAAAGACATTCCGATGAAGAAATAAATCATATGATCACATTTTTAACAAAATTACGTGAACAAGGAACTGCTGTAATAGAGGATTAATTGTTTAGGGGACATAAGACCGCATTGTGGAAGGCATGGTTCTTGGCTATTGACTCAAAAAGTGCGGCTGCTTTTTCGAAAATTGTTGGATAAGCATCACTACCAAATACAGATTGTTTTGGGCGGTTAATCGCTGAATCAAGCAGGTTTGGATCTTTTACACCTAATGGTTCATCTGGGGAATATAGACGAATTCGCACCGTATTAATAGCTATTACTTGGTTTGTTGTAAGATAGATGACTTTATCCATTACAGATTTTCCGAACGAGAAAGCCCACGCAGGTGCGATAGCACCCTCTTTAGAGGTGGGATGAAAGTTCGGTCAGACAAGGGGCAGCTTTTGCTACCTTAATTGTCTGAAAATATGCTATAATCAGCATATAGACAAGCAAAAGTCTCTAAAACATTGTCAAGTATAAGACGTTAAAACGCCTAGTGTTCATTGAAAACTAGATATTATTGTATGTGGTTCGATAGCCTAAATCATGCTATCGGTAAAACAATATGTGTCGTCAAGACAAAGACGCTAAAACATATCGAACACACACAAGCTGATACACTTGGTAACAGGGTGTATACCCTATCTGCTATATGCACTGGATAGGGAGGGGTGATGGGACACCCCAATCTTAGCACTTAGACGAAGCAGAAATGAATGGAGTCTGAAACAGGTAGCTAAGAATCCCACTGACGTTAGTCAGCTTGCGACTTTAGTCGTGGGAGTCTCAACTGTTCACTAACCCTTTAAATGCTTTGTCATGCTCCTTAACTTTGTTGCTATTGACTACAAAAATAGAATGGAATGACCTATGTTTCTTCACAAAATGAACGCTTATTATGAGAAAAGAGCTTGCACACTTGATACCGACTTACAAAATAGCGTGTTAGCCCGTTAAAATCGGCTTTCGATTTTAACAACCATCTTTACGAAAACTGCTATTTATTAAAAAGAATTTTTTCCTCTGAATCGCCAATTCGAATGGATGCTTCACTTGGTTTCGTTTCTGCAATTATTTTCCCTTCACGAATCGAGTACCGTACTGCGGCCTGCTTACGGATTGCTTCGTATTCGTTTTCAGCTGCTAGTACTATGAAATTGGCAGGCTTGCCTGTTTCGATTCCATAGCTCTCCTCGATGTTCAAGGTTTTTGCGCTGTTTGTTGTGATTAAATCGATTGAGTTCATGATTTGCTCATAGCCCATCAATTGGGAAACATGGATGCCCATATGCAGAACCTGAAGCATATTGCCTGTTCCTAGTGGATACCACGGATCAAAAATGTCATCATGGCCAAAGCTTACATTCAGTCCTGCTTCAAGCAATTCTTTTACCCGTGTGATTCCCCTGCGCTTCGGATACGTATCAAACCTGCCTTGAAGATGGATGTTCACTAACGGGTTTGCAACAAAATTGATGTTGGACATCTTCAATAATCTGAAAAGTTTGTACGTGTAGGCATCATTATAAGAGCCCATTGCTGTTGTGTGGCTGGCTGTGACACGGTTGTTCAATCCGCGTTCATAAGCTTCGGTCGCCACTACTTCAACGAATCGAGATTGTTCATCATCAATTTCATCACAATGGATATCTACAAGGCGATCATATTTTTCAGCCAGGTCAAACGCTGTTTTTAATGAAGACACGCCATATTCCCTTGTGAATTCAAAATGAGGAATGCCGCCAACGACATCAGCCCCCATTTTCAAGGCTTCCTCAAGCAGCTCTGCCCCGCTCGGAAAAGAGTTGATTCCTTCCTGAGGAAAGGCTACAAGCTGTAAGTCCACATAGGAGGCCATTTCTTCTTTTACCTCAAGCAGCGCTTTTAAAGCTGTTAACTTAGGATCCGTCACATCTACATGTGTGCGGACATGCTGGATTCCCTGGGCAACTTGCCATTTCAATGCTGTTTTAGCTCTTGTTTTCACATCATTCTCTGTTAATGTTTCTTTACGCTGGGACCATCTCTGGATGCCTTCAAACAATGTCCCGCTCTGGTTCCATTCAGGCTCACCTGCCGTCAAAGTTGTGTCAAGATGGATATGCGGCTCGATGAACGGGGGCAGCACAAGTGAACCTTCAGCATCTAGCCCTTCCTGCCCTGTTTCTTCTATTGCATTCTGTGTAATTTGATCGAACTTCCCTGCTTTTATAGCTATATTCCATAGCCCGTCTTTTCCTCTGAGTTTTGCATTTTTAATAATCACTTTTTTAAGCCACCTTCTTCATGTCTGTCATAGAAGCCTTTCTTGCCTGCACTAACACCGCAATCTTTGAAACGATGACGAATGTTAAGACTGATCCCAATAGCGCATTGATTGGCGGGATGCCTGGAACAAAATTCGCTCCTGCAATGCCAACGCCCCATGCTAGTAAGGCAATCCAGTTAACTGCTTTAAATTCCATTTCTTCAAATCGCTTGTATTTTCCTCGATTGACGATGAAATAATCCGCTAAAATAATCGCTCCGATTGATGGCAGAGCAGTTCCTAAAATCGTCAGCCAGCCAACAAAGTTATTGTAAAGCCACATTGCTGCAATCGTACCGACGATGCCATTGAAGATGACGACCTTGCTTTTTGCGATTTTAGTAATATTGGAAAACCCAAGACCTGAAGCGTATAATGCATTATCATTTGTTGTCCAGATATTTAAGCCTAGCACGATGATTGCCGGGATAATCAATTTTTGCAGGAACATTACCTCTGAGATATCAGACTGCCCTGTGGCAATCGCACCAATTGCTCCAAACACGAACATAAGAGAATTTCCGATAAAGAAGGCCACGACTGTTGTGATGACAGCTGACTTTTTCGTATGGGCAAAGCGAGCAAAGTCTGGTGTCAATGTACCTGCACTGATGAATGATCCGACAGTAATTGTTAACGCCGCTGCCAGTCCAATCGCTTCAGTTGGCTGATATTGCAATAATCCTTCCAACCCGCCAGCTGTTTCGGTTGCTTTAAAAACTGAGAAGCTTCCTAATACAGTGATTAGGGGTACCGCTATGAAACTAAGAATTGCCAGGGCCTTCATTCCGAAGAATGCGGTAGCTGTCATTAAAATACCAGCAACAGCGATGAGCAAAGTCGTATCCATTCCAGTCACTTTTTGGACAGGAAGAGCGAACATCGCTACCCCAACTCCAAACCAGCCTACCTGTGTAGCTGCCAGTAAAAACGAGGAAAGATAGGAGCCTTTTTCCCCAAAAGCATAGCGGGCAAGCAAATGGGTTGATAACCCCGTTTTAGCTGCGATATAAGCAAGGGCTCCTGTATAAGCCCCAAGAATCAGGTTTCCTGCCAGGACAATTCCGATGAATTGAATAAATGTTAACCCAGTTCCTAACGTTCCCCCAGACCACATACTAGCTGAGAAGAAAGTAAGCCCTAGCATCACAACAAGCATTTTCCAGAATCCACTTCGGTTACCTTGTGGCACGGCCTGTAACGGAAAATCTAAATCTACTTTTTTCATTTCAATTCCTCCAATGTCTATTGTTTTGAATCTGGTACCGAAGAGATCTTCGATTTAGACATTTGGAAACGAAAAAAGGCTACTTGCCGTTTTCCGACAAGTAGCCTTTCCGCCATGATAAACCAAAGAGCATGGGTATACCTCACCCAATGGCCATCATTACATCCGCTGTCCTTGTCAGCCTCACGGGACTGAATTAAAGGTACCAGTATTTAATTGTTCTTAGTATCACAGAAATTCTGCTAGATGTCAATATGGATATTTTGATAGGATGATATTTCTTGAAGGATTTAGTCTTTAAGAAATGATTTAAAGGAGCATTTAACATCATATTTCACTTCTATGGCCCACCACGATTGGAATACAGGAGACCCGCTCATTTTGAAAGATGAATCGGAAATGAAAAAGACCGTCCCCATCTCCCGTTATCCCTCAATCGTTTTTCATGAAATTTTGTCTCTCCAAGTATTTCAGCATTGTTTGTGAAAATTCCTGATCGGTGCCTGTGGATTCCATCATATAATTCCAAAATAATCCCACCTCAGTATCAGTTATCACAAAGGATAGTTCCGTTTTCTATCCTTTTTCCAGTTCTACTAAATATTCCTTTAATCGATCTTTTGTTTTAGAGGAGAGCGGCGCCGACTTTCTAGTATGCTCGTCCATTTGAACAATAACGGTCTCAGCCATCGCAGCAAGCTTTCCTTTTTGATAGATTCCTTGAAATAAAGAAAAGGAACTGCTGCCAACTCTTGTAATGGCACTGCCGATTTCCACTGTTCCAGGCCACCGTATTTCTGAAAGCAGATCCAGCTTTAGGCTCGCTATGACGAACGCGGCGTTTTCAGCATGCAGCGGCTCATTTGCATAGAGAAGCTCGGTTCTTCCCGTTTCCAGGAAGGTTGAAAACAGTGCGTTATTCACATGTCCCTGTCGATCCGTATCTGCATATCTGATCTTGTCATATGCCTTTAATGGAAAAGCTTCATATTCTGGTTTCATCTGAATCACGATCATTCCTCCTGCATGTATGCTTTCTTGTTAGATACTTCAACAACTTAAACGACAATTCCTTCTTAAACCTGTTTGCTCTTCTTTAAATGATGATATCCAATTCAGTTGCAACTGAAATAATCAAAGAGAAGTGCAGGTCCTGCTTGAGACCCTGGCATGTTTTTAGATGATAGTTTGTATTAACGAACTTTCCCTCCAAAGAAAAAAACACTTAGAGAATCAACTCTATGTGTTTTCTGAAATCTCTATCAGTCATCATTACTCGTCTTGGAACCATCTGTGTTTTTTACACCTTTACTTTTGTAAGGTTTAGCACTTTTTGCTTTGTTTGCACTGGCTTGCCAGCGGTTCCAACCTTTTTTTCCTGTTCCACTGCCTGTTCCGTTTTTACCCTTGGTTTTACTCATTGAATCAACTCCATTATTCTTTACGTTGTTCTACCGCTCATTGAATAGTCTTAACCATTTTAAATTGGCAAAACCAATAAGCAATGAAATATAAGCATATTACATTAGTTAGTATTTTACCAACACACAATGAAGGGATGATGTCCCCTTGCTCCAATTTAAAGGTAAACTCCAGATTTTATCAACCAGACGCTATGTTCAGATGACTCATTTTAACGAACTTTCCCTCATACAAAAAAGTAAGAAGGAAGGCGAAAAGCTTTCCATGCGATAAATTTACATCAAAGCTCGGATTCCTTCTCCTTACGTCTTATCCGGAAAAAAAAGTGAAGAGTAGCCTTTTCAGATTACATAGTTAGATTCTTACAATACCCTTGTCGCCGCCATCGCATCGGCTTTCGTCCTATGAACAGTTCCGAATGGATGGTTAGGGGGAGCGTAGATGGAGTATAGCTTTAAAGGAGTATTACCGGTATTGGTCACATTATGCCATGTTCTAGCTGGAACCATGATTGCAAAATCGTCACTGACCGGGCTTTGAAAGGTTAGGTTCTTTTTGCTCTTGCCCATCTGAACGATCCCCTGGCCTTGCTCGATCCGTAAAAACTGATCTACATTAGGATGCATTTCCAAACCGATATCACCGCCAACAGGGATGCTCATCAACGTGACTTGTAAATGCGGTCCTGTCCATAAAGCCGTGCGGTACGTGTTGTTTTGTTTCGTCGCTTCATTGATATTGACCACATATGGATTTGGTCCATAATCCGCTAAAGGAATCCTTCCATTACCGTTAGGATAGCGGTATGCATGAAAGCCGTTCACCTGCAGCACTCCATAAGGATTAGCCCACTGACCAGACTGTCTTCCATAGTAGTAACCATTTGGATCATAGTACATTTTTGTCAATCCCTCCCTAGTTTATCAACATATCCTATGCAATTAATACGGGTGGAGACACAATAACAGTTGTTCATGCATTAGCTCTCCCCTTCGCAATCTTTAAAAAGGTTTTTACAGTTATTGAGCGAATTCTTAATGTAATGGATAGGAGATGGGAAAAATTATGGTTAAAGAGAGTAAGGTCACTGAAGTAAAGCGGTACACAATACAGCAGTTTTATGAATCAGAGTCGATAACGGATAATTCGATTTCATCTGATGGCAGGAAAGTTTTGTTTTCAGGAGACAAAACCGGGATTTACAACGCATATTGTCTGTCAGTTGACGATGGAGTGAGGACACAGCTTACGCACTCTGAGGATAATGCAGTTCATATTGCAGGCTATTTTCCCGATGATGACCGGTTTTTATTTTTAAGTGATAAGGGTGGGAACGAAATCTTACATATTTATGTAAAAAATGAGAATGGGGAAGAGCTTGATCTCACTCCAGGAGAGCAAGAGCGTGCGAAATTTTATGGCTGGAGTCAGGACGGAAAAAGCTTTTTCTACGGGTCCAATAAGCGGAAGCCTAGTTTCATGGACGTCTACGAAATGGATATTGCCACTTTTGAATCTACTTGTATTTTTACGAATGAGGAAGGATATGAATTTGGGTCTGTCTCTCTGAATAAACAGTTTATTTCCTTAGGAAAAGTGAACAGTGCCAATGATTCCAATGTTTATGTTTTTGACCGGCAAACAGAGCAGCTTATGCATGCCACTCCGCATGAAGGGGATATCCAGAACATCCCACAAGCATTCTGCAGGAATTCCGAGACCCTTTATTTCCTAACTGATGAAAATGAGGAATTCTTCTATCTGAAAAAGTATCATCTTTTTACAGGGCTAACAGAGGATGCTGTGAAGGAAGATTGGGATATCATGTTCACGCGCTTCTCCAAACAGCATACCTATATGGTTTATGGGGTTAATCAGGATGCCAGTACTGTCGTCAAGGTCCTTCACACAGGAACTGGAGATTATCTGGAGCTGCCTCAACTTCCAGAAGGGCAGATTTTGGACTTGAAATTTTCGGCAGATGAGAGTCTGATAACTTTCTTGTTTAACAGCACGACTTCGCCTACGAACTTATATAGCTACGAGCTTGGAACAGCTCAATTAAAACAGCTTACTGATACTCTTAACCCGGAGATCAACCAAGCGGACTTGGCAGACGCGGAAGTGATTCGTTTCCATTCTTTTGATAGATTGGAGATTTCGGCAATTTATTACCAGCCAAATGTGAAAACAGGCGAAAAGGCAGCTGCCCTTGTATATGTCCACGGAGGTCCTGGCGGGCAGTCAAGAACAGATTACAACCCGCTGTTACAATACCTGTCCAATAACGGTTATGCTGTTTTAGCAGTAAATAACCGCGGCAGTTCGGGATATGGAAAAACCTTCTTTAGCGCGGCCGACCTGAAGCACGGGGAAATTGATCTTGAAGATTGCATCCAGGCCAAGAAGTTTCTCCAGGAGCAGGCTGATATTGATGGCGAACGGATCGGAATCATTGGCGGAAGCTACGGTGGCTATATGGTTCTTGCCGCGTTAGCTTTCAGACCGGATGAGTTCAATGTCGGGGTGGATATCTTCGGAGTCTCCAACTGGGAACGTACGCTGAAAAGCATTCCGGCCTGGTGGGAAAGCTTCCGAAACGCACTTTACAAAAAAATCGGAGACCCGTATACGCAGACAGAATACATCCGGAGCATCTCACCACTGTTCCATGCTGACAAAATCAACAAGCCGATGATTGTTTTGCAGGGCGCAAATGACCCGCGTGTCCTCAAGGTCGAGTCTGACGAAATCGTGACTGCATTAGAAAGGAACAATGTACCGGTGGAATATATCGTCTTCCCTGATGAGGGACACGGATTTATGAAAAAGGAAAACCGGATAAACGGCTACCGAGCCGTCTTGGATTTTTTGGAACATTATTTAAAATGATCGTACTAAAAAAATCGTCTGGAGTGACTTCCAGGCGATTTTTTCGGCATAAATCCACGAAAAATGAATTACATATTTTCCGAACGAGAAAGCCCACGCAGGTGCGATAGCACCCTCTTTAGAGGTGGGATGAAAGTTCGGTCAGACAAGGGGTAGCTTTTGCTACCTTAATTGTCTGAAAATATGCTATAATCAGCACATAGACAAGCAAAAGTCTCTAAAACATTGTCAAGTATAAGACGTTAAAACGCCTAGTGTTCATTGAAAACTGGATATTATTGTATGTGGTTCGATAGCCTAATCATGCTATCGGTAAAACAATATGTGTCGTCAAGACAAAGACGCTAAAACATATCGAACACACACAAGCTGATACACTTGGTAACAGAGTGTATACCCTATCTGCTATATGCACTGGATAGGGAGGGGTGATGGGACACCCCAATCTTAGCACTTAGACGAAGCAGAAATGAATGGAGTCTGAAACAGGTAGCTAAGAATCCCACTGACGTTAGTCAGCTTGCGACTTTAGTCGTGGGAGTCTCAACCTAATCGTTTCTCATTTTTTAAACTACGTTGAATGCTAACAATTCCCTTGACCTAGGATCCACTTGTCTCACCCTACTCCCAAATCCTTCAGCATTTTCTCGAAGTTCTCTGCGTATTTTTCCAGGCTGAAGTTTTCCTTTAGATGTTTTACGCCGTTTTCGCGGATTTGCTCTCGTAATGGTAGATTGTTCATCAATTCGGTGCCTTCCTTGATTGCATCCTCGATATTTCCAATCGCATAATATTTCCCTGTATAATTATGAATCACCGAGCTTCTGACTCCATCTGAATCGGTTGTAAGGATCGGGCATCTACAGCTCATCGCTTCGAGAATCGAGTAGGGAGCCCCTTCTACTTTGGAGGTGGAGCACAAGAAGCCGCCGGAATCCCCTATGATGGAATAATAATCCGCCATTTGATGATTGGGGATGTTTTGCAGGGTAACCAATTGATCGCTCAGCCGATAATCTATTACCTTCTGTTGGAAACGCACACGCTCTTGCGGGGTGGACAGTGATGGGTCTTCGAACATGAATAACAGAAGGTCTTTATTCGCTTTCACCAGCTTATTTCCAATCTCTATGAATTCTGTCCAATTCTTATTTCCTTCTAATCTCCCTACCCAGCCTATAATCGGACCCTTCGCCTTTTTGATCTGCCGGTAGGAGAATTTTTCTGAATCAAAGCAGTTATTAAAGCTGAACTTCTTCTTGTTTGGGAAAAACTCTTCAATCAGGCAATCGATATGCGGGGTGCAGGGAGTCAGCAGTCCGTCCGCATACTTTTGGATTGAATGGGATGCCATCACGAAAAAATCTCTTGCTCCTTCTTTCGACCCGAGCCCCTGGATTTCTAGAACAAGCGCTCCCTTATACCCCCATGCCCTATATTTCGAGAGAGAATAAAAATCAGAAATCACAATTACAGCCTGATAGTTGCCGGCGAGCAGGATTTTTTGGATTTCATCGTCTTTCTTGGCAATGAACACATTCCCATCATGGTGATTGATGGTATCCCGCTTGTTTTCAAAATAAAGGAAATCGCATTGAATATTCTTTTTTTTCAGGGCCGCGGCTCTTTGCCTGTTAAGCGTCTCGACCCCCCCGCTTGGAACATAGAAGACAAATAGTACCTTCATTCTTCGTCCTCCTTTTTACCATCCTGTACGGTGCTTTGATAATATTCGAAGGTTTTTCTTAAACCAGCTTTCAAGTCCGTAACTGGCTTCCATTGCAGGGCTTCTTCTGTTTCTCTTATACATAAATAACTTTGCCGAATATCGCCTTCTCGTCCGGGAACATAAATCGGATCGATGTCAGAGCCGCTAATGGATTTCATGAGGCGATAGAGCTCATTGATAGAGACTTGTGTCCCTGATGATACGTTCAATGTTTTTCCGCTGCCATGATGGAGCGCCTGGACGTTCGCAGAAACAACATCCTCAACAAAAACAAAGTCTCTCGTCTGCTCTCCGTCTCCATAAATAACCGGCCGACTATTTTGGGCCAATGCTGTTGAAAATACAGCGACCACTCCGCCTTCCAGTTTTGAGTTCTGCCTTGGCCCATAAACGTTCCCATATCTTAAAATTGTATAGTCTAGTTGATATAACTTTTTTGCGAGGCTTAAATATAGCTCTGAAGCATATTTTGAAGTTCCGTATGGTGAAAGCGGCCTTATTTTATGCTGCAAATCGATCGGGAAGTATTCTGGTTTTCCGTAGACAGCGGAAGAGGAGGCAAAAATCATTTTCTTCACCTTGGATTGAATGGCAGCATCCATCACTTTTAACGTCCCACGCACATTCACCTGCTCGTCGTACAAGAAATTTTGAATCGATTTATGGACATTGGCCTGGGCAGCAAGGTGAATCATATAATCTGGACTGAATTCCAAAACTGTCGGGGTAAACCGATCCTCCAAGATGTCGCATATTTCCAACCTGATCCCTTCCTGGCGCAGATTCCCAAGATCTCCTGTTGCCAGGTTATCAATGACAAGAACGTCATAATTCCATTCAGCAAGTTTCTGGGCCAAATGCGAGCCTATGAATCCGCATCCACCCGTGATTATCACCTTTTCCATCTTATCTTTGTTCCAGAGCTGTGCGGCAAATGTTCTCAAAGGTATCGACACTCCTAGTCAAGGTCCACTTTTCAGCCTCTTGTTTCCCGTTCAAGGCAATTTCTTTTCTTAAGGCAGGATGTTCAATCAGGCGAATGATGTCAGCGGCAAGCCTATTTTCATGCCTGTAAGACATCAAACACGTCTCCTCGTGGCGGCCATACTCTGTATTCCCTCCTGAATATACTGTGGCAAGGGCTGCACCGCATTTCATCGCTTCCAACCCTGGCAGCTGCGCCGCTTCATAAATGGAAGATGCAACAAAAATATCTGTCTGGCTGTATAAAGAACAAAGTTCAACATCGTTCTGTGGAGTATGGACGACAAAACGGTTCGATTTCTTTAATTCTTGTAAAAATGGGGAATGTTCGAATTCCCTTGGAGGACAAATAAAATTGTATTGCAAATCAGGGTAGTGATGCTTCACGTTATAGAGCTGTTCAAACAGATAATTTTGATCCCTGTGCCAGGCATCCCCGCCCTCCGGCTTCCTGACAATAGCTGAAATTTGCAGGTTTTTATTCTCTGCCCGCAGCTCTTGATCGACAAAATTCGGGCTGACATAGATTGGAATGGTCTGACCCTTCAGGCCATGCAGCAAGTGAACGAGCTCCTGCTGGTGTTTTGATAGAAGCAATAGATACGGAGCTTCAAAGTAGGAGGGAAAAGTAACATCCTGATTAGGAAGGAACACCGGTTCATAACAGAGGCTTAAGCGGAAGTGCAGGCCCCTCCCTTTTTCAAAGGCTTGCTGAGCCGAGTCTACAGTTGTATAAAAATTCGATACAATGATATCGCTCGGCGGATAGTCGCTCCACTGTAGGGTCGTATCGTTCGCGTACAGGATTTTCGCACGGACATCGTATTCTTTGATGCTATATTTTGGCATAAGGATGGTCACATCATGTCCCCTGTCTACAAGGCTGTTGGCGATGTCAACCAGCATGCGCTGAGCACCGCCTTTGTTCAGCGACAGGATCGGGAAGGTGAACTTCATCCTTTTTTCTTTCTCCATCATCATGTTGAGTACCTCCCTGTATTGATGTTGGATTTTTTCAATTTCTTTCGTCTGGAAATCGGGATATTTACGTGAGCCCATTCCTTCATGAACCCGGTATTGGACGAGCGGCTCATTGAGGAAGTAAAATTCATAAGATTGCACGGCTCTCAGCCAAAAATCATAGTCCTGGGTATAGAGCAGCTTTTCATTGAAGAGACCGACGGAGCCTATTACTTCTTTCCTCATCATGACTGTGCATCCATTGATATGATTGGAGGTTTTCAGGTTCCTGAGAAAATCGACTTTACGGGAAATGACAACCCCTGCGGAAGAAACGTACACTTTGCCTTCTTCATTCATCAAGGAGAAATTCGTATAACTGATATAGGCATTCCTTTTTTTCATGAATGCTACTTGCTTTGCCACTTTATCCGCGGAATAAAGGTCGTCGGAACTGAGCCAGGTGATATACGTTCCTTCCGCTTTTTTAATCCCCGCATTCAAAGCGCTCCCTGTTCCTCCATTTTCTTTTTCCAGATAAATGATTTTGTCCATGTATGGCAGGATCTTTTCCTTGTATCGATTCGATCCATCGTTGACGACCACGACTTCTTTGTTTGGATACGATTGATTTAAAGCGCTCTGAATCGATAAGTCGATATACGGGCAATTGTAAAAAGGAATAATAATTGATACTTTCTCCATGATTTCCTTCATCCTTCTCTCCTGACCAAGATTCCAGGCAGGTGATGATCATATTTCATGCTCAACTCCCCGACCTCCTCTCATATCCATAAATCTCGAAATCCTTTTGGAAGATGTCATTGACAAGGCGGATTGCTTCTTTGTCATAAAAGCTTTCATAGGTTGGAAACCGGCCGATTCCAATAAAGCTCTCATTCGTCAATTCCCTGTCAGCCCAATCTCCCTTTAGGACCATCGATTTTTTCATATGATGAGATGAATTGGCCAGCTTCTTGATATTGGAGTTCTTCAGCTGGTAGGTGCTTTCTAGCTGTTTTATTTCCGTAGTAAAATTCTCCAGATGGATATAGTGTTGGACGAAATTTTCTTCTCCTTCGGTATACTGGGGATGGAAGTGATTATCTGCCATTTCCTGGTGATCCCGGATATAGCCCAAAAATTGCTTAAAAGTGATCCCCTTCTCCCTATCTTTGTCTCCATAGAGAACCGACCTGATTTTCTCCCATTCCTGATTCCAGTAAAGGCTCTTGCTAGTCAACAGGATCATAAACTGGCTCACTGCCCTTGTATAAGGATTGCGGACGAGCTTGAAAGCATCCTTTTCTCCAGAAACCGCTATTTCGAAAAGCTTGTCGCGATAATTGGCTTTGTTCTTATAAACCTCCTGATCGTAAAAATGAATCCATTCGTTATAAGCAAGTGCTTCATCCAATAATCCAATCTGGTCATAAAACCATTTTGCCAATGTGGTACAACCGCTTTTTTGGCTCCAAAAAAGGATCAGCGGGAACTCTTCCTGTACGTGCGGCACTCTATATTTCACAACATGATCCCAAACCTTTTTCAGATCAACGCTCAAATGATCACTACCTTTCTTTTACTTTCCTGCAGTTATTTATCCTCTCTAGTTACTACAGTATGCCAAGCCGCAGTGTTTGCTATAGGCAGAGAGATTATCTTGTCTGCCAGAATGCCTAATGTGAAAAAATACGTTCATAGCAGGCGGATTTTCTATACAAGCCGGCAGGAATTGCATATTTTACTATCAATCCAACTTAGTGGCCAATTCAGTTCCCGGTGGTACTTACAGGGGCATCCCCTTCTGGAAAGGAGGAATTTTACTTGGAAAAGAAAGAATCAGCAGCCACTATCTTTTGGCACAGGCACGCCGTTACAAAAGAAGACCGACAGCGGCTCCATGGTCATAAGAGCCTCATGGTTTGGTTAACTGGACTGTCAGGTTCCGGAAAATCAACAATTGCCAACGCTGTTTTGCTTGAATTATTTAACAAAGGAATCAGCGCCTATCTATTGGATGGTGATAATTTGCGCCATGGGCTCAACAGCAATCTATCCTTTTCTCCCGAAGACCGGAAAGAAAATATCCGGAGGACGGCAGAAACAGGCAAATTGTTTGTCGACGCAGGAATCGTCGTTCTTTCAGCGCTCATTTCCCCCTTCAGGGAAGACAGGCTGAATGCCAGGACCATTTTAGGTGAGGAGAATTTCATCGAAGTGTATATCAAATGTCCTCTCGAAGAATGTGAAAAACGTGATCCAAAGGGTCTATATAAAATGGCCCGAAGAGGGGAAATCAAGCAGTTTACTGGCATTGACCAGGAATACGAGGAACCGGAAGCAGCGGAACTCGTCCTCGACACAAGCGAGTCCTCGATGGAAAAGGCAGTCGATACTTTAGTCACTTTTATCATGGAAAAAATAATCTAGGATAGATAGGGAGGGATTGATTTGGTGCCTATCACCCCACACGGCGGCGTCCTTGTCAATCAGGTTGATTTAGGCAGCGATCTTACAGAGATCGAGGTGGAAATCGAATTGGATGCGATGGCTCTTTCGGACCTGGAGCTGATTGCCACTGGAGCATACAGTCCGATTGATGGCTTTATGGGCAGAGAAGACTATCTTTCTGTTCTTCAAAATATGCGGCTGGCAAATGGGATGGTTTGGAGCATTCCCATCACACTTGCCGTTGATGTGGACAGGGCAAAAGTCCTGTCACCTGGACAGAAACTTAACTTGAAATACGGCGGGGAAAGCTATGGTGTCATGGAGTTAAGGGAAATGTACCATCCAGACAAGAAAAAGGAAGCGGAAGCCATCTTCCAAACAACAGACTTGCAGCATCCGGGAGTGAGCAAGCTTTTTGACCGGCCCGGCCTTTATCTTGCAGGCCCTGTGAAGCTGACAAAATTCCCGAAGAAGAATCCAGAATTTTCGCGTTATCACCTGACACCGCAAGAAACAAGGAAAAGGTTCACAGAAAACGGTTGGAAAACAGTCGTCGGCTTCCAGACGCGGAACCCCGTCCACCGCGCACATGAGTATATTCAGAAGACAGCACTGGAAACAGTTGATGGGTTGTTCCTCCATCCATTGGTCGGCGAAACGAAAAGAGACGACATACCGGCAGCGATCAGGATGGAAAGCTATGAAGTGCTCCTTGAAAATTACTATCCAAAGGACATGGTTGTGTTAGGCGTCTTTCCGGCTGCGATGAGATATGCTGGTCCGAGGGAAGCCATCTTCCATGCGCTTGTCAGAAAAAACTATGGCTGCACCCATTTTATAGTCGGCCGGGACCATGCAGGGGTAGGCGATTACTATGGCACTTATGACGCCCAGAAAATCTTCGGCCATTTCCGCCCAGAAGAACTAGGCATCACCATCCTCGCTTTTGAACATAGCTTTTATTGCAAAGCGTGCGGGAACATGGCCACCAGCAAGACATGCCCCCACTCCGCAGAGGACCATCTGCACCTTTCCGGAACGAAAGTCAGGGAAATGCTCCGCCAAGGAAAATTCCCGCCACCACATTTCACCAGGCCCGAAGTCGCTGAAGTCTTGGTAAAAGGGCTGACGGCTGACCAGACTCATTAACATAAAAACGAGCTGCTCACTCGTTTTTATGTCATTACATCCCTATATAATTTTCATTCATTTGTGAATGATGCTTTAGTTTTTCAGGCGAAAATCATGTACAGGCATCCTAACCTCCACATACCCTGTCATTAGTATGATTTTAAGGAGGAATCAAGTAATGACAATCCAGGCAATAGGTCTATGTATCATTCTTCTAGCCATGTTCATTGCCTTGTTGAGGGAGCAGCTGCCTCCAGAAATAGGAGTTTTTCTCGCTCTTGCCGCCATCACTCTCTTTGGGATTCTAACACCAGAAAAGGCTTTATCTGGTTTTTCTAACCCGGGAGTACACACCGTTGCAAACCTATTGATCGTAGGTGCTGCCGTATCAAGAAGTGGTCTGCTTCATGGCATCATCGAAAAAATATTAACAGGAAGCAAGTCCATTTCCTCCATCATCCTAAAAATCATGCTACCGACTGGAATGTTGTCGGGATTTATCAACAACACTCCACTTTTAACCATTATGCTGCCTTCGGTCCAAAGGTGGGCACTTGCCAATAAGGTCAGCCCGTCTAAACTCCTCATCCCTCTGTCCTACGCGAGCATACTCGGCGGAACAACCACCCTGATTGGTACTTCATCCAATCTGCTTGTGCAAGGATTGCTACTGGAAAATGGAATCAACGGGTTCCAACTATTCGACTTTGCCTTTATCGGGGTGCCGCTAACGGTGATCGGAATACTCTATTTTTCCTTATTAGGACATCGGCTGCTGCCAGACAGGAAGCCGAATATTGATAAATTCCAAGAAGAACAGTATTTATATATCCATCATTACAAAGTCAGGCAAAATTCCACCCTGGTTGGCAAGTCTATAACAGAAGCGATGCTGCAAAACTTGGACCATCTATTCTTAATCGAAATTCACCGTGATGGCAAATGGATCACCGCCGAAAAAGATGAAATCATCCACGCAAATGATATCCTTTTGTTTTCAGGGAATCCAAAAGGAGTCTTGAATGCCGGACTCTATCTTGGCCTGGAGAAGTGCCTGGAAGGAGAAATTCCAGAATTGTCAAACTCACGGTCTGCCCTTATCGAAGCAAGTATCCCTGAAGGATCTGCCCTGGCTAATAAGAGAATCAAGGATATTCATTTCCGTTCAAAATACCATGCTATCATTCTAGCAATCAAAAGAAGAGGGTGCGAAATCACCAGCGGTTTTGGCAATCTGCCTCTTAAAGAAAACGATACCCTTGTGCTGATGGCCGACCAACATTTTTTAAAAAACTGGGGAGAATCAGATATTTTCCGCCTGCATTCTTCTGTTCAGCCAGAGCCGAAAAAAACAGGCTGGCATATGGTCATGATCTGTATTTTGCTGCTAATGATGGGCATGGCGGTCTTTCAGGTGATGTCCATTTACAAAATCTCCTTGTTCACAACCGTCCTATTAATTTCCACTAAATCGATCAGTCTGGCTGATGCCTTTCGTGCTGTCAATTGGCGGCTGATCATCATGATGGGATCCTCAATAGGAATCGGGAAGGCCGTGGAATCAACCGGGCTGGCAAAAATCCTGTCAGAACTTCTTTTATCCATTGGCGGAATCAGCGGGTTACTTGGAATTCTAATCTTCTTTTTCCTGGCAACCATGCTCCTGACCGAAATTCTTAATAATCTTGCAACTGCAGCTGTGATGTTTCCTGTCGGATTCAGCATTTCAGAGAAATTGATGCTGGATCCCCTAATGTTCGCGATTGTCACCGCCATAGCCTCTTCCTGCAGTTTCCTGACCCCCATCGGCTATCAGACGAATATGATTGTTCTTGGACCTGGCGGCTATAAATTTTCCGATTACCTTAAAGCAGGATTCCCCTTGAGCCTGCTCTGCATGGGAGCCACCATCCTGCTGGTTTCAATCAGGTGGCTTTAAAGGCGGCACTGGGGGGTTCTCCCGTCCCATTTGAGAAACGAAAAATATTTAAAGGATTTGCATTTTTTCCCTTGTTTCCATCTTCCATTTGTCCTCTAAACCTTTTATCCCGTACAATAGAAGCAAATTATTATTTAATTCAGAGGGGCGCTTATGTATCAAAACAAAACGCTGGAGGACTGGATTGTGGAGTGCAGCCGCTTGAGGAAGGAGAATGCCTACCTTAAGCAGCAGATTGCCGGTCTTCTCCATCAGAAAAAAGCAGAAAAAAATTCATTAGAATCTCCTGAGGTTGTGACGAAACATTCGCCGTTGCCTGTAAAAATCCAGCTTTTTAACAGCTTGTTCAAAGGGCGGGCCGATGTGTACGCGACTCGCTGGGAAGCTAAGGATGGACGGGCTGGATATCTTCCGGCATGTGCCCATGAATGGGATCGGCCAATTTGCCAGAAACCGAAGATTAAGTGTTCAGAGTGCCAGCATCGCACGCTGTTGCCTCTAACTGATCAGGTGATTGAAGGCCATCTTTTTGGCCAGCATATTGTTGGCCTGTATACGATGCAGAAGGATGAATCATGCTCGTTTCTGGCGGTTGATTTTGATAAAGAGAATTGGCAAAAGGATGTATTGGCGTTTATTCAGATTTGCAAAGCGTACGGTATTCCATACAGTTTGGAACGTTCCCGATCAGGCAATGGCGGGCATGTTTGGTTTTTCTTTTCTGAAAAAATGAATGCTGCTCTTGCGCGGAAACTAGGCTTTGCATTGCTCTCCAAAACATTGGAAATTCGGCATGAAGCGGGAATGGATTCTTTTGATCGCATGTTTCCTAACCAGAATACTCTGCCTAAAGGCGGCTTTGGCAATTTGATCGCCCTTCCGCTGCAGCGTCATGCGGGTCTGAACGGAAATAGCCTGTTTGTCGATGACCGTTTCATTCCATATCCTGATCAGTGGATTTACTTGTCGACGGTGCAAAAGCTGTCCAAAAAAGATGTCGTAAACTTTTTGAAAAAGTTGGATGCTCCATCAGGTGAACCGTTCAAGGCAGATCACATTTTTCCAAAAAAATTAATGATAGTGGTTAAAAATGGGCTTTATATAAAGAAAAAACTGCTCCCTTCCTCCCTTGCTGCAAAATTAATGGAGCTTTTTACAATAAAGAATCCTGAGTACTACAAGGCGCAGTCGAAAAGATTATCGACCGCCAGTATTCCCAGAGTCATCAATTGCTCCGGGGAGGATCTGGAGCATCTCATCCTTCCCCGCGGCTGCAAGGAAGGTCTCGTTGCATTACTCGAAAACCACGGAATTGAAGCTGTTTTTAAGAATGAAACGTATGAAGGAGAGCGATTGGATATAGAGTTCACCGGTAAGTTAACCTCCCAGCAGCTGGACGCTGTTTCCCAGTTGATGCAATACGATCACGGGGTATTGTCTGCCACAACTGGTTTCGGAAAGACGGTTGCCGCTGCCGCCTTAATCGCTGAACGGAAAGTGAATACGCTGATTATTGTCGACAAAACTCAACTCAAGCAGCAATGGGTCAGCCAGTTGGGTTTCTTTTTAAATTTGGATAAAACAGAGATTGGCGAAGTAGGTGGAGGTAAAGAGAAGATTACTGGAAATGTGGATGTTGTCACGCTTCAAAGTCTTGCCTATAAGGGCGAGATCAAAAGCTTTATCACCCAGTATGGGCAAATTATAGTAGATGAGTGCCATCATATTTCAGCATTCACCTTTGAAAGGGTTCTGAAGCATGTCCGAGCAAAATACGTTTGCGGCCTAACCGCAACACCAATTAGGAAAGACGGATTACATCCAATTATTTTTATGCAATGTGGCCCAATCCGATACAAAGTAGATGCCCGGAGCCAGGCAAAAGTCCGACCGTTTGTGCACAAGCTCATTGTCAGGAATACAGATTTCACTTCAGATTCTGATTCCATCCAGGATCTATATAAATTACTGGCGAAAGATGAGGAACGCAATCAGCAGCTGTTCGATGATGTATTGCATACTCTGGAAGAAAAACGCTCTCCGATCATTTTAACAGAACGAATTGAACATCTCGAACAACTCCAGAACATGTTCAAAGGTTTTGCCAAGAATATCATTACGCTTTCCGGCAATCTGTCTAAAAAAGAACAAAGGTCCACACTCGAGAGACTGGCAAGCTTAACAGACTCTGAAGAACGGCTAGTAATTGCGACTGGTAAATATATTGGGGAGGGATTCGACGACGCACGCCTCGACACCCTCTTCCTAGCCATGCCAATCTCCTGGAAAGGGACACTACAACAATATGTCGGACGCCTCCATCGACTGCATGATAACAAACAGGAAGTACGAGTATATGACTATGTTGACCAAAATGTGGCGATGCTAGAAAATATGTTTAAGAAAAGGAAGAGTGGATACAGAGCGATGGGATATATAACGGAAGGCAAAGATCAGCATAATGCTGAGCAGATGCAGCTATTTTAATGTTTAGCGAAACCTTTATCCTTTCTTAACAATTTTCATGTAAAAACACCAAAGGCTCCCAGTCAAGATTGGGAGCCTTGGATTTGTAAATTGGACAATAGCCATAGCTTACTGTTGTTGTAAGCTTTTGACTATCCCTTTTTTAAGAAGTAGGAGAAAGTTCATTCCAGACTTAAATGGTTTAAATTTTTAAATTAACCGTCCCCTAGTTGCGTTCCTATGATGCGACAGTAGTGGTTGAAGCGGGGGCGTAGTTGACTACTTGTAACACGACTGAAGTGTTTTGCAAAATTGTACTTCCTCCTGCTGGAACTGCAAACGCAAGAGAACCGACAGCTGTTGCTCCAGGTGTATACGTAGAATTTCCTTGCTGCTGCAAAATACCATTGATATAAACGTTGAAGTAGCTGTTGTTTGATGTTAAAGCGGGTAGCGCAGTAACCGCAGAACCATCATCTTGGAAAAATGAGGCTGCATCGATCGACAATGTACTACCAGCTGCTGTTTCTGCTGTTGTCACATAAAAAAATTTCGCTGGACTTGGGACCACATTGGTTGTTGTAGAAGCAGTAACAAGCAATTTCATAAGTTGTAATGCCAAATTTTCTCCTCCTTCCAAAAAATGTATTTAACACAATATAGTTTATGTATTTGTTCTTTTATTGAATGAGAAATTTACCCCTAGTCGGAGTCCATTTTTCCATAATTTTCATGAAAGTGATCACCTTTTTACCCATGAAAAGATAAAATGATGAAAAAGGATGTAAAAAATGATTGCCAAAAAAGAAATAACCAAGGTTAATCCTGGTATTAATCATTGCTGTCATCATTGTGATCATTGTTCGCAAATTTTCCCTCCAAAATGGTTGATTGAACTATTATTGGCAAGTCAATGCAAACAGGAAAAAGTACTAAAAACAGATCTTCTTCAGTACAATGCAGTTTCAGACGGAAAGAAGTTTATCTATACAGATAGCGATGAGGAACTTGACTATGGGAAAACAGGAATTTTGGATCCTAAAGAAGTTTCCTTTTATAACCTGTTTATAAATGGCGTGCTACAACCTGCTACTTTATACACAGTTTCAAAAGGAGTGCTAGCCTTAAACTGTAGTGAGCCTCCAATCGCAGGGGCAGTAATTATATTACAGTTCGTAAAAGTGATCGGCTGAAGCGACACAGGAACGTTTCGCACGTCTTATTCGGATACCTGTCCGAACTTGAGCCTACTTCGGACAGGTTTTGCGGGAAAAGGAGGATACTTGTGGTTTTCTATTACGTATTTCACAAATTTCATATAAGTACTGATTCGCTGCCTCTATCGTTTCAAAAGTGTCACGAAAGGCAAATGCTTTTCTTCGAATCACTTCCACACTACGCTCGACATGGCCTTTTTCATTTCCACGACGAACATTACAAAAGCGAAAGTGAAAACCATAATAAAGAGAGAGTTTTAATAGGCCATCGGTAGGCTCTTTTTCGGTTCCGACAAAACGTTTGACGGCTACCCTCATATTGTCATAGACCATCGTTTGGTAAACTCCACCGGTTTCTTTAAAAAATAAGGCGTGAGCTTCTTGAAAGCATTCCATCTTCTGTTTCATAAATAAAAAGGCCATCCGGTAATTTCCAAAGGCAGAAGTAAATACTGCCATTTGCAGCTTCCGCCACTTACCATTAATATTGACTTTCACTTCACCCCAATCGAATTCACAAATATCCCCAGGAATATAGGATCCTTTAATAAAGGCTTCTTTCACCTTTCTTTCTAACTGGCGAATCGTTCGAAGCACGGTACTGTAACTAGCTTCTACTCCTTCTGATTCTAACGCCTCAAACACATCTATTGGCTTTTTTACTTGCTTTCTAAGGCCCTTTTGCCGTTTTGCATCATTTTCTTGAAGATGGGCCATAACTTTTTGTTCTATTTCCTGAGTCATTACTCGCTTTGTACGAACCCCAACCTTATATTTAGGGGCCTCTACAAGATTCTGAATTAGTTCTCCTGTATGTACATCATCATTGCACTGTTCAATTTCTATTTTTTTATTTTCATATTCTTTGATATATTTACTAACTGTCTTTCTATCAACTCCTATTTCACTAGCAATCTCCCTTTGTGATCTCCCTTCCCTTAAATATTTTAGTAATACCTCTTGTTTTTTATTCAATGTAATCAACTCTCCAGGCTCCCCACATAATGGAATTATCTCTGCAGGGTTATTTATAACACTGGGGGAATTTTCAATGACTCCGGTGGCCCACTTTTAGATTACTATATACAACAGTAATTGACGAATATGAACTGGAAGTATCAGAAGATTTATGGGCATTGGTTATTAATTTTCTAAATAGCAAGGGGTTTCAAGGATGATTTGTTCTTACTGCCAAACAGAGAACAATAAATTCGCAAGCGAATGCAATTTCTGTAAAGCTCCTTTAAAGGTTGAGCGTCCGTCCTTAAACAGAGAAGTCATGGAAGAAGATTATGAAAAGCCATTTCCCATTTTAATAAATTATCACACTTATCACTTGCTGCTGCTGCTAAGAAAGGCAAGGGAAGAACGGACAAGGTGCTATCACCTCATGAGAGGTGTCCAGAAGGGCTCTAAATGGATTGAAATTGCTTCTGAGTTTGTTTGCTGAAAGTGAATATAGGCGTTATACGGCTCATATGAGGGGCATAGAAGGTATCTTAATAGATAGAATGGGGTACAAGCCTAAACGAATTGATGATAAACTATTAATAAGCTTACAAGCGAAAATTGAAAGGGAGAAGTAAAATGTCCGATAAAAAACTAGATATGATTTTAACGGCTTTAACAGAGTTTAGGAGCGATTTTGATGAGTATAAAAAAGAGAATAGAGAGCAGTTAAGCCGTATTGAAGGGGCTGTTATTCGTTTAGAGGAAAACCAACCGCAAGACATCATGGCAATACTTAACCAGATCAATAAAAAGCTTGATGACCGTGATAATGAGTTGCAAGTTTTAAATAAACGTCTTTTCAAAACGGAAAGTGAAATGGAAAGGCTAACTCGTCAATAAGTCTATGAAAAAGGACTTTTTATTGTTATTGTCGAAACATAGAGAAATGAGAAAAACCGCCTTAGCTTTGGACGGCTGGCGGTTTCTCAAAACGTGCAAGAGATTAATCCCTTTATTAACTTTTGAATATTTATATTCTACCATACCGGGATCAATTTCTGCTACATAAGGGAGAGAAAAAGTAGTGGGGAAAAATAATTATTGAATTGATACACATAATCTTTCAAATCTGGATACCATCTTCTATATAAAATAATTTTAGAAGTGACAGTTGCGTAGCTAGCATTAACACCAGATAGGAAAGCTACGGCCAGTGAGATAGCAATTGTCGTCTTTGCTATTGAATCTACTCCGGAAGCATTGTATGCCTGCTTAACAATGGTGATAAGGGCGCCTATTAATGCTGAACCACTTACCAGAAGGTTAATGTCGTGCTGGATGGTGTTGTAATAACTCCATGCTGTTCCAAAGGGTGGTTTGCACAAAGGCTATAAGCCTATATTACCGGCCAGCGTCTAAAGGCGCTGGCTTTCATATAGCATTCAAGCCTCATTGCCTTTGCCTCTTTTGCATACCCCTTAAAGGAGTTCTTGTATAACTTGCCACCCTTAAAACCTGCATTCCCGAAATTTGTAACGAGAATTCGTTGTGAAAGCCTTTATTTACAATGTTTATAACGTTTTTTCTTAATAATAACTCGTTATATATAACTGATTTTGTAACGTGGCAATGTCCTTTGTTTTCAAGGGTTTTGAAGGTCATCGTTATACAATCCGGGAATCTAGGTTTTTATAAAGGACAGCCACTAGATTCTGAGGAGTGGCTTTTTCCTCCAGCAGCTTGAACAGGAATCCGTCCATAAAAGCATCTCCTGCCCCGGTCGTGTATATAATTTCGTCATCGTCTCACCCTTAAATCGAGATTCCTTGTGCAAGTTCATGCTTTTTATAGTTACAGGTAAGCTTTCCAGCACTGAAGACTCTGATTCCAGTTGAATTTTCTTTAGGGAAAACGCGGGCAGTAAAGACGACTTCACCGTTATTAATGAAAATTTCAGCAATGCTAGCATCGACAAATACTTGGACTTTAACAGCATCCCCAATCACGAGGGATGCACATCGCACGAAGCCAAATTCACTGCCGAATGCAGCCGCAAATTTTTCCCGATTCAAGCTTACCGTATTGTGGCTGGAGTCAAACTGAAGCAAAAGCCCTTCTGATTCAGAAGCAAATAGCTCAAGTCCAAACAGTTCGTTATCTTCTGGATTGATTTCGATTTCTAATTCATAGCGGTTTGAGGCATTGTCGAACTCTACGAATTCTTTCTCCAAGATCAATTCAGCGCCAACGGAATTTAGCCTAAGCTGTTTCATCTCTTGTGCAGGGTTTTGAAGAAGTCTGTCCTTTTCAATTGTAAGTTCACGTGGAATAGAAAGGCAATGTGCCCATGATTCTTTGTCAGAAGGGTACTCCACTTCACCCATTCCAGCCCATGAAAACAGCAGTCTTTCGTTATTTTTACCAGAAAAGGTTTGTGGTGCATAGAAGTCAAATCCCTTTTCTAATTCCTGATAATACTGTACTTCAAACGTCAGGCTGTCTATATCCAATTTCCCAAGCACATAAATGACGTTGTAAATGTTGTGATAATCATGTCCTTCCGCCTTTAGGCCCTGCGGCGAGACGATGAGCACATCGTGGCCATTCAGCTCAAAAAAGTCCGGGCATTCAAACATATAAACAGAGTCTGGAAGATCCAGCTCGAGCTTCAACTCGCCTTTGAAGGACCAGTTAACTGCATCTGCTGATTCATATACAATGTTGGCACCGGTCAAATCAGATCTCTGTGCACCCAATAGCATATAGTAGCGTCCGTTTTTTCTAAAGACTTTCGGATCGCGCACATGGCCTGTATAGCCTTCTGGCACGCCCTCAATGATGGGATTGTTCTCGTATTTCACGATAGTTCCGTCGAGGTCCATGATTGCCAAGCACTGATTCGCCGACCGCTCCTCACCGCCATATTTGATATTCCCTGTGTAGTAGAGGTAAAGCTTTCCGTCAACTTCGAACGAAGCCCCGGAATAGGCACCATGCGATTCATAGTCCTCAACAGGTACAAGAGCCACCGGAAGGCGTTCCCAGTTGACCAGATCCTTAGATTTCACATGCGCCCAGTGTTTCATACCGTGGGTCGCATCGAATGGGAACCACTGGTAAAAGACATGGAATTCGCCATTGTAATAGCTCAAGCCATTTGGATCATTTAGTAATCCGAATTGTGGATGAATATGAAAAGCCGGTTTCCAGATTGAATTGACTGATTTTTCTCTAAGGATTTCAAGCTCATTTTTTTTTGCATCATAGAGAGTTCGGTATTTCGCTTCCATGTTTTTTCCCATGTGAAAATCCCTCCTGCTGAAATAGGATGAGAGGGACTTCATCCTCTCATCCTCGTGTTAGTATTGAGTTTTACAAGATATCTGACTTGTTTTCCTTTAGCATTTTATCCGAAAATCCGAACATCCAAGTCAAGACAAACGCAGTCGCAATTGCGATGACGTTAACAAGCAGGTAAAGTAGAATCTGGCCGTTCAAATAAAGCAGGGTTCCCGGGATAACCGTAATAGCCATGCCCGTTGCTTTCAATCCGAAAATGGAAGCGAAGAAACCACCGATACCACCTCCAATTAGACCCATAATAAATGGTTTGCCATAGCGGAGATTTACACCAAAGATGGCTGGTTCTGTAATTCCAAGAAAAGCGGATAAAGCAGACGGCATTGCCAATGCTTTGAGCTTCGCAGACTTAGTTTTGAATCCTACAGCCAGTGCAGCTCCGCCCTGTGCAGCAATTGAAGCAGTGATTATTCCGTTATATGGATTGTTTCCAAGGCTTTCAAGCAAGGAAATTTCAAGCATATTGAACACATGATGTACACCAGTGACGACAATGATCTGGTTCAGGGAGCCGATTAAAAGGCCACTGATGCCAAATGGTAGGTCCAAAATAGCAACTGTTGCATCAAGGATGACATTTTCTACAGTGTGGAAAATTGGTCCAATTACAAACAGAGCCAGAGTAATCATAACAAGCAGTGTTAGAAACGGAGTGACAATCAAATCAAATGCATCAGGTACCATTTTGCGGATTCTTTGTTCAAGCTTTGCGCCGAAAATCCCGGCAATAAACGCCGGCAGAACCGAGCCTTGATAGCCGACAACCGGAATAAAACCAAGAAACATTATAGGATCTGCACCGCCGCCCGCTACATTCCAAGCGTTAGGCAATGAAGGACTGACAAGCATGAGGCCGAGAACTAGCCCAATAATTGGCGATCCGCCAAACACCCTGAACGTCGACCAGGCAACAAGTGCCGGCAGGAAGATGAAGGCAGTGTCTGTTAATACTTGTGTGAACAGAATAAAATTCTCGGAAATGTCTTCAGGCGCCATTCCAAATAAGGCAAGAATTTGTTCCTGCATAACTAGGCCACGAAGCCCCATGAACAATCCAGTCGCAACGAGCGCCGGAATGATCGGGACAAATACATCACCAAATGAACGAATGGCACGCTGGAATACAGTACCACTTTTTGCAACTTCCTTCTCCTGCTCTGCTTTAGTAGATACACCGACTCCGAGCTTCGTAACTTCCTCATAAACTTTGTTAACCGTGCCAGTTCCAAGAATTACTTGATATTGGCCAGAGTTGAAGAATGCTCCTTTTACTTTTTCAATATCTTCAATCTTCACTTGATCAATCTTCTCTTTGTCCTTTACCATAATTCTCAATCTCGTAGCGCAATGTGCTGCGGATAAAACATTTTCCTGCCCACCGACAGCCTCGATTATTTCTTCTGCAATCCTGCGATTATCTGACATATTTTCCACTCCCTTTAAATTTATTGATACCCTACATTAATTTTTCAAAAAGCCGTTTGAGCCTTTTGAAAATGTGAAATCGATTTCATATTGCTAAAAAAATTGTGGAATCGATTACACACCGTGGTTAAAATAAACCCTAAACGATTCAATTGAGTCAAACACAATGTCCTCTTTAGGGATTCATCACAAGCATTCATTACTATGAAATCGATTACACAATGATTATATACTACCTCTAACTATTAGTCTATATCCAAGTACAATTTTTTTAGGACAATTACTATTTTCGCGAATTTGGTCCAGCAACATCCTTGCTCCTTCTATTCCCGCTTCTTTATTGTAATACTCAACAGTTGTTAGGGCTGGTTGGACGTACCTGGATAGGTCAGAGGCCCCGATCCCAGCAACTCCAATTTGCTGAGGAATCCGGATGTTTTTTTCCTTTAAATATTGCATAGCCCCTATCGCAAGTCTATCAGTTACGGCAAATACCGCTTCAGGAAGCCTGTTTTCCCCGGCTTGCTCGATAATCGTTTTCATCGCCTCATACCCAGCTACTAGATCAAAACTGGTAACTGCGAGCCACTCCTCCCGAGCGTTTAAGCCATTCTCCGCCATTACATCCAAAAACGCTTTTTTACGAAGATATCCAACCGCCTTATCTGCTTCATCAACGCCAATAAAGGCTATTTTCCTGTAACCTTTATCAATGATCGTCTGGGTTAAATCCCTGGCAGCGTGGTAATCATCATACACCACACATGACACCCGGTTAAATTCCTGGCCGATTGCCACCACCGGAATATTGAGCTGTTCAATCTCAGCAGCCAGAAGCTCATCTGTATTGGTCGCTAGCAGAATAATGCCGTCTACTTGCCTACTTTTCAAAAGCCGTAAATATTCTATTTCCTTGTCCGATTCCAGATTGGTCGTTGTTAATAAAATATGATAACCGTACTCCTGAAACACATTATTAAGGCCGTCCACTACCCGACTTGATGTTTCCGTACTGATTTTCGGCAGGATGACACCAATTACTTTTGTCTGCTTTGTACGAAGTGATTTCGCATGCTGGCTGGGGACATATCCAGTCTTTTCAATCGTCTCAAGTACCCGCTTTCGCGCATCGACACTCACATATCCAGAATCATTTAGCACACGTGATACCGTCGCCCTCGAAACATTCGCCATCTCGGCAATCTGCTTAATTGTAAGCATTCAAATTCCCCCTGATCTCCTGTCAATCTCATCATACCAAGCGAGTGAAAAATCTACAATCTCCATCGTTATTTTTCCGGAGTTTAGACTTTTAGCTCTTTTGGAGTCCCAATGACCACAACTACGCTGCATGAAAAAACAGAGAGCATATGTTTTTTCTTCATCCATCTAAACAGCAAATAGTTCTGTTGATTGCGGTTGTACTGAAAAATTGGCGATGAAGAGCAGTTTTTCTCCTTCATACTCGAGTGTATAAGCATAATATTGCTTTGCCTCGGTATCGAATTCCCATTTTGACAGGCAAGAATAGGAGCGGCAGTTATTCGGCGGTTGAGCTGCGTTTCCTTTTCCATCACGCCAAATATACCAGTCGCGCTTTGGATTGTTCTTGCTCGATTTTGATTCCATTGGATCCCTAGTCGTCACATTTTTTATCTATAAGGATTACTTTATGTAGTTGTGTTTATCGGAGTATGAAGAAACACCTATTGACAACACATAAACGATTCTTCCATCTTCGATGAGCCTCTGCTTACAACTTTTTTTGAAAAAGCTCATTTTTTGAATATAATGCAAAGTTAAATCCTTACAATTCCCGGGACACCGGAACCGACCCTTTGTCCTGGCGTTTGTCAAAATATTTTAACAACCATGTAAAATTTTTTTGCTTTTGTAAAATTGTTTCGTTTTTACAGTAATAAATAGGACCAAGCACTTGACCCTTTGATAGCGGGGTTCGGGTGCTTTATTGTATCTATTTTTAAAATTTGGCACGGTTCTTGCATCTATTACCTTTGTACTAGTTAATTTGAAGGTGGTGGAAAGAGATGAATGATTTATTGAACTACATGCTAGAAAACCAGACTTCGATTTGGACATATAGTGTGGAGCATCTGCAGCTTGTGGGCTTGGCCGTTTTCATTGCGATCGCAATCGGACTTCCGCTTGGGATTTATCTTACAACGAATGAAGAACTGGCTGAGACAGTTCTCCAGGTGGCTAATATCATCATGACAATCCCGAGTATCGCGCTTTTTGGGATCATGATTCCGATTCTGTCGGTCATCAATCAGGGTATCGGCTTCGTGCCAGCGGTGATAGCACTTATTTTATATTCGCAACTGCCGATCATCCGTAATACTTATGTAGCCATCAATAATGTCGATCCCAATATTCGTGATGCCGCCATTGGGCTGGGAATGAATACGATGCAGCGTCTCCTGCGTGTGGAGATTCCCAATGCCCTTCCTATCATTATGGCAGGAGTCAGGCAAGCCGTGGTCATGAATATCGGAATCGGCGCAATTGCTGCGTTTATCGGGGCTGGCGGACTTGGAGTATTGATCAACCAGGGGATTTCAAGATCGAATACAACCATGGTACTGGCAGGAGCGATCGCCATTTCCCTTCTGGCGATTGTGACAGACGGACTGCTCGGACTTCTCCAAAAACGTATGACTCCAAAAGGTTTTCAACAATAAATAGAAGTAAGATGGGGTGAAAGATATGATTAAATTTGATCAAGTCACCAAAGTGTACGGTGATAAGGTGAAAGCAGTCGATAATGTAAGCTTTGATGTACCTGAAGGCAATATCGTCGTTTTTCTAGGGCCATCGGGCTGCGGCAAAACGACAACACTTAGAATGGTAAACAGACTAGAAACGATCACGGATGGCAAAATTTTTGTCAACGGAACAGATGTGAATTCTTTGAATGAAATCGAGTTGAGACGAAAGATCGGCTATGTCATTCAACATAACGGTTTGTTCCCAAACATGACGATTGAAGATAATGTGATGGCTGTTCCTAATTTAATCGGCTGGGACCGAAAGAAAAAAGCAGACAGGTATAAATACTTGATGGATTTGGTCGGCCTGAATCCAGATGAATATCGGAAGCGTTACCCGCATGAGCTTTCAGGAGGACAGCAGCAAAGAGTCGGAATCGCTCGTGCGATGGCCGCAGACCCACCTGTCATGTTAATGGATGAACCGTTCGGGGCACTTGATCCCGTCATCCGTACCCGAATTCAAAATGAGTTTTTGCAAATTCAGCAGGAAGTGAAAAAGACAATCCTGTTTGTCAGCCATGATATTGATGAAGCCATCAAAATGGGAGACGCCATCGCAATCTTCCAAAATGGAAAACTAATGCAATATGATTCTCCTAGCGAGCTGCTTGCCCATCCTAAGAATGAGTTTGTTCGTGAATTTGTTGGCAAGGACCGCGCGTTAAAAAGTCTGAGTCTTCATACCGTGGAGGATTTGATTTCAGAACGAATGCTGCGAAAACTGGACGGCAATGAGAATTCCAACAAAAAGACAATTTCCGTTGAAACGAATCTAAGAGATGCCTTATCCATTCTGCTCAACCAGGAAGCAGACCAGCTTGTCGTCCAGGCAAATAACAAGCTTGTTGGTGCGATGAAAATTGATGATGTAGAGGCCTATTTGCATCAGCATATTAAATAAGGGGGGTGAAAAGCATGAAGAATAAGCGTTTACTATCTTTTGTCATCAAGCTGATTCTCTTCACCCTGGTTGCTAGTTTCTTCGCTTGGTCATTCAAATCGGGGTATTACCAGCTAATCATCGATGATTCAGAAGGGTTTATCTTTCTGTTAAAGCAGCATATCAATATGGTGCTCCTATCCATCTTGCTGGCAATCGTGCTTGCGATTCCAATGGGGATCCTGGTTACGAGGCCTAAATTCCAAAAGCTTCAATGGCTGTTCATGAATATAGCCAATCTCGGGCAGACCATTCCAAGTCTGGCGATCCTGGCACTGGCGATGACCTGGATGGGAATCGGTTTCAAGCCAGCGGTCTTTGCTCTGTTCCTCTATTCCTTATTGCCAATTTTACGCAATACTGTAGCTGGGATTAAATCGATTGATCCGAACTTACTGGATGCAGCAAAAGGGATCGGCTACACGCCTGCTCAAATTCTTTTGAAAATTGAACTACCAAACGCAGCCTACCCTATTATGGCTGGCATCCGGACAGCAGTGGTCATCAACATTGGAACAGCTGCTTTAGCCTATCTCGTTGGCGGCGGCGGACTTGGCGACTGGATATTCACTGGAATCATGATGAGGGACAACTCCTATCTTCTGTCCGGAGCCATCCCGGTTACTTTGCTCGCTCTCTTGGCCGATCAATTAGTCCGGTTCATCGAAAAGCTGGTTATATCAAAAGGATTAAGACAATCAATAACAATATCAGATTAAAGAGAATCCATTTTTAGGGGGAAAACAAAATGAAAAAGATTTTATCATTTACCGCATTGATCGTTTTAATGGTTTCACTGCTTTCCGCATGTAGCGGTGAAGGCGACACATCCACTTCTACTTCAGACAAAAAGGTAATCGTCGGCGCAAAAAACTATACGGAACAATTCGTCCTTTCCAAAATCCTTGCCATCTATCTGAAGGAGAATGGCTATGAGGTTGAGGAAAAAAACAATATGGCCAGCCAGGTTGTCCGTCAGGCAATTGAGAATGAACAAGTTGACCTTTATTGGGAATATACAGGAACTAGTCTCGTAAACTACAACAAGCTTGACCCACTTTCAGATTCAGTAGCAGCCTATGAAAAAGTAAAAGAAGTGGACAAAGAAAAGGGCATTATGTGGCTAAATCCATCGTCATTAAACAATACGTACACACTGATGATGAGAGAAGAAAAAGCAACAGAGCTTGGCATTAAGTCAATCAGTGATTTAGCGGCTTATTTGAATGACGGCAACGAATTGTCTTTAGGTGCAGATGCTGAGTTCGCGACGCGACCGGATGGAATTAAAGGTGTAGAGAAAGCTTACGGATTCGAGTTTGGTTCTTCCAACATTAAAAAGATGGACGTTGGCCTTTTCTATCAGGCATTAAGAGACGGACAAGTGGATGTGGCAACAGGATTCTCCACGGACAGCCGGATCAAAGCTTTCCATCTCATAAACCTTGAAGATGACAAGAGCTTCTTCCCTGCTTACAATGCGGGAATAACCGTTCATGAAAAAACGCTTGAAAAGTATCCTGAATTAGAAGAACTTCTAAAGCCTTTAGCTGAAAAAATCAACACTGAAACAATGACGGACCTTAACTACCAAGTCGATATAGACGAGAAAAGTGAAACAGAAGTCGCCAGAACATGGCTGACAGAAAACGGCTTAATTAAAGAGTAATCTAATTTTCGGAGGAAATCAGCTATGGTTTCCTCCCTTTTTCATGCTGAGTTCAGATAGTTTGTCATGATAGCGGACAATAATATGGTATAAAGGGAATAGCTGAAATAAGCTCTTATTACGATCGAGGCATGCTGTCAGAAAGGTGAAAGCGATATGAAAAGATTCTACCCATCACGATTAACCAAAAGATTTCTATATCTCACTACCACTATCTTTTTTATTCCTCTATTGATCCTATTTATTCTTGCTACTACTTCTTCAAGAGATATCATCATAAATCAGGAGATTTTATGGAAGGGCTTTATCCTGATTTTTTTAGCGGCGCTGACCACGCTTTTATTCGGTATCCGCTGGATCATTAAACCAATCAAAGCTCTTACCCAGGACGCTGCGAGCTACACAAAGGGGGGAGATTGGTTTGTTCCTGTACTTGAGAAAGAGGATGAGATCCAAACATTGTCCAGCACTATGAAGTATATGGCGGAAAGTTTACAGGCGCATGAGCGGCATCTGCAGCTGATTTTGGAATCCTTCCCTTTCGGCGTCCTCGCTATTAACCCGGAAGGCTTCATCAGTTCCATGAATACAACTGCCGGAGATCTATTGAACAGAAAGAAAGAAACAATCATTGGAAAATCGATCTCTGCCCTGCCGCTTTCTTTCAGGAATCATTTTGAACAGTGCAAGCATGTTTCCAGAAAATTTGACGGCCTTGAAGAGGACTTCACCTTTGAAAATGAAAGGGGAAAGAAAGTAATTAAGCAGTCTAGTTCCCCGTTATTAGATGAAAATAACCAAGTCATTGGAGTCCTGATCACCTTTTGGGATGTAACCAAAGTGCGCCAACTGGAGACGCATATTCAGCGTTCCGAGCAGCTGGTTGCGATTGGCCAGATGACCGCCGGGCTTGCTCACGAGGTGAAAAATCCGCTTGGAACCGTCCAGCTTGCGAGTGATTTAATTGCCAGTGAAATAAAAGAAATGACAACTGCCAATGAAAAGGACGTTGCTTCCGCTGAAATCATTTCCGAAGCGGCAAAAGATATCCAGGAAGAAATACAGCGCCTTGATCATCTTGTTAGACGGTTCCTTCAATTCAGCCGGGAAAACAAAAAGGACGAAACTATTTTCAGCATGAAGACAGTCGCCGCAGAAACGCTTCAGCTTTTATCCCATCAATTTAGGAAAAAGAAAATTCATGCGACTCTTGAGGCTGATGGCGAGGATTACTTTGTAAAAGGTGACAAAAACCAGATGATTCAGGCTTTCATCAATCTTTTTATCAATAGTATTGAGGCAGTTTCGCACCATGGTCAGATTATTGTTTCGATGAAGATCGAAAATAGTGATACTATTGAAATAGAAATAAAAGATGATGGAATCGGAATCCCCCAGCAAAAGATTAAGCGTATTTTCAACCCATTCTTTTCTACTAAACAAGAAGGTACCGGGCTGGGCTTATGGATTACCCATGATATTATCTCTTCTCATAACGGCCATATCGAGGTAGAAAGTGAAATGGGCGAAGGAACATCCTTCCTGATTTCATTGAAAAAGCACGAGGAAGGCGATCATTATGAAAAAAACCATCCTGTTAGTTGAAGATAATGAAAAATTCCGCCGCCTAACCAGGCTTACCTTGCAGAAGGAAGGGTATGACGTCATCGAAGCGGAAACAGGGAAAAACGCTGAAAAGCATATGAAGAGCGAGAACATCGACCTTGTTTTACTGGATTTCCTTCTGCCGGATACGACTGGGTTGAAGCTGCTGGAAAAATGGGCGCCCACTTTTCCGGATACTGTTTTTATTCCTTGCACAGCCTACGGAGATATTGAGGATGCAGTGAAGGCGATGAAAATGGGGGCTTACGACTACTTAACAAAGCCAATAAAGGCTGATGAACTAAAGGTCGTCATCAAACGGGCATTTGAAATGAAACATTTGAAAAAAGAAAACAAAGAGTTAAAACAGGCTGTTCAGCAAAAATATGACCTTCATGGGATGATTGGCAAGAGCCCAAAAATGCAGGAGGTCTACTCGTTAATCGAGAGAGTTGCCAAGCAGGATATCACCATCCTGCTTGAAGGAGAAAGTGGGACTGGTAAATCACGGGGAGCTTACGCTGTACACCTCGAGAGCACGCGGAAATTAGGTCCATTCATCAAAGTCAATTGTGCCGCCATCCCCTCAAACTTATTAGAAAGTGAATTATTCGGCTACGAAAAAGGCGCTTTTACCGGCGCTGTCCGATCACAGGAAGGCAAGTGCGCCGCAGCCGACAAGGGCACTCTTTTTCTCGATGAAATTGGCGAAATCTCGCTGGATGTGCAGGCAAAGCTTCTGCAATTCACCCAAGACAAGACATTTACACCGCTCGGGACGGCGAAAGAAATATCTTCAGACGTTCGCATCATCGCTGCCACTAACCGGAATTTATCGGAAATGGTACAGAACGGTGAGTTTCGTGAAGACTTGTATTATCGGTTAAATATCATTGGCATCAAATTGCCTCCATTGCGTGAGCGAATCGAAGACATCCCCTTGCTTGTCGAACAATTTCTGGCACAGTTCGAAGAAGAACATACTCGCAGCTATTCCATTTCCAAAAGTCTTTTAACAAAACTCACTTCTTATCCATGGCCTGGCAATATTCGTGAATTGCAAAATGCCTTGTCCAGGGCAACCGTTCTCTCCCGGTCTGGACAATTGATTCTCGATGATTTTCCCGAAGAAATCCAGAATCATTTTTCTGAAAAAGAAGTTGAAACTCCTGAAGCTCCGATTGAATTAACGGACGACTTTTCTTTGCCAGAACATCTGGAAAAGGTTGAAAAAGAAGTGATAGAAACCGCATTGACAAGTGAAAACGGCAATCAGGCACGCGCCGCCGAAGCACTTGGCATAACAAGACAAGGCCTCTTGTACAAGATAAGAAAACACAAAATCCTCCGAAAAAAATAAGAAAAGCTGCCAGGATTTGGAATTATTCCTGGCAGCTTTTCAACGTTAAAAAGTTAAGCTACGTTGCGTGCGGTCTCTTCTCCGCGTTTGAGAACGACTTTGCGAATAAATGGTACGACATAACGGTCTAAACCATATTTACCAGCGTTAAAGCCAGCGAACAGGATGATGAACCCGAAGAAGATGTCTGTTGGATTGTGAGATACTGTTCCGGCCAGGAAGAAGCTAAAGTTCATCACTAGACCGAAGAACATCGCAGCAGTTGTCAGAGCACCAAGAATCAAACCAAGTCCAATAAGGAATTCTCCCAGCGGCACAATAAAGTTGAATAGATCCACATTCGGGATCGCAAAGCTTTCAAGGAAATTCACGTACCATCCGTATACCATGTGTCCATCCGGACCTTTGACAGGATTTGCGACAGCGCCTTTCAGGAAGCCACTAGCATCGAAGCCTTCACCAGTCAATTTTCCCCAACCACCAGTCATCCAATTGTACCCTAGCCAAACTCTAATGACAGTCAATATACCAGCAGCAACATTGTTCTCTCTTAACCATTTTGCAAACATGTTCCTCACTCCTATAAGTTAATTAGTATTACTACACTTATAAGATAACAAATATATCTCGAAAATAGGGGTTTTTGTGAATATATTCACAATTGTGTTGAAATGTTTTGAACGAAATGTGTCAACGTGCATGAAAAAGCAGCTTTTCTAAAAAAATGCCTTCATTCCGGCCTGAGCTACTTTAAATCAGAAAAAAATCCTTCCGTACTGCATATCGCTGCAAATTTTAGCCATCATAAGGATGACAATACCAACTAGGAGTGATCAGAATGAAAAAATTAGTCATCATTGCAGGCTGTGCTATTTTCACATTCGGTTTGGCCGGGTGTGGAGCCAATAACAATGCTGCCGACGATAACGGCAATCAGCGAGTCCAAATCTCACAGGTTAAGCGCGGTCCAGCAACCGACGGCACCAAGCTCCAACTGGCTGACCGGGCAGAGCGCCAGGTAGAGCAGCTGCCGCAAGTGGACGACGCACGAATCATCATCTCAGATAACAATGCATACGTAGCTGTTAGACTTGCGGACAACAATGGCGAAACGAATGGAAATGCATCTGTCAATGATGCACTGGATGGCAACGGCAAGACTTTTGCCGAGAACGGACAAGTGGATCCGGGTAACAACCGCGCAGGAAATAATGGAATCATTGACGGCAAAGGGGACGCTGGAAATGGCGACCGCCAAAATATAGGAAACACAAATCGCCCTCTTGATCCTAATAACGGCAACGGAACAATGAATGGAAATACGAATGGCAATGGAATGGACAATGGAAGTATGAATGGAATTGGTAATACAAACATGAATGGAAATGCAGCTGGCAACACCATGAACGGCAATAATAGCCAGCTGGAGATGCAAATTGAACAAAGAGTGCGTCAAGCAAATAACCAAATCGATAAAGTTTTTGTTTCAGTTGACCGCGATGCCTATACCAGAATGGGAACATTCGCCGATGACCTCCGCACCGACAGCAACAGAGACGGGATCTTCGAAGACTTCCGTAATGCAATGGACAGTTTCTTTGGCAGATAGCATTTGAAAGCATAGGATTTCCCTCCTATGCTTTTTTTGCGTCGATTTTTCATTATCCCGTTTTAAATGTTTATTTGTAAGAACTAACTATACCTACACCGTTTCCTCTGCAATTCGAAATTTTTAATTATAAATTTTTTCGAGTAACTGGTTTATAAATCGACAGAATGGGTATAAATAATTTGCTGAGAAGATGCTTTGTGCAGGGGGGGAAGATTTGCATAACACCGATGATCTAAGAAAAGAAATTAAAATCTACTTTCACGATAATGAGAAAATATTTGAAGAGAATTTACTTTCTCAAGCAGTTAATGTTTCGTCGAAAATAACCGAGATTTTAGAAAAAGGAAATATTGACCTATTAAAAAATGCAAGAAAATTAATTTTCTTTATAATTGATCAAAACTATAAAGATTTAGTTGCTTTTGCAGAAGAGGAAGGAATTGCATGGGCAAGACATTCTTTAACTCTACCTCTAAAATTAGAATGGATTCAAGCAATCAGAAGAACTTTATGGAAGATCATTGGACAAATTGATGAAGAAAAGAACCTGACAAATGAAAAAAAAGATTTTTATGAATTGGAAGAATTTATAAATGAACAAATAGACCAATTTCTTAACAGTTTCTTTCTCAGTTATTCTAAATCCAAAGATCAAATGCTCCATAAGCAAAGAGAAATGGTCGAACATTTGTCTGTCCCTATCATTCCAGTAAGTGAGACTGTTTCTGTTCTACCTCTAATTGGTGCAATTGATTCGTTTAGAATTAGAATAATTGAAGAAAAAGTTTTAAACGAAATAGCCAACACAAGGTTCCAAAATTTAGTCATGGACTTATCAGGTGTCGCCATGATGGATAAAGATGTTATCCACTATTTTAAAAAAATTTTGACTGGAGTGTCCATGATGGGCTGCAAGACCATCCTGACCGGACTCAGACCAGACCTCGTCAGAAAAATGGTACATGACGGAATACTTTTTGATAAAGACACAGAAACAAGAGGAACACTGAAAGAAACATTAAAAGATTTCCTTTAGTCGCAAAAAAACCACTCCCCTACTGGGGGTCAGACCCCCAGTAAGGCAGTGCGTTAATTCATTATAGTTTTATGGTTTTTTGGGTAGCGTTATTTATGGACTCGCCATTATTCCGACAAAAGTTTTCCTCTTTATAGTTACTATTTTAAAAATAATCCAAAAGAAGATTTGCTTTATTTTGCGTTTCCTGTTATGATAAAAAAGAATTATTTTTGTTCGGTGTAAAGGATAGTATAAGTATCAACTTTTCGTCTTGATGATCACTTTGGGCAAGGATAGTAATACGTTGTGCGAGTACGCACTAGGAGGCAACAAAAATGGAACAAGGTACAGTTAAATGGTTTAATGCAGAAAAAGGTTTCGGATTCATCGAGCGCGAAGGTGGAGACGACGTATTCGTACACTTCTCTGCTATCCAAAGTGAAGGCTTCAAATCTTTAGACGAAGGTCAAAAAGTTACATTTGACGTGGAGCAAGGCGCTCGTGGAGCCCAAGCTGCAAACGTTCAAAAAGCTTAATCTTAAATCGATTATATAAAACAGGCTCTCTTTAGAGCCTGTTTTTTTTATTGCAAAATTTGATTAGCTATCCTTCCGTGAATTTAGACTCTTTACTACCAAACCTATTTTTTTGACAAATGCTCGATCTTTGCTAGTTCTGCATTTTAACTCTTATTTGAAGGTTACTCTTGGAAACGGTAAAATAGGAATACGATGACGAGAATGAGGAGTTCGTTATGTCTAAATATAAAAAGCAACGGCAAACTATGAACTGGGAACACAAGTACGATTCACTTGACTTGAAAAAGCTGCTGACAATCCTAAAGGACAATCGCCGCGATATCCAGAGCAATCAGCAACTTTACTTTGACCATGAACAGGATAAATTAGACATCAAAGATTATTACCGTGGTGCACAGGATCTTGATTTGTCCAGTCTTGCACTATTTTACAAATTCCACACAATCGTATTCCATTCTCATAAAAACCAGCTCCCCTACTTCCTTGCCAAAGATTTGTATCTGTACACCTGGGTCGATTTATATCCTGACGGTTCTGCTAAAAGCATTTATTCCAGCCAGTTGAAGGACCCCGAGTCACTGCTTATGGAGGATAATGAAACTCTAAGAGAGAAATACGATGAATTTAGAAAACGATCTCGGAAAATCCAGATGAATGGTTTTGATTCCATCAAAGAACTGAAGATGTTTGAGGATCATTTTAAAATGAACACCGAGCATATTGTCCCGCAATCCTGGTTCGACGGTGCTGAACCGATGAAGGGGGATCTTCATCATCTGTTTGTTTGCGAACCGGATTGCAATATTTCGCGTTCCAACTTTCCGTTTGCCGATTTTGATTTTTATAACCCAGAATCGGAAAATGAACCGATCCAGAACAATTGCGGAGTCACTTCAGGTTTCGAGTTCGAACCCGAGCATGGAAAAGGAGCATCTGCCCGGGCGATGCTTTATTTTTTCCTCAGGTATCCTAAAAGAGTCAAGAGCGAGTTTAAAAAAAAGGTGAATATCCCGCTTCTCGCTCGGTGGAATGAAGAATTTCCACCCACTCTGTATGAAAGACACAGAAACCAGGCAATTTTCTATATTCAAGGAAATCGGAATCCGTTTATCGATTTCCCAGCGCTCGCAAAAAGAATTGATTTTTTATAAAAACGCTGATCACTTTGAAATTAAACGGTTAAGCCATTTAATTACCGGTTATCCGAGTTAACCCCGATTTATTCCTTTTTCATTAAATATGTTATACTATATTAATGATGTTTTTATGTCAATAATTGATGGGGTGCTAATTTGGAAAGTATGCATATAAAAGAGATTACTGAACTTGCAGGACTTACCAAAGGTCATGGGTTATATTTATTTAAGAATCAGGATCAGTATATTACCAGAGTGGCCGACTTCGTTATTTCCGGTGCTAAACGAGGGGAGTATTCCATCATTATTGAAAATGACCGGTTACTGCCATTGATTACGAAAAGGCTCATGGAGACTGCCGATGAAAGCAGTTTGGAAAAAGCAAAGTTCATCAATAATTTTGACTTTTATTATGCCAAGGGAGACTTAGGCATAAACTCCATTTTTGATTTCCTTCCCACCCTGATCGAAGGTTATTCAGAGCGCGATGTTGCTATTCGCAGCTGGGCTCACGTAGAATGGCGCGATGAGCAGGAAGTAATTACGAAATTACTTTTTTCTGAACAATCGGCTGATACCATTGTCACCGAGACGGAACTTCTGTCTGTTTGTGCCTATGATTCCGAAAGGGTCAGCAAAGATTTAGAAGAAGGCCTTCTAAATTGCCATAATTTTCTTATTAACGATGAAAACAGGCTCACGTGAACTACTCCCACCACTTACCACCTTACGGGTCGCTTGAAGTGGGGGCTTCTCGACTTATCGCTGCTTTTACTAGCCAACGAAAACTGACCGAGCTAACCCTCTTGTTCCAAGAGTTTTTGTTTCTATGATAACGCTAATAATCTTAATCCTTCCTTT
>NZ_JAUSUN010000029.1:0-39172 GCF_030814065.1 Mesobacillus stamsii
AAAATGCTTCCTTTTTATTTTTGGACAGTATATCCGTCAGTTTTAGGACAATTAATATCGTCAAGTTTTGGACATTATAAAACGTCATTAACAATATTTCAAAAAATGCAGTACTCAAGTTGTAAATAGAAAATAAAATGATAAGTTAGTATATAATTTAGAGATAATAGAAGAAAACTCTTTAACGATGCTTCGGATCATTTGACAAATACAGAAGGCTAACCTTTGAATGCGAGTTTATCTAAGTTACCTAAATAGGAAGAATACCTGTCAATCCCTCTCTGATCGGGAAAGTTTAACAAAGAATTTGGAAAGCCTGGGCTTTTTCGATAAGAAAATTTCGATAAACATAAGGAAAAAAGAGACCTGGATATGGGAAAATACATATTTTACCAAAAATGGTTTTAATGAATTTAAAATAATTTATATAATAAGAAAAGGGAGGGAATTTAATAATGAGGATTATGTTATTTGTGTCGTTTTTAGTAGTTAGCACCATTTTATATAGCAGATTATTTAAAAATGATATAGCAAGCATATCTAATAATTTGCTAATAAACGGAACACTAATTGGAATAGGTATCATTTCAATATTAGGAATTTTATTTATTACTATAAAAAAAAGAAAGCAATTTAAATGAAAATAAAGAGCTCTTTTAAAGGGCTCATCCTTATAATCTTGAAAGATAAATTATAGTTGCACTATTATAGCCATTATAATTAGGATTTGCTTTTACACAGACCCATACTCCTCTACCCTCGTAAGCTATTGTTCTCAAAGTTGAGACATGTCCACTATTTGCGATAATAAAATTTGCAATCGCTGATGGTAAAAAAGCAAAGGAAGTCAAACCAAGATACAAATCATTAGCATTCAAAGCCTTTACTAAATTAGCATGAGAAATTGAATAAGTATTCAAACAACTTTGACCTCCCGGATCCTCATAAACTGCGAAAGTTCCTACAGTTTCTGCTGCAAATGACTGCATTGGAAAACTAAAAGATAGCCCCAATACGATTGCTAGCAACAAGCTTGATATTTTTTTCAACCTAATGCCTCCCTAAAATTAAATTTTATAAAGATATTCTGTGAAAAAACCGGGAACCCCTTTTTAGATGCAAAATTTTCTATTTTTCAAAGTTCATTCTGTTCGCCTGGTAAGGTTGAAAGTGAACTGTAAATTTTACAGTTCTTACCCCGTTTTAATATAGAAACTCCCCTTACAGATTTTTAGGTTGCATTGATGGAACCTTTTAGCCTTTAAGGCAGCGACGAAAATTATATGGATTAGGTATTGACAAACGTATGGCGAATTGCAAGTTATATAGAGTGAGAAGAAAGAGATAGTTTTAAAAGGGTTAGAAATGTTGTTATATCAAGTGTTTTAACGTTTTTTGTGTGTTGCAAATTTGCAACACTTGCCTTGTAATGGATTACAGGCATTCCTATATGTATAACTATCATATCCCGCTTTTTGCTTTCAGCAGGTCGCGGATTTCTTTTAACAGTTCTTCTTTGCTATCGGGAGCAGCAGGCTTAGCTTCTTGGTTTTTTCGGTAGCGCCCGATGAATCGAATGAATAAGAAAATGGCGAACGCTGTAATAAAGAAGTTAACAACTGATTGAAGAAACGCACCGTATTTAACCACCTTATAGGTAAGATCGGAAAAATCCGCTCCAAATGTTGCAAGTCCGACAATCGGCATAATAATGTCATCAACCAGTGAGGAAACAATTTTTCCAAAAGCCGTGCCAATGATGACCCCGACAGCAAGGTCCAGCACATTTCCTTTAAAGGCAAATTTCTTGAATTCCTTCCACATTTACTATAAACCTCCTAACATTTGTATCCCTTATATTCTGCGAGAAAGTGGGGGGAAAAGCAAGAGGGCCATTGCTAAACTGACTCTAAACAAAACAGGCAGATGATGATTCCTCTGCCTGTTAATATTTTATTGCGAAAGATTTATAGGTTTCTGTGTTTTCAATCTCGTTCACTTCAATGTGGTCCACTGTGGAAAAGGGATTGCCTCTTCGCACCTCATCAATGAACTTCTCAAGATTATCTTTAGCGCCCGAAGCAAGAATCTCAACGCCACCTTCCCGCAGATTCCGTACCCAGCCTGTAATGCCAAATTGAATAGCTTTCATTTGTGTATAGTAACGGTATCCCACACCCTGAACCTTTCCTGAAACAATAATCTGTAATTGAATCAAGACGTCGCCCCCAGATAAACAATTAGGTTAACAATATAGCTAATATTATATACAATGATTCCTTGATAACTCCATTATAGCATAGTGATTTAGGGTGCATAAGAGAAAAGTTGCCAGTAGAAGAGCCGAATCCCCAAAACCGTTCCATACAAAAACCCAGCCAAACATTATGCCGGCTGGGTTCATATTAGTATTGGAATATTACAGTGCCCAGTCACCATTGCGGAAGACTGGTTCTGCAGTGCCATCGGCTGAGATGCCGTCGATGTCCATTTGATCGGAGCCAATCATGAAGTCAACGTGGGTGATGCTTTCGTTCAGGCCATTTTTAGCCAGCTCTTCTGAAGACATCGTTTTTCCGCCTTCTACACAGAATGCATAAGCACTTCCGATTGCAAAGTGGTTGGATGCATTCTCGTCAAAAAGCGTGTTGAAAAACAGCACATTTGATTGAGAAATCGGCGAATGAAAAGGAACAAGTGCCACTTCGCCAAGATAGTGTGAGCCTTCGTCCGTTGCCACTAACTGCTTAAGGATTTCTTCGCCTTCTTCCGCTTCGACGCTGACGATCTTTCCTTTTTCGAAAGTCAGCTTGAAGTTGTCGATAATGTTGCCGCCGTAGCTAAGCGGTTTCGTACTTGATACATAGCCGTTCACGCCAGTTTTTAAAGGAACAGAGAAGACTTCTTCAGTAGGCATATTGGCCATGAATTCATTGCCTTGCTCGTTTATGCTGCCAGCGCCGACCCAAATATGTTTTTCTGGAAGCTCGACTGTCAAGTCTGTGCCTGGTGCTTTATAGTGAAGCTTCTTGTAGCGTTTGCTATTTAGGTAATCAACCTTCTCATGCAGGGAAGCGTCATGCTCTTTCCATGCCGCAACAGGATCCGGGGTATCAACCCGGACAGCCTTGAAAATTGCGTCCCAAAGCTTTTGAACAGCAGTTTCCGTTGAATCCTCAGGGAAGACCATTTTCGCCCAGCCTTCAGAAGGAGCAGCAATAACTGTCCAGCTGACTTTATCAGATTGTATGTATTTGCGGTATTTAGACAGTGCTGTTCCGGCTGCTTTTTGGAAGTTTGCAATACGCTCAGATTGAACCCCTTTTAAAAGATCTGGACTTGATGACACAATCGACATGAAGGCTGCGCCACTTTCAGCCAGTTCTTCCGTTTCACGAGCACGCCACTCAGGATATTCAGTGAAAGCCTCATCGGGTGCCAGGTCGTATTTCGTCCTGTTCACAACATCATCATTCCAGTTCACCACAACGTTCTTTGCGCCTGCTTCGTATGCTTGTTTGGCAACAAGTCGTACAAAATCAGCGGAGTCAATGGTTGTGTTGATGACAAGCGTTTGGTTTTTCTGAATGTTTACGCCAACCTTGACAGCGAGGTCCGCATACTTTGCTAAATTCGTTTGAAAATCACTCATTTATTTCGCCCCTTTTCTGAATCTTCCTTTATATTGTACCGATTTCATGAAAAAAAAGAAACTAGGACAGCTATTATTAACAGAATCAAGCAGCAAATCAAATTAAAGGCCTAACTGCTTCCTATTTTCATACATTCTGAACATCACCCAAAACAGGATCGCGCTTAAGACAGCAAGAACACTCAGAATAGTAAAGGTCCAGCGATATCCGATCCACACCGTAAGCGGAATGCTGATTGGTGCAATCGTCCTTCCAAAGGTATAACGTAAGGATGCAGCTGCGAAATATTGGCCTCGCATTTGCTCCGGCGCTAAATTTGAAATGATGGTTTGCTGCAAGCCTGCCGTCAACAATTCAGCTAAGGTGAAGACGGCCATTGCCAAAATCAATCCCCAAATCCAGTGAGTAGCCCCGAACATTAAAATCGAAACGGCATAAAAAAGCGACGACAACACAAATACATTCCGTTCAGGGAATCGCGTGACCCATTTCGTGACAGCTACCGTGAACAGGGCAACAAGCAATCCGTTTTCGGAAAGAATCAAACCAAAGGCCTGCTCGCCATTCACGGTGAACACTTTGCTGCCTAGTTCTAGTATCGTTTGATTATTCACCATATCCTTTGTATAAACAGGGAACAGCAAATCAAGCTGCATGAAAGTTTGCGCTGCGAGAACTCCAGCAATGATGAACAGGAGAAAAACTTTATCCTGAATGATGACCTTGTAATCAGCAAACTGTTCTATAAGGAAATCATACCATTTCCCTTTTTCTGTGCGAGCTTGCTTAGCAGATGCAGGGACGGTTTCGCGCGTCCATTTTGAGAGGACAAGCGCGAGTAAAATGGAGATGATGGCCACTGCAATCATCAATTCAAACCGGTATTTGACATAAAAAATCGTACCGAGGATCGGACCGATGACGACGGCGATATTGATCTGCGTATAAAAAATCGCAAAAACACTGCTGCGGTCTTTTTCCGGGACGACGTCGGCCACCATCGCCTGGCTTGCAGGCCAGTAGATCGAACCGAAAATGCCGACAAGCGTGAAGCAGATAAACCCAAGCATTGGTGACGTGTACCACGGTGAAACAGCATAGGCGAAAATAAGGAAGGCAATCCCTTGCCCAAATGCAGAGAGCACCATCATTCGCTTGCGGCCAAATCTATCGGCCATATAACCTCCAAGCAAATTGGCAAATACCGAGAATAGCTGAGAAAAAATCAGCAAGAAACCAGCCTTGTCTTTTCCGAAGCTTTCGGCAAAATAAATCGTTAAAAACGGAAAAAACATCCAAAATGTTATATTCATCAACGCTTCGCCAAACAGGCGAATCTTCAAGTTGCGATCCCAATCTCTTATCCTCATGATGCTTCTCCTTAGTTCAAAAAATGACAACCAATAAATATCATACTACTCTATAGGAATTTTTTTCAAGCAAATACTTAGTAAAACAACTTACAAAAAAACAGCACCTACTTAGGTGCTGTTGGAAAAACTATTCTTTATCCTCAAGGGCTGCTTTCAATAAGTCTCCGAGACTCGTGCCAAAATTCTCCTCGGATGGCGCGTATTTTTCCTTGAGTTTACGCTCCTCGCGTTTGGTTACGCCTTTTTGCTATTTGTCCTCAGCTTTTTCGACAACATTGCAGCGTCGGCACTGGAAATAAGCGCCTGCTTTGCCGTCGTGGATTTCCATCCGCTTGTGGCATTGCGGGCAACGGCGTTGTGACAGCTTAGGGTCCTTATGTTTGCGGTAGCTGCATTCAGAATTTGAGCACACAAGAATGCGACCTTCTTTTGTTTTGCGTTCCTTCATGAATTCTCCACACTCAGGGCATTTAGATCCTGTCAAGTTATGAGCGCGGTAAGTTTTGCTGCTTTTCTTGATTTCGGATACAAGCAGGGAAGTCTGTTCACGAATCCTTTTTTTGAATGCCTTCGCATCGCCTTTGCCATGAGCAATCTCCTCGAGTTCTTTTTCCCATTTTGCCGTCAGCTCTGGGGAAGTGAGTTCATCGTTCACAAGATCAATCAACTGTTTGCCTTTTTTCGTAGAATAGAAGCGGCCATCCTTGCGTTCGACGACCTCCGACGAAATCAGGCGTTCGATGATTTCTGCCCTTGTTGCCGGAGTACCAAGGCCGAATTTCTCCATCTTTGAAAGGATATCCGATTCAGACAAGCGCAAGGGGGCTTCAGTCATCTTTTTGTTTATTGTAACCTGGCCCACAGAGTAGCTTTTGCCTTTTTCCAGATGGGCAAGCGATTGAGTGCTTGAATCATCCTCCTCTTTTCCAAGAACCTTTTTAAAGCCAAGCTCTAGAATATTCGTTTCGCGAGCGGACAATGCTTCGCCCTCGACCTCGAAACTAGCGTGGACAACTTCATACTGATACGCCGGGTAAAATAAAGCCAAGAACCTTCGGACAATTAAGTCATAGAGTTTCCGTTCATCGGGTGACAAATCAGCGAGATGAAGCCGCTCCTCTGTTGGGATGATGGCATGGTGGTCAGTGACTTTTTCATTATTGAACACACGGCGCGCCTGGACCTTGCCATTGTTAGCAAGTGCCGGCTTCGCTTCATCCTTGTAACCGGACATGATTCCCTGAAGCCGGTCCGCCATCGTTGCTTCCATATCAGTCGTCAAATAGCGTGAATCCGTACGGATAGGTGACAAGCTTGTGCTGTTCATACAAGCCCTGTAGCACATTGGACGTTTTCTTTGCTGAGAAGCCGAAGCGTTTATTGGCGTCACGCTGCAATTCTGTTAGGTCATACGGCATCGGCTGTGGATCAGACTTCTGCTTGCGGTCCAGTGATTTCAAGACTGCTTTTTTATTGGAAAGCTTCTGTTGGATTTCTTCTGCTTTTTCTCTGGAAAAAATGCGTTTTTCTCCTTTATGCTCCCATTCTGCACTTAGGGAGCCAACCTTTGCCTGGATGGTCCAGTAATCCTTCGGGACGAATTTATTCATTTCATCCTCACGCTCAAGGATCATGGCTAGGGTTGGTGTCTGGACCCGGCCTGCAGATAGTGGATCCTTATATTTGGTTGTCAAAGCTCGAGAGACGTTCAAGCCGATCAGCCAGTCAGCCTCAGCACGGCAGACAGCTGATTCGTAAAGATCCTCAAACTGCTTGCCAGGCTTCAGGTTCTTAAAACCATCCTTAATAGCCCTGTCCGTTTGGGAAGAGATCCACAACCGCTTGATTGGCTTTCGCCAGTTGATGCGTTGCAGAATCCATCTGGCGACAAGTTCTCCTTCACGCCCGGCGTCCGTTGCGATGATGAATTCGCCAACATCCTTGCGCTCGGCGAGATGCTCAATCGCCTTAAATTGATGGCTCGTCTGTTTGATGACCTTTAGCCCCATTTTATCGGGGATGATTGGCAGCTCCTCCAGCTTCCAAACCTTATACTTCGGATCATAGTTCTCTGGCATCTTGAGTTCGATCAAGTGGCCAAGTGCCCAAGTAACGATGTGTTGATTTCCTTCAAAATAGCTTTTATTTGTTTTAGTGCAGCCAAGCACACGCGCAAGCTCGCGGGCAACGCTTGGTTTTTCTGCAAGGACTAGAGATTTCATAATTGCTCCTTTCAAAAAACAATGCTTTTCTTAGTATAATAGAAAAAACGGAATTTTTGTAATGGGGGAGAGTATGAGCGATTATATTAAAGAAATCCGTGAGTTGATTGGCAGCCGGCCGTTCATCCTGGCTGGTTCTGCTGTTCTTGTTTTTAATAAGGAATATGAAGTGCTGCTGCAGCTTCGGTCTGATACTGGCAGGTGGGGAATTCCAGGGGGTGCAATGGAACCGGGCGAAAGCTTTGAGGAAACAGCCCGCAGAGAACTGTCTGAGGAAACAGGACTTGTCCTTCATAAACTGAAGTTTTTGAATGTGATTGCTGGTGAGGAATATTACTTTCAATATCCAAACGGCGACGAAATCTATAACGCGATCGCCTTGTACGCATGCACTGATTGGGAGGGCGAGCTGCAAATACTCGATGGGGAAAGCAAGGAGCTCCGCTTTTTTGCATTGGACAATCTCCCTGATCTTCAAGGAAGGCCCGAGTTGATCTTAAACAAAATCAATGAATATGGAATACTGCCTGTCATCAGGGAAATTGAGCTGCTTGATGTAAAGGCAGCCGCTGAAATCCTGGAACTGCAGAGAAAGTCATACAGGATGGAAGCAGACTTAATTGGCTCGGACGAAATACCCCCGTTAAAGGAAACATTCGAGCAGCTGCAAAATTGTGGCGAAACCTTCCTTGGCTGTTATATCGATGGCAGTCTCGCTGGTGCGGTTTCTTTTAAAAAAGACGGGGAAGTGATGGATATTCACCGAATGATGGTCCATCCAGACTTTTTCCGAAGAGGAATTGCCAGGAAGCTAATTGCATATTTGGAACAGCAAAACTTCTCCGAAATAATTGTCTCAACCGGCGCTGCAAATGCACCAGCAATAAAGCTGTATGAGAAACTTGGCTTCGATCGCCAAAATGATTCAGTAGTAGGCGGCGGGATGGTGATCGCCAATTTTAAAAAGCGGCAAGATTGATGGTTTCACGCAAAAGGACCGGGCAGCATGCCAGGTCCTTTTCAACATTATTCCTTTATTTTGATTGCAGTTCCGGTGGCGATGCACATCATCATGCCTTCGCGCAGGGTTTCGAAATCAAGGTCGACGCCGATTATCGCATTAGCTCCCATGCGGCGGGCTTTGTCTTCCATTTCGCGAATCGCGATTTCGCGCCCTTCCGCAAGCTTGCTTTCGTATGCGGAACTCCTGCCGCCAATCACATCGGTGACGCTTGCCAAAAAGTCACGCACGACATTGGCCCCCATAATGGCCTCCCCAGAGACAATCCCCAAATAGGTTTCTACTTCTTTGCCTTGCAATGTGGATGTAGTGGATACGATCATTTTATTTCCTCCCCAAATTTGTATACTGAGTGATAAAAAATGGTGTACGAATAACTATACGAATTTTGATACGAAAAGTTTCAAAAATAGAACCCGGCGATTGCCAGGTTCTAAAAATAAGTTATCTTTCCTCTTTCTCGATACGATTTTTGAAAGCTTCCTGGACAACCAGGAATTCCTCGTCTTCCTGCGCCTCAGTTTCAGGCCGCTTAGCTGTAAATGCACCTTCAGGTAAATCACCGGGATGACCTTTTTTCTTATGGTTGAATTCTTTGCCTCTGCTCATTCATGAATCCTCCTTTCTTGTCAAAATAGTTTTTCCTGATGGAACCCGAAATATAAAAAATGAATAGCATAAGATTGGATAGAGACAAATTTTAAGTAAGGAGGGTGCTTGTATGGATGAAAAACTTTATGCTGAAGATTTAGTAAAGTATCCGACTATTTTTTGTGCAAACCTGGATGATCAGGCCCCCCTGTTTTCGGCAGAGGCGATTATCGATGGGGATATCAAAAAAATGAATTTGGAGGATTATCGGGGGAAATGGGTTATTTTATTTTTCTACCCGAGCGATTTCACCTTTGTCTGACCGACAGAACTGGCGGCGGTCGCTGCCATTTATCCGTATATTAAGGCGCTTGGAGCAGAGATGATGTCGATCAGTACCGACAGTATTTACAGCCATTGGGTGTTTAAAGAAACATCGCCTTCCTTGAAAAAGGTAATATTCCCAATGGTCAGTGACAGAACCCAGGTCATTAGCCGGGCATACCGGGTTCTTAATGCTGCCTCCGGGGCAAGTTTCAGGACATCGGTATTCATCGACCCGGAAGGAATCATTAGAACAAAGCTGACTTATCCTGATGATGTAGGCCGGAATCTTCCGGAACATGTCAGAATCCTTCAGGCACTGCAATTTGCAAAACAAACTGGTGAAGGCGTACCGGCAAACTGGATGCCAGGCCAGCCTGGAATCAGCACTGATCCGTCAAATATTGGGAAAATTTAACTAGAGCTGGCCCTAAAATATAGGGCCTGTTTTTTTGATTTTTTTAATAATGTCCGGACTGTCTCAAATGAAATCAGCGTTCATAAACTGATGGAATTAGTTAAATCCAAACTAACCGGGCGCAGTTTGCTCGGTATTCTAATATAGTGACGTGCATCACAATAATGTCACAAAATGTCTACAAAAATCTTCGTTATCAATCACAAATTTTTTTTAAAATAGAATTAAGATATTGTTGTTTTTTTCACAAACTTTTAATTTGGGAGGTACCAAAAATGGATGAGGTCCTGTTATTAAGCCGGATCCAGTTTGCTGTTACCGTGTTTTATCATTTCTTGTTTGTACCGCTGACGCTGGGGCTGGTCATTCTTGTTGCCATCATGGAGACAAAGTATGCCCGTACACTGGATCAGACGTATAAGCGGATGGCGGATTATTGGGGAAAACTATTCGCAATCAACTTTGTTCTTGGGGTGATCACCGGCATTACGATGGAGTTCCAATTTGGAACGAACTGGTCGGAGTATTCAAAATATATGGGAGATATTTTCGGATCTCCGCTGGCGATCGAGGCTCTGGCCGCTTTTTTCCTTGAATCGACATTCATGGGCATCTGGCTGTTCGGCAAGGACAGGTTTTCGCCAAAGCTGCGGGCGGTTTCTATCTGGATGGTGGCGCTCGGTACGAATATTTCCGCACTATGGATTATCACTGCAAATGGTTTTATGCAAAATCCCGTCGGCTATGTCCTGAATAATGGTCGGGTCGAGCTGAACAGCTTTGCGGAGCTCGTCACCAATCCATATGCTTGGTATATGTTCGTACATACAGTCGTCAGTGCATATATCGTAGGGGCATTTTTCATGATGGCCATCAGTGCCTATCATTTGCTGAGGAAAAATGAAACAGCCTTTTATAAGAAATCGTTTAAATATGGGTTGGCCATGGCGCTATTTTCGGCTACGCTGACTCCGTTCATCGGCCATCAGTCAGGCGTATTTGCGGCAAAGATGCAGCCCGCAAAAGGAGCGGCGATGGAAGCAGTATGGGAAACACAGAAGGGCATGCCGTTCCATCTAATTCAAATTCCTGATCAGGAAAATCAGCGGAATGCATTCGCAGCGATCAGCATTCCGAAGATCGGAAGCTTTCTTTACACAAATTCATTTAACGGGGAGGTAACCGGGTTTAATGATCTCCCGAAGGATGAGCAGCCAAATATTGAACTGGTATTTTATGCCTTTAGGCTTATGGTTGCACTCGGCATCTTTTTTCTTGCTGTATCATGGTATGGATTGTATTTGTACCGGAAAAACAAGCTGGAAACTTCACCGAAATACTTGAAACTTGTCCTTTATTCGGTACTCCTGCCATACCTAGCAATCAATGCTGGATGGATGGTCGCAGAAGCTGGACGACAGCCATGGGTCGTTTATGGATTGATGAAAACTTCAGATGGTGTGTCTCCTATTGCTAGCTCACAAATAGTCTTCTCGTTGGCGGCACTTATCATTTTTTACACAGTTTTGCTGGTAGCCGATGTTTATTTAATCGTTAAGTATGCGAAGAAAGGGCCGGAATCAGAGGCTCACTATAGTCTTGGGGGAGGCGTGAAGCATGTCTCATGATACACTGGCGATCATTTGGTTTGGGCTTTGGGGATTAATCTGGACCATCTATTTCATTCTAGACGGATACACACTTGGAACTGGAATGCTATTGCCTTTCACGGCGAAAAACCGCCAGGAGCGCAACCAGCTCCAGGAAGCAGTCGGACCATTCTGGGGTGGAAACGAGGTCTGGCTGATTACCGCTGGGGGAGCGACATTCGCAGCATTCCCGGACGTCTACGCTGATATGTTCAGCTTTTTGTACACGCCGTTATACCTAGTCTTGATTGCTTTGTTCATAAGGGCAGTTGGACTCGAATTCATGCATAAAGATGACAACCCCACCTGGCAGGCAGTCTGCAAATGGAGTTTTTTTGCCGGCAGCTTCTTAGTTGCCTTCTTGTTTGGGGTAACTTTTGCCAACTTATATCGCGGCTTGATGATTGGCGCAAACGGCTATGAAGGAAATCTGTTTAGCCTACTTAATGGGTACGGGATTTTAGGAGGATTCTTGTTTGTTTCGCTGTTCCTGCTATCTGGTTCCTTATGGATTCAGTTAAAAACATCAGGACAAACAGCAGTACGGGCTTATCGGATTTCGCGTGTGCTGGCAGGAGTCGCGCCTGCGATCCTATCGTTATTCTTGCTGGCAACGGTGAACCAAACGCCGCTGTTGGATAACTACTCAGAGCATCCGGTCCTTTGGATTGTACCGGTGCTCGTATTGGCTGCGATGCTTGCGTCTGCATACTTTATTTTTAAAAAGAAAATCGGTTATGCGTTCGCTTCCGTGTGCGTAACCATTTTTACAAAAATGGCGTTCGGACTAATTGGAATGTTCCCGAACATGCTGCCATCAAGGATTGATAGTTCCTACAGTGTCAATCTATTCGACGCAGCCGGAAGCAAGCTCAATCTAACGGTCATGTTTATCGTTGCGCTTATTTTCGTTCCAATCATTCTTGCATACCAATCATGGAGCTACACATTGTTCAAAGATAAAATTTTAAAAGAGAATGCAAAAGGATACCAATAAGAAACACGCATGATGGTTGATTCACACCCCATGATGAAAATTATTCATCCATGAGGTGTTTCTTTTTCTCTATTTAGTTAGAAAAAAACAAAAGAAATTATTATAATCAAATGGCCAGGTGGAGAAATCCAGCCTGGCCATCGTTTTTTTAGATTGTTGATGAGCTTCCATGTTTAAGAGAGTATTATCATTTGCACCTAGATGAATATGATCAAAATTATACTAATAAGGGAATTAACTGCGTATCGTTCCGCAAGAGTGTTATGGAGGGGAAATAGCTCGCAAAAGGGTATCGTTCGCCTGATAGATGCCCTTATGGAGGGGAAAAAGCTCGCATAAGGGTATCTTTCGCCTGATAGATGCCCTTATGGAGGAGGAAATGCTCGCATAAGGGTATCTTTCCGCCCGAGAGATGCCCTTATGGAGGGGGAAAAGCTCGCATAAGGGTATCTTTCTGCCTGATAGAGCCCTTATGGCAGTTGTTTGAGTAAAAAAAACACGAAACAGATAAAATTTGCGGAGTTGTGATTTCCAATTCGCTCGCTATGTGCCCGATGAACAGCAAAACCAAAAAAGGACCGGGAGCAGTTTGCCCGGTCCTTCTAATTATTCCCCAACGGTCTTGATTTTTTCAGCGGCTGCTGCGGTCTGGCTGACGTACGCAGCTATTGTCTGATTATCGTCGTTCAAGGTTTCGATTGTTGCATTCATTTCCTCTAGGCCGGAAGTTGCCTGCTCAATGATTGCAGCAAGCTCACGAGTGGAGGCTTCGACATCACCTGTTTGGTTCTTGACATCGCTAACCGTTAATTCGAATTGGCCGAATTGGTTGGTAAGTTCACGAAGCGTACTGCTGACTTCCCCGAAGAATCCGGAAACCACCTCGACAGCGGAACGACTTTCTTCCAGCTTTTCACTGCTGTCATTCATTCTTTCCAGTGCAGCTGAGTTTGTTGCATTTACGGAGGTGAGGTTTTCGGTAATCTGGATGGCTGTTTCTTTCGTCATTTCCGCCAGCTTGCGAATTTCATTGGCAACAACGGAGAAGCCTTTTCCAGCCTCGCCAGCTCGTGCCGCTTCAATCGAAGCATTCAAGGCAAGCAAGTTCGTTTGTTCAGTAATGTTACGGATATTGCCGATAAAACCATTTGTTTCCTCGATTTTTTTTGTCAGCATGGAGAATGTTTGGCTCAGATCAGATATGGAAGCAGCCAGCTCTTTTATATCGCTTTGAAGTTCGCCGATTTTTGTTGAACCGGTTTCTGTCGCCTTGGCAGCCTGTAAAGTATTTTCCGAGAGCAAGATGGACATATCCGCCATCTCGTCCATTCTTTGCTTGATCATTTCGGCATTCTCAGTAATTTGGTTAATTTGTTGTGACTGAATTTGGCTTCCGGCAGAAATTTCAGTAACAGCGATTTTCATTTCAGTTTGCGAAGACAGGTGGGTTTGGATTTGGTCATTGATTTTGCCAAGACTCTCTGTCACGACAAGCAGCTCGCTATGCAGCAGGGTACTGTGCTGCTCTTTCCGTACTTTTTCTTTTTCAGATTCCGTGAGAAAGGCTTCCAGAGATTGAAAGGCATTCCTATTTAAACGGATCAACACGAACAATACGGCTCCCATTAAAATGTAGCTGAGCAGGATCGCTGCAAAAGTGCTGCTTAAAAAATCTTGATTTTTTGTGGCCAACAAAGTGTTCATAATGATCGCCGCTAAACCAAGGGTGTAGCCGGTTAGGAAGATTTTCAGGTTGAAATGGATGGCTGAGAAGACTGCCAGGAATATCAGCACTAGCAAGAATGCGCCATTACCGCCGAATGCTCCGATATAGATGAACTGGTGGGCAAATATAGCAGCAAATGCAGCATAAGGGAAGAGAGCCTCTTTCTTAAGCCATAGCTGAAAAATCAAGAAAAACAGGAGGAAAAATGCAAATTCACTTACATAAACCATTGTTTTCATGAATGGTTCTTTTTCAATCAGTGTATAGGCAATAGTCGCAATTATGGATACCGAATAGGTGCTTACCATCAAGACATTTTTCTTTCTCGTATCCTGTCTGCGGAGATTTTCAATAGCCTCCAAGTAAAATCCTCCTCCATTAATCATTTGTATAAATATTATATCGGCCTTGGAATCGACAATCTTAATTAGTTGACTGAAAATTTTTTGATTGCTAAATCGCTTAAGATTTTTAAAAAAATGTCGAAATAAAAAGAGATAGTAGGACAGTTACATCGAGAAATTCCAGAGAGAATTCTAGAAGGAAAGCAGACAGGGGAGTCGTACATGGATAAGTCGTCAATCATTGGTGTCATTTTAGCGTTCATTGCAGTCGGAGTTGGGATGGTATTGAAAGGGGTAAACATCAATGCGCTCTTGAATCCGGCAGCTTTCTTAATCATAATCTTAGGTACAATTGCAGCGGTATCAATCGCTTTTCCAGCGAGAGAACTGAAGAAAGTACCAAAATTGTTCAAAATCTTGTTTAAAGAACAGGAAAGTACAGATATGCCGTCGTTGATTCGAATATTTTCTGAATGGGCCCAGCTTGCTAGAAAGGAAGGCCTGCTTGCACTCGAAGCGAAGACGAGTGAAATCGATGATGAATTTTTGAAAAATGGGCTATCGCTTGCCGTTGATGGACAGAGTGCTGACTACATCAGAGATGTACTAACGGAAGAAGTGGAAGCGATGGAGGAACGCCATTTGTCAGGTGCGGCCATTTTCAGCCAGGCTGGAACATATGCACCTACTCTCGGGGTTCTAGGGGCAGTAGTTGGGCTGATTGCAGCACTAAGCCATATGGACAATACCGATGAGCTTGGCAGGGCGATCAGTGCTGCGTTTGTGGCAACCTTACTGGGAATTTTTACTGGTTATGTGTTATGGCATCCATTCGCCAATAAATTGAAGCGAAAATCACAACAGGAAGCACAAGTGAAATACATGATGATAGAAGGCATTCTTTCTATTCTTGAAGGGGAAGCACCGCGGGTAATCGAGCAGAAGCTTGCTTCCTATCTGCCAACTAGTGAACGGAAACTGATCCTTGAAGAAAGCGGCGTGACTAAGGATGAGTAAGAAGAGGAAGAAGAAGCGACATGAGGAGCATATGGATGAGTCCTGGCTGATCCCATATGCAGATCTGCTTACGCTCTTGCTTGCATTGTTCATTGTGCTATTCGCAATGAGTTCTGTAGATGCCGTTAAATTTCAACAACTATCTAGAGCTTTTAATGATGTATTTTCTGGCGGAACTGGCGTGTTAGAGTTCCAGAGCCCGATGCCAGAGGGGCAGATACAAACACCAATAGACCGCAAGGAAGATGTGGAGAAGAAAGCGGAAGAAAAGGCCGATCTTGCCAAAGATCAGCTGGAACTTTTGGCTCTCCAGAAGAAGGTTAACTCTTATATTGCACAGAAAAAGCTGACAGATAAGCTGAATACGAAATTGACCGATGAAGGACTGCTTTTGACGATTCGTGACAATGTGCTATTTGAGTCAGGCAAAGCAGATGTCCGTTCAACAGATATCAACATCGCATATGAAATCGCTGACCTGCTTGTCATGGACCCTCCACGAAATATCATCATCAGCGGACACACAGATAATGTTCCAATTAGAACGGCGAGATATGAGTCGAACTGGGAACTGAGCGTCATGAGGGCCGTGGAATTCATGAAAATCATTTTGAAAAATGAGCAGCTTGATCCACGTTGGTTCAGCGCAAAAGGATTTGGCGAATTTCAGCCAATTGCAACGAATAATACAGCAGAAGGAAAAGCAAGAAACCGCCGGGTTGAAATTCTGATTCTGCCACGAACTAGCAATAATTAGAATCAAACGAAATCAGGATGAAAAAAGAAGCCAGTAACTTGCTTACTCGGCTTCTTTTTCCGGTGGGTCAGGCTTGCACATTTTATCAACAACGACACCAATTCCTAGCATCATCACAATCGGAATGGAGAAGTTCAGTATATGAACAATCGTCACGACCATAACCTCCTCGAGTTAATCAGATATACATAGTCCTTACATTATATTGTGAATGTCATAAAATAGACAATTTAAATTATTGATAATTCTGAAAATATGACGGTGCTCTGTATAATCCCCTCTAAACTTCCAATTGACTTCAACGTTCCCTAATGAATATTTCAAGCTTTCATCACATTTATTTGCTAGGTTTAAATGGAGAAACTTTCAGTAGGAGGCGGCTGTATGCACAAGCTTTTACGACGAATCGGAATTATCATACTTTTGCTTTTTTGGTTTGTGCCTATAGATACTAGTGCTAATAATCTTAAAGTCGAGGACGGCCAATCGATACAAAGAGCAATCGACCAGGCAAAAGCAGGGGATACCCTCCTAATCCTTCCGGCTGTCTACAAGGAAAGTATCGTGATCAATAAGCGAATCAACTTGAAGGGGGGGAAAGGGGCAATCATTGATGGCGGGGGAATCGGCAATGTTATCGAGATCAACGCTTCTAATGTCACTGTACAAGGTCTGACGATTCAAAATAGCGGTTCAGCTCAGGAAGACAGCGGAATCTTCATTAAGAAAGCAGACGGAAATAGGATAGAGAACAACACATTAAAAGATGTTCATAATGGAATTTATATCGCAAACAGCAAGGATAATCAGGTACTGAAAAATAGTATTACCAGTTATCAATCACATTTTTCGAAGCGAGGGAACGGGATTCACATGTTTAAGGGTAGCGGTCATTTGCTGAATGGGAACAAAATCACTGCTGTTCAAGATGGAATTTACTATGACTTTACGGCAGATGTCAAAGCAATCGAAAACCATGTCCATGAGTCACGATATGGAATGCATTTCATGTTCAGTAAAAACATTTCTGCAGAGAGGAACCGGATAGATAAGAATGTCACCGGGTTGATGGTGATGGATTCGGCAGACATCCTTCTTCAGGAGAACAGCGTAACCGATCACTTTCATGTCCGTGGTTTTGGCATTCTTCTTTATGAAACAGAAAATGTGGTGGTGAAGGGCAATGAAATTTTACGGAACAGCACGGGGCTTTCATTGGAAAACGGCGTGAATCTTTTCATTAACAAGAATCTGATTGCGGCTAACCAGCTTGGAATTGAATTCGTGGGAAAAAACAACAAGAATCTTTTTGCTGAAAACAATTTTATTGGCAATGTTGTCCAGTCCAGGATTTCAGGGGAAGATTGGAGGCTGGATGATGGTTTTCGGGGGAACTACTGGGATGATTACAGTAGTTTTGATCTGACGGGTGATGGAATTGGCGAGGAGGCTTATAAGGCCGGCTCATTATATGACCGCATCCTCCGTAAACAACCGTACTGGCAATTCTTTTTTGAAAGCCCGTCAGTTAAGCTGTGGACCAAAGCGGAATCCTTATTTCCGAGCTTTGGATCGGCGGAAGTCTATGATGCGCGTCCGCTGATAGAACCGGCAGAAATTCACTATTCGGCGGTGGAGCAGAACAGGGTCAACTGGCTGTCCGGGGTGATTGGAATAGTAAGTATGGCAATATCTTTATTTGTGATGGTGAAAGGAAGGAAATACAGATGATCAAGAAGCTTGGTTTATTTCTGCTGGTTTCTGCCACAGCAGCTGGCTGCAGCAACAATGCGATGGAGCCAGAAGAAATTAATCCTGAAATTGATGTATGCGAAGTCTGCAATATGGGTCTAGCCCATGAATACTATGCCACTGAAGTTGTTGCTGCTGATGGGGAAGTATACAAGTTTGATGACATTGGCTGTATGGAAGAATTTCTTAAGATGGAAGCGAATCTTCAAGAGGAAACGGCTGCAAAAAAATACGTTCGTGATGTTGACACGGGTGAATGGATCGAGCTCGAAAAAGCTTTCCATGCATATCACCCGGATTTTTGGACGCCAATGGCAAATGGAGTGGTAAGTTTTAAGGACAAAGAAAGCGCTGAACAATATGTGAAAAAACAAGGGATGGGAGAAGTACTGGACTATCAGCAGTTAAAAAAACATGAGTGGAGCTGGACTCAATGAGGCATATTGCCAAGCAGCAGATCACCTTGTTAATGAGAAGCCATTGGCTGACAGGATTTGGCTTGTTGTTCTCCTCACTTGCCGTCATGGTTACGTTCCTTGGAAACACAGGAGGATCAGGCTTTGATGGATTTAACCGAATGACAGCGAGCCTCTTGAATATCAATTTATTGCTGATCCCCCTGCTTTCACTGTTGATCGGCAGTCTGTTTCTGTCCGGCGAAAAGGAGGATAGGGGGCTGCTACTGCTGCTGACGTATCCTGTTTCACCATGGAGTGTGATCATCGGAAAATATATAGGTTTGTTTGTCGCCGTCTGGTCTGTGCTGACCTTTGGATATGGTGCAGCACTGTTGGTAATTTTCTTTTCAGGTGCTGGTGTTTCTGTATCGCTGCTGTTTTTATTTTATCTCTACTCGCTAATGCTTGCCGCAATTTTTTTGTCGCTGTCGTTGGTGATCGGGATCTTTGCCAAATCGCGATTTCAGGCACTTGGCATTAGTTTGATTATCTGGGCATTTCTTGTCCTTTTCTATGAATTTCTCATTATGGGTTTGAGTCTGCTGTTATGGAAGCAATGGCTGCTGCCGATGCTGACAGTGTCCATTTTCCTGAATCCAATAGAACTGATCCGGGTTCAGTCCATTCTGTCGCTTGACGGCGCAACGATATTTGGACCTCGTTTATATGATTTGACGATCTGGGCAGATGGGGTGACAGGAAAAACGCTGTTTATTTTTGCTTTCTTGCTCTGGATGTTATTGCCGGTGATTTTTTCCGTTTACAGGCTAAAAAGGGGTGTTGCAGATGAGGAATGAATGGATCAGGATGGAGGGACTGTCCAAGCATTACAGTGCGACGAAAAAGGTAATCGATATTCACTTAGTCATCAATAAGTCGGAAATCTTTGCTCTTTGCGGCGGAAACGGTGCGGGAAAAAGCACGTTAATCAAAATGCTGACCGGAATGATGAAGCCGACCACTGGCAAGGTTTTGCTGGAAGGAAGAGATCTCGATCTAAGGAGTCATGAGTATAAAAAGCAATTTTCTTATATGCCTGATGAGATGCTCTTTCCTCGTCATTTGACAGGCCGTGAAGTGCTGGCATTTTTTGCGAGATTAAGAGGGATTGGGGATGATAAAGTGAATGACGCACTTCAACAGGTTGGTTTATTTGAAGTGCGAGATACACAAATCAAACACTATTCAAAAGGCATGCAGCAGCGACTTTCCCTTGCCCAGGCACTGCTCCCGGATGTTCCGTTAAGAATTCTTGATGAGCCGACAAATGGTCTCGATCCATTTTGGGTATTTCGCTTTAAGGAAATCATTCAGGAAGAGAAGCGGCAGGGAAAAACGATTTTCTTTACTACGCATATTCTCAGCCTTGTGGAGGAATTGGCGGACCGAGCTGCCTTCCTGGAAGAAGGACAGTTGAAGCTCTGTGATACCGTTGATTCACTTGTTCATCAAAATGGAATTTATATTCCATTAGAAAAAATATTTTTCAAATCACCTTCCTGACGTTCGAATAAAAAGGAAGCAAAAACTCCCGGAGGATAAAGTTCCGGGAGTTTTTTTTGAAGGTAGGCGATGATCAGCTAAAGCAGATTCAATGGCCGCTTTGGTTATTATTGCCATCATCATTCTCCGCTATTCTTCATATTGTTTGAATCTTTGTTCATACTCTTTGAATTCATTTTCTTCCTATATCTGTCACTCGCTAACTGATCGAGTTGTTCCCATGAAGCTATAATCGCGTTTTTATCTTTGTTTTCAGCGGTGTATTTCTCGGCACTTTCTTGATCTTGGAAGAAAGCGTAGCCATATTTCATTGGTGTTTTCAGGTTCGCTTTGACGGGGATTGCAGCATCCGCCTGGATCCATTCTGAAGTCACGTAATCACGCACCCATTTTTCTTCAAATTCAAGCTGGTCGCGTCTAGGTGCATTAAGCAGACATCCGGAATCATCAAAGAACAAATAATCTCCGTCTTTGGTTTTTGCTTGTGCCGTGAAAACGCCCATTGGGTCTGCCTCTGTATATACTTTCATATTACAGAAAGCACAAACATCATCCGGTCCGGGTTCGTGTGGGCCATTTGCATGAGCATCGCCAGCATTTTCTTTAACAATCGTTTCTGGCTTTGCTGTATTCTGGTCACCCATTGGCTCGTTGGTGGAGTCATTCCCGCAGGCTGATAGGGTGATCGCCAACAAAATTGCCATCATGGCAGTAAGTAATTTTTTCATGAAATCTCCTCCTTTGATCGAATTTAATCCTATCAGGGAGTTGTGAACAATCTGCGAGAAAATAGTGGGGAAAGAGTGTTATAGACTGGTTTTTTGTGACGATTTAATGACAGAAAATTTAATATTAAGAATTAATGATAAAGCCTTACAACAAATTCGCAAATTTGTTCTTTATAAATAACATATTAATTCTTTTTAAAAAACAAAAAAGTGAGAAAACGAAAGATAATTCTTGAAAAAGAACGATTTTCGTTCTTTTTCAAGAATATTCGCCTTATTTTGGACTTTTTCAAAAATGGTATATCTGAACTATACTCAAAATAAATAGGTAAAATAGGGGGAAATGACAGTGTATCGAAAAAACTGTGATCAGTGTAACCGTCCTTCCTTCAGCAGCAGTGAATATGGGGAATGGCTCTGCCCTGTTTGTGGCAAAGATTTAACAAGATACCCATTTTTTAATGCCGTTAGTCTGGAAAAAGTAGTCCGAAAGTATCCTTGGAAAAATCTTGGTTACTCCAAAGATACCCATATTTAAGGCTAATCTAAAGTTTTACGGAGGTGACATAAAAAAACTATTCAGCAATTAAAGCTAGAATGTGACAAAAAACACTAGGTAAAAGTTCTTAATTTTCAGAAAAATGTAATAGAAACCGATTATTTTGTATTTTTTTAGAGGAAAAGGAAGAATAAATCCAATAAATTGACGACAAATAATTATATGCTAACGTTTGCGAGCAAGGTACAATGACAATGGGAGTAAGTGAGTGAGCAAAATGGTACAGAAAAAGGCAAACTTGTTGAAAAACTAGGACGCAAAGTCACGGATCTAAGGTGCAAAAGCACTATGATGGCCGGGCCGCCTGGAATACAAACTGTATTTTGGGGGGAAGAGCTTGATTAAAGAACAGGTAATTTTCGAAGAACTGGATACAGAATGGATACAGCTCATAATGGAAGCTTTAGAGATGGGGATAAATAAAGAGGAAATCAGAAAGTTTATAAAGAACAGCGAACAGAAGTAAAAAGACTTATACATACATCATCATCATTAGGGCAGCTCATTCCTGAGGTGCTTTTATTTTGTGAAAAAAGGACAGCAGCTAGGCTATCCTTTGTAAATTATTTATTGTTTAGTTTCCATTTATTGAATTCTAGAAATTCACGGAACTCGTCCTTGCTGATTCCGGAATCCATTGCTTCTTTCACAAGATTAACCCAGTCAGAATCAATATTTTCGGTATCGACTTGTTCATGGATCAATTGATCAACTGGAACTTTTAAAACTCCAGCAATCTTTTCAAGAAATTGAATGGAAGGATTCGTTTGCAAATTCCGTTCCAAGGAGCTTAAATTGGATTTTGCGACGCCAGCTTGCTCAGCTAACTCGGATAGGGACATTCTTTTTTCTTGTCGAAGTTTTTTGACGCGTTCACCAATCATGCTTTCCACACACCTTGTTAAATTAATAGTTTTATCATAACAAATCTCAAGAAAAAGTTCCATATAGAGAACATCCTACAGAACAAGTATAACCATTTTTCGCAGTTTTAGGAGAATTATTTTTACCAAAATGTTGGGAAAAAATGAGATAATAGGTGAACAACCTAGTCTTATGTATTCTTTTTATCAAAAAAAAGGTAAAATGAAGGCAATTAGACTTGGTGTGGTGATGATATGCAGAAAAAGTATTTATTGATTTATGAAGAGATCGCACAGCAAATCCGCGAGGGGCATTTTCATCCCAAAACAATTTTGCCTTCAGAGAATGAGTTCGCCGATCGGTACCAAACATCGCGCGAAACGATCCGAAAAGCTCTGAACCTTCTCGCGCAAAATGGTTTTATCCAAAAAATCCGCGGCAAAGGCTCCCTCGTGCTGGATTTAAAAAGGCATCAGTTCCCGATCTCCGGGTTGATTAGCTTTAAAGAACTGGCTAAAAATATGGGGGGGAAAACGAAGACGACTGTGGATGGGTTTGTCCTCGAACAGGCAGGAACGGATATCGCAAAGGAACTGAATATTGTAAACGAAGAATTGGTCTGGAAAGTAAAAAGGGTTCGGCATATTGATGAAGAACGGGTGATTCTCGATAAGGATTTTATCGTTGAAAAGCAGGTGCCTGGTCTAACTCGTCAGAAGTGTCAAAATTCGATTTTTGAGTATATTGAGCAAGAACTCAAGAAACAAATCAGTTTTGCCAAAAAGGAATTCACGGTGGAGGAACCGAATGAAGAGGACCGTGAGCTTTTGGATATGGAAGGCTTTCACGCAATTGTCATCGTGAAAAATTATATTTATTTTGCCGATGCAACTCTTTTCCAGTATACCGAGTCCAGGCACCGCCCCGACAAATTCCGATTCGTGGATTTTGCCAGACGCATGGACAGCCAGAAAAAATAAAAAAAGAGCTGGCAGCTTTTCTTTACTGTTTAGGATATTATAAAATTATTTAGTTGTGGGAAACTACTTTTGGTTTTTTAATCCAGCTCCAGCGCGTAGGAGTCTGTCCGATAAAAAATTTTTAACGTATAATTATGCGAGAATGCATCATATTCTTAAACGAATCTTTTTTGTTGATAGGCACGAAGGCGAAAAACGTCTCGAGGAGTTAGCGGCAAACGGCTTTCCTAAGCGTTGGGCTATGGTGCTAATGCTGGACAAATTTATTTTGACAGGTTTGTGGGTGTAGAACGAAAAGTTGTCAAGAAAGCCCCGTTATTTTGACAGGTTCTATGTTCTTACCAAAAAAACCGGTCCTGTGAGGGTTGGGGTGAAAAGATGGTGATAGGCGCGCTTGCTATCGGAAAGTTTTGAGAGAAGTGAGGGGAGGCTCACCTGTCGCCCCGCGGAAAGCGAGTTTCTGATGGAAATCGATTATCAGCCAAACCCAAAAAAGGACCGGGCGCAGTTTGCCCGGTTTTTCTTAATGCTTCGGGTATTTTCCGACTAGATGGATGGCACTGATAATCCGTTTATTGATCCATGCTCTGTTGTCTTGGGTGTTAAGCTGTTCAAATACCATTTTGCGGCCGTCTTCTGTCGTGACATAGTGACTTGGAAGAGTGTTCAGGCTGATGGCGATTATATCATTCCGGCACTTTTGACAATTGCAAAATGTCTGGTAATCCGGGCTCATCATTAACACATTGACAAGAGTGGAAACCACTTCTTCCATCACATTGATATAGCCATTTTTCATGATGCTCTCTCTCCCTAATGCTGTCTTAAACAAATTATAGCTCAAATCTGTAGAAATTAAATCATTTTTCAGCTTTTTATTAAGAGGGCTTTCGATGTTTTGGCGGTGGCAAACAGGGGAAAATAGAATAGTGGAGAATTTTTTTAAAGGAGTGTTGAATTTATGGGAAAGAAAATCGCCTGTTTGATAACCGATCTATTTGAAGATGTTGAATACCTTGAGCCTTCCCGTGTGTTTACGGAGGCAGGACATGCAGTGGTTACGATTGAAAAAGAAAAAGGAAAGACAGTGAAAGGCAAGCAAGGAAAAGCAGAGGTTAAAATTGAGCAGGGCATTGACGAGGTAAAACCGGAAGATTTTGATGCATTATTCATTCCGGGCGGCTTTTCTCCCGATCAGCTGCGCGAGGATGATCGGTTCGTCCAATTTGCCAAATCCTTTATGGAGGAGAAAAAGCCAGTATTTGCGATTTGCCATGGTCCGCAATTGTTATTGACAGCCAAAACACTTGAAGGCCGAGGAGCAACTGGCTACAAGTCGATACGCGTCGACATGGAATATGCGGGAGCGAAATACATGGACAAGGAAGTCGTAGTCTGCTGCAACCAACTGGTGACAAGCAGGGAACCGAAGGATATCCCCGCGTTCAATCGCGAGGCACTAAAAGTGTTGCAATAAATTTTTAGGTGAAACCTTTTTGCTTCGGCAGAAGGTTTTTTTTAATGGAGCAAAAATTCTCGCTAAAAAATACTAAAAGGATCCAGGTGATAAACTAGTTCATTTTGCGAAATTTTACGTATAAGATAAGATAGAGGATGAATTAAATCAGGGAGATGACAGAATGATTGTTTTGAAATCGGCTCGAGAGATAGAAAATATGAAGGAAGCTGGAAAATTACTTGCTGCTGTGCATAAGCAGTTGCACAAAATCATCAAGCCTGGGGTTACAACATGGGAAATAGATGAATTTGTAGAGAATTATTTGAAAAAGCATGGGGCGACACCTGAGCAAAAAGGCTATCGGAATTATCAATATGCCACTTGTGCCAGCGTGAACGATGAGGTTTGCCACGGATTTCCACGGAAAGAAGCATTGAAAGAGGGGGACATTGTGACGATTGACATGGTTGTCAACCTGAATGGTGCCTTGGCCGATTCTGCCTGGAGCTATGCGGTAGGGAACATCAGCGAGCGGTCGCAAAAACTGCTGGATGTGACAAAAGAGGCTTTATACCGCGGGATCGCTGCTTCTTTACCGGGTAATCGGATTGGCGATATTGGGCATGCAATCCAGTCTTATGTAGAGGGGGAAGGGCTTTCGGTTGTGCGTGAGTTTATCGGACATGGAATCGGCTCGGTGATTCATGAAAAGCCTGATATTCCTCATTTTGGCCTGCCGGGAAAAGGGCTGCGGCTAAAGGAAGGCATGGTGTTCACGATTGAACCAATGGTCAATATCGGGGAGTGGAAAACGAAGATGGATAACAATGGATGGACAGCAAGAACCATTGACGGCAAACTATCTGCCCAGTTTGAACATACCATCGCCATCACGAAAGATGGCCCGATTATTTTGACCGATCAGAATGAAAAATAGCATTTGTTTTTTCCTAAGCATGAAAAAAATTTTCAGCTTTCGTATATATTTGAAAATTTTCTGGTACAAAAGGGGGCGATAAAATGAACAAGGAAGGGAATGTCATCGTTAAAATAAAAGCAATCTACCCATCGCTTTCTGTAAAGGAGAAGGTTGTCGCCGATTATATCTTACAGAACACCGTAGAAATCATTCACCTTTCCATCACCGAGTTTGCGGAGTATGCTTCTGTTGCCGAAGCTACTATTTTCCGCTTTTGCAAACGGCTTGGATTCAGGGGCTATCAAGCCTTCAAAATAGCTCTTGCCAGCGAATTGGTGGAACCGATTAAAAATATCCATGAAGAAATAATGGAACAAGATGACGTCGGAACCCTGGCGGAAAAGGTGTTTGCCGGACATATGGAGGCGATGAAAGAAACGCTGAATCTATTGGATGCCAAAGTTCTTGAGAGGATTGTCGAGATTCTATCCCAGGCTTCAAGAATTGATTTTTACGGATCAGGCGGCTCATCAGCGATTGCAATGGATGCCTACCATAAGTTCCTCCGAACAGGCATCCATTGCAATGCCCATAGTGACGGACATCAGCAAATTATTTCTGCTGCGCTGCTTGGACCCGGACAAGCAGCAATTGGCATTTCGCATAGCGGCAGCAATAAAGATGTCATAGAAGCATTAAAAGTAGCAAAAGCTAACGGAGCAGCGACGATCGCCATCACCGGCCATTACAAGTCACCATTATCGAAGCAAGCGGATCATGTTCTCTACACTACTTCACGCGAAACGCTTTTCCGGTCTGAGGCACTGGCTTCTAGACTTGTCCAGTTAAGCCTGATGGACGTGCTTCACGTGGCAGTTTCCGTACGGAGGCAGGAACAAACCTTGGAGAATCTCCAAAAAATCAGAGAAGCGATTTCCACGAAAAGATATTAGTGGATGAAAATTATTTTCTTTTATTTTATATACATATGAAAAAATATTTGATATTATAATGGCGTTCGATTCTTTTTGCAGAAAAGGAGTGCATCAAAGTGAAACTAGGAATGATCGGCCTTGGAAAAATGGGCTATAATTTGGTATTGAATCTGATGGAAAACGGCCATGAGGTAGTGGCGAATGATATAAATGAAGAGGCAATGCAGAAAATCAAGGGAGAAGGCGCCGAGATTGCAGCGGACTATCAGGCAATGGTGGACATGCTGCCAAAACCGCGCGTGATTTGGCTGATGATTCCTGCTGGCGATTTGATTGACCAGGTAATCGAGAAGTTTACCCCGATTCTCGAGGAAGGCGATATCCTAATTGATGGCGGAAATTCCAACTATAAGGATACGATAAGGCGTGCAGAAAAGCTGTCTGCTGCCGGCATCCACTATATGGACGTGGGCACAAGCGGCGGGATGGAAGGCGCCCGCGATGGTGCCTGCACAATGATCGGTGGCGACTCAGAGGTTTTCGCCCATGTTGAGGCAGTCTTCAAGGATATCTCCATCGAAAAAGGCTATCTTTACACTGGGAAGGTTGGTAGCGGCCACTTCCTAAAGATGGTGCACAATGGTATTGAATACGGAATGATGCAGGCAATCGCCGAGGGCTTCGAAATCCTCGAGAAGAGCCCGTTCGATTACGACTACCAAGAAGTATCCCGCGTTTGGAACCACGGCTCCGTCATCCGCAGCTGGCTGATGGAACTGATGGAGAATGCTTTCTCTAAAGAGCCTAAGCTAGAGAACATCAAGGGTGTTATGCATTCATCTGGCGAAGGAAAATGGACGGTGGAGACAGCACTTGATCTGCAAACTGCAGCTCCAGTCATTGCGCTGTCCCTGATGATGCGCTACCGGTCACTTGAAGACGATACGTTCACAGGCAAGGTTGTTGCCGCATTAAGAAACGAATTCGGCGGACACGCTGTTGAAAAGAATTAAAAAAAGAAACCAGGTCCTTCTCTAATCGAGAGGGACCTGATTTTATGTTCATAAAATTATCCTTTTTTACAAGATGGCTACGTTGGTTTTTCCGTTATAGTGGTAGTAAATAGCGGAAAATGGGGGCAATGAAGGTGAAAACAAAATGGTATTTCTTTTTCCTGACGACGGTTGCCGTTTCGGCTATTCTCTACGCTTTTCCTGGATTCAAAGCCAATGAGCCAGCGGAAATTGGGGTCCTGATGATTGGGGAAAACCGGCTTGAAAAGTTCACTGGCTTAGAAAACGGGCTGAAAGATCTCGGTTACAGCAACAAGGAGATTCATTTTACAGTAAAAAATGCGCGAGATGATGAGGAGCTGCTCGACAAGCAAATCGAGGATCTTCTTCAAACGGCTCCTGATTTAATTGTTACGCTTGGAGCCATCGAATCTCAGCGTTTAAAGGCAGAGCTGGATAAGAAAAAAATCACAATCCCGGTTGTTTTTGCCGGTCTTGCTGCCCCGAAGGAACTTGGCCTGATCAAGGATTACAAGTCACCTGGCGGGATGTTTACCGGAATCAATAATTATCATGCAAGTATCTCTGGAAAGAGATTGGAAATGCTGACATCACTCGTTCCAAATATTAAAAAGGTGCACGTCATTTATGACAGCAAAATAGATGTCAGCAAAATAAGCCTTAAAGAAACAAGAATTGCTGCCAATGCGCTTGGTGTTGAAATAGCTCCATGCGATGCAAGCTCGAAGGAATGTATGGATCGATTGTGGAGAACGGGCAAGCAGGGAGAGGCGATTCTCATTCTGCCCAGTTTCAGAATTGAATCGCTGACAGAAGACATTGTCAAGCTCACCGAGGAGAAAAAAATTCCCGCAATGGGGTTATATGATTTCGAAGTAGAAATGGGGCTTTTGGCAAGCTATGGTTCCAGCTTTCATTCACAAGGCTACCAGGCCGCAAGATTTGTCAGCTTGATTCTCCAGGGGAACAAGCCAGGAGAACTTCCGGTAGAACTTCCAGATGGCATTCGTTTCGTCGTCAACCAGCAGACGAAGGATGCACTTGGCATCCGTTATAATGAAGATTTGCTGAAGTTAGCGGAGCTCGTCCATCCTGATGTGCAAGGAGGCCGGAATCCATGAAAGCGATGACCGATTTTATGCAGTCACAGCCGATTCGGAACAAAGTTCTAGTGTTTGGGGTGGTAATGTCGACGATTCCGCTGCTGCTCATCAGCATATTCTATTATTCTTTTGTAAAGGCAGATCTAGAAACGCGGATCATGGAAAAACAGCATCTTGTGCTCGAGAATTTGTCCCGTGAAATTGAGGTGGAATTCAGCCAGACATTCCAACGGATTCAGGTACTTGCATCCCTCCATTTATTAGCCGAAAAACAAACTGCTTTATATGAGCTTCTGCAGCAAAATGAATCGGTCGAAGAGATCGTAATCGCGGATGACAAAGGCTTTGTTGAAAAGCGGGTTTCCCGATTTGACCTAAATATCACGGGAAGCAAGGAACAATGGTTCACCGATGATATGTGGTTCCAGTTGCAGACACGCGAAAAGGTATATGGCCAGGTTGCGTTTAATCAGTATGGCCAGCCGGTCATGAAACTGGCGATTCCCTTTTATGAAAATGACACAAAAAAAGCAGTCGGCGTTGTAGTCCAGCTTCAAAAAATCATCGGAAAAATATCGTCCATGCGCCAGGATCATTCCTCCTATATTTATTTGGTTGATGATAAGGACCAGGTGATCGCCCATCAAGATTATAGCAAAATTTGGCAAAAACAGCCTACTACAGGCGAAGATGTAATTGGCGTAACAGCCAAAATTAATGAATTAAATTGGACTCTCGTGATGGAGCAGCCAAAAATGACCGCATTCGCACCAATCAACCGGATGCTGCAGAGCGGCATAGGGGCAGTCGCCCTTTTGATTTTAACTGTCAGCCTGATCAGCGTATGGGCTGGTCTATATTTTACAAGGCCGATCGTCTCCATTGACAGAGAAATGAACAATTTGAAGCAGGGCCGTAAAATCAGTCCTGTGAAAATGAGGCGCACGGATGAACTGGGGAAACTGGCAGATTCCTTTAACGATATGAGCAAGGAACTGCTGGAAAAATCAAGATTGCTTGAACAGGAAAAGGAACGGCTCGATGTCGTAGTGAACGGGATTGGCGCAGGATTGGCGCTTGTGACAAAAGAGTACCAGATCACCTGGATGAATCCGATTTTAACAGGGTGGTTAAAGGAGGATCGGCTGTCGTTGCCTTGTTATGCGGTAATTGGCGGGGAGAGTACGCCTTGCCAAAATTGTCCGATTACCTGTCCAGACATGGATAAAATCGCCGATGAAGTGATGAAGTTCAAGGATGGCGCGAATGGCGAGCGGCTTTTCAGACATAGGGTGTTTCCGCTGAACCATGCGATTGAGAAAGAAGGGGAGTTTCTCGTCGTCCTCGAGGATATTACCGAACAAAAACAAATGGAAGAAACGATGATCCAGACAGATAAACTGAGTGCGCTTGGCATCATGGCGTCGAGCTTCGCACATGAAGTTAACAATCCGCTGGCGACCATTAATGTGTATGCGGAGGATTTGATTGATCGAATCCAAGCTGGCGACGAAGACCTCGATCAGGATGAGATGGAGCACTATCTTCGTAAAATCAAGGAGAATACCGAGCGTTGCAAACGAATCACCGGGAATTTACTTAATTTTTCCCGTAAAAATGACTGGATGGAAGACCATATTCGTGTTAGGGAAATCATTGAGAACAGCATTAGCCTTGTCGAGCACCAGCTGAAGAAGCAGCGGGTCCAACTAGAACTCCAGATCGCTGATACGCTACCAGTGATAAGGGGAGACGGACTGAAGCTTATGCAGGTCATCGTCAATCTAATCAATAACGCGGTCGATGCGCTGCAAAACGAAGGAAGGCTGGTCATTTCAGCAACAACAACAATTGACGGAACCGTATCTATCAAAGTGATCGACAGCGGCCACGGAATCCCAGCCGAAGCGATGGATAAATTGTTCGATCCATTTTTTACAACGAAGCCGATCGGCAAAGGAACTGGACTTGGGCTGTCCGTCTGCTACGGCATTATCCAGCAATTCGGCGGGACAATTACGATAGACAGCAAACCGGAAGAAGGAACAACCGTAGAAATCCAGCTGCCCGCAGAGCGGTTGCAAAGCGAAGAATTGGCGATGGGAAATCAGGCTAGAAACCCAGCATGAGGAATGATGGAGGTGGCTATTAATGTCAGCAACAAGGCTGTTAGTCGTGGATGATGAACAAGATTTGCTGGAGCTTTTGGTGAGACGGCTGAAGCGGAAGGGATTTGACGTGGATAGCGCAAGTACGGCAGAGGATGCTCTTGAGCTTGTGAAAAAGAATGAATACGACATCGGCGTTTATGATATTCGACTTCCTCGCATGGATGGCATCGAACTGTTAAAAGAAACGAAGAAAATTCAGTCCGATATTGAGGTGCTGATCCTGACCGGGCATGGAACCATCGACACCGCGATTGAAGCAATGAAGATGGGCGCTTTCGATTATATCACTAAGCCTTATAATCTATCAGAACTGGAATTGACGATCGGCAAGGCTGCGGAAAATAAGGTGCTCAAAGAGAAAAATGCTTCGATGAAAAAGATCATCGCTCAGCATAATGAATTCCACATCATCGGGGAGAGTGTCAATTTTAAAGAAGTGATAGAAATGACGCATCGGATTGCTGACAGCAATGTGCCTGTCTTGATTGAGGGCGAGAGCGGTACCGGGAAGGAGCTGTTCGCAAAGGCTCTCCATTACTGGAGCATGCGAGCCGATGAACCATTCGTGCCGGTGAACTCTGGTGCGTTACCTGAACATCTGCTGGAAAGCGAATTGTTCGGGCATGCTCGGGGTGCCTTTACTGGAGCGAGCCAAGATAAAAAAGGTCTGGTTGAAGCTGCGAAAGGTGGGACATTGTTTTTGGATGAACTGGGTGAAATGCCTTTGGCGCTTCAGGTAAAATTGCTGCGGTTTCTGGAGACAGGTGAGTTCCGCCGCGTCGGCGATGTACGCGAGCATCATGTGACTGTCCGCGTTGTTGCCGCAACGAATCGGGACATGGAAAAAGAAGTCGCTGAAGGACGTTTCCGCGAAGATTTGTATTATCGGTTAAATGTCGTCAAGCTGACGATTCCGCCGCTGCGTGAACGGAAGGGTGATTTGCCTGCATTGATCAGCCACTTTATCGAAAAAACAAAAGATCCATCGAAGCAGCTGTCTGAGGAAGCGATAGCTGCATTGGAGCAGTATGATTTTCCGGGAAATGTCCGCGAGCTCAGCCATTTGATCGAACGCGGCGTGCTCTTATCAAAGGGCAGCCTCATCCAAGCCGATGATCTGCTTTTACCGAAACAGCATGCAGTCGTTCCCGCTTCCAAGCTTTGCTCACTTGAAGAAGTCGAAAGAATTCACATTGAAAATGCCTTGAAACAAATGAACTGGAACAAAACCAAAGCTGCAGAAGTGCTCGGCATCAGCGTACGGAATCTCTACCGGAAGATTGACCAATATGGGTTGAAAGAATAGTTTTTTATGAAGGCGGCGAACTGGAAAAAAACACGCTTAATTTCCAGTTCGCCAATTTCAAACTCATTGATCATACCAATTGATTCAAAATATTATGCAGGAACGCTGGAGTTTTATCCAGAATTCAATCAAATGATCCAATATTTAAACGGAAATGAAAAGGTATACCCCGATCCCGTTCTCCAGACGAAAATACAAGCTCGTCAACTGAAAGCATTTCTAATCAGTCATCACTATTCACCGCCTCCGATCGAACCTTTCGTTGCGATCACCCATTCACAAGCCATCATCAAAAATCCAACCCAAAACAAAGAAGTTAGCCAAAGAGTATTCAAGTCCCCCGGTATCTTCTATAAAATCAACCCTTACCTTGTAAAATATCAAAGTGAGATAATAGCAGACCAAGAAACTAAGAAAATAGTGAAGTTTTTACTCAAAAAAAAATAAACCATATATCCCGGATCTAAAAGCGTTGAATCTCCCTTATGATGACTTGCAGAAAGGAGTGGAGTGTCCAGCCTGTAATACATTTGGCATGGAAAGATTTCATAGCCTGTGGGGGTGTAAAAGATGCGGCCACATTTCAAAAGATGCCCATATTGCTGCTTTAAAAGATTATTTTCTCATTAATGGACAGTCGATTACTAACGGACAATTTAGGGATTTTCTTGGAATATCCTCCATTCACCAGTCGAGAAGAATGCTGTCCAGATTGGACTTGAACGGATCAGGGGAGAAGAAAGGAAGAGTCTATACCCCAGGTAAAACTTTTCCATTATGGGATTAGGCATCCAGTCTCACCTGCCAAAAATGCAGTACCATGCCAAAATGTCACATGTCAAAATTGCAGTACCATGTCAAAATGTCAGATAACCAGCGGCTGAGGGCGGAAGAAAAATCCGTGCTCAACCGCTTTTTCGCGTTCACAAAAATGTCACGTTTCCTTAAGTCCTACTCCCACAAGGAAGTGCAGCGCTCAATTAGCTCAAAGCATCACATGCCAGAAAAGTTGGCACACAGCTTGCATTATAAATAAGCAAGAAAACTAGAAAAGGAAGTGGCGACATGCTATCGAATATTGGCATTCCAGGTTTGATTTTAATCCTCACTTTGGCTTTGATCATCTTTGGACCGAAAAAGCTGCCTGAAATCGGCAGGGCCTTCGGACAGACGCTGAAGGAATTCAAGAAATCGACAAGAGAGCTGACTGAGGATATATCAGAAGAAATAAAAGAAGTAAAAGACATCTCTAAAGAAATCAGCAAATAAAGAAAGGATTGATCCTAATGGGTTTGTTTTCAAAAGTTGCCCCTTCTATTAAAGAGTTTGGAGATATGGTGAATAACATTCTTCCAGATGGTGAGAAGGAACTTGAACAATCACCTTATGATACAGAGCTTGGCTTAAATATGGCAAGGGATGCAAGAAAAGTGATAGCTGGAAAGTTAAAAATTGAGGATTTCCATAAAGTGTACTCTGCCTCATTGATAAGTGAGTTTGGAGACCACTTTGTTTCTGGACCAGAAGTAAGCAAAGAAAAAAAGTATACCGGTCCGAAATGGGGGATGGTTATTGACCTTAAAAAATGCATTGGTTGTGATACGTGTACTGTCTCATGCAAAGCTGAAAATCGTACACCGCCTGGTATGTCATATAACGTAGTCCTTGAAACAGAGCTTGGGAGTTACCCGAATATTTCCGTGGTGAATCTTCCCCGTCCATGTATGCAATGTGACAAGCCGGCATGTGTACAGGTTTGTCCGACAAGGGCATCTTTCAAGATGGAAAACGGGATTGTTGCAATCGATAATGATCGTTGTATTGGCTGCCGGTATTGTATGGTTGCTTGTCCATATGGAGCAAGATCATATGATTTCGGAAACGGTTATGAAGAAGAAATGACTGGATATGATGAAATAACTTCTCCAGAATATGGAATGGATCGAGCTAAACGGAAAAAAGGCAAAGTTCCGGAGGGTACCGTAAGAAAATGTAATTTCTGCTTTCATCGACTTGAACGTGGAGAAGAGCCGGCTTGCGTAGAAACTTGCATTGGAGATGCTCGTTTTTTCGGCGATTTTAATGATCCAAACAGTGTTGTTTCTAAACTGGCTGCTAGCCCAAGGGCGTTTAGGTTAAAAGAAGAACTAGGAACTCAGCCTCGGGTTGTTTACTTAAGATAAAGGAGTGAGATACATGGACACAAAAGTACATTTGAATAAGCCAATATATGATATTGAACTAAATAAAAAAATTACAAATATAGAAAAAATGTGGTGGCTGATCCTGTCAGCAGTTTTCATCCTGGGCGTTTATTCAATAATTGACGGATTTCTTCTTCAGGGAATGTCCTCTACGAATCTCTCAAACACTGTTCCCTGGGGCGGATGGGTTGCCTTTTATATATATTTTATTGGAATGAGCGCAGGGTCGTTTCTGTTGTCTACTTTGGTATACGGCTTTGGGATGGAACAATATGAAAAAATTGGACGTTCAGCTCTATTATCGGCAATTGTGAGCATGATCACTGCTTTAACTTTTATTTTCCTGGATCTTGGCCGTCCTGATCATGTTTTCAATTCAGTCATTTACTGGAATGTGACGAGCACAATGTCATGGGAAATTCATTTTTATATTGTTTATTTAATTCTATTGGTTACTGAATTGTACTTGACTATGAGAGGGGACCTTTTCAAACTTTCAAAAACATCCCAAGGAGTCAAGAGTAAAATCTACCAGATACTTGTCTTTAACAAAAAAGAAATGACTGATATAGATAAGGGGAAGGACCGCAAGCTGCTAAAAATCCTTGGTATTATAGGAATTCCATTGGCAATTTTCGGTGTCCATGGTGGGACTGGTTCAATCTTTGCTGTCTTAAAAGCAAGACCTTTCCTGAACTCTGGGTTGTTTCCGATAATTTTTATTCTTTCAGCACTCGTTTCAGGAACTGCACTCGCTATCGCAATTTATGTTATTAAAAACAAAGTGCTTAAGAAGCCAATTGATGTGACAATGGTAAAAGCCCTTGGAGGAATGCTTGCGTTATTCCTAGCAATTGAGCTAGGACTGGAATGGTATGAATTTCTCATAGGGTCTTATGGCTTACAACACGAGGAACTCGCTACGATGAAATTGATGACAACAAGTACTTGGTCATGGAGCTTTTGGCTATTCCAGATGGGTCTGGCGATGGTATTTCCATTAACCATTCTTTTTGTTAAGAAAACCAGGCAATCTGTCAACTGGATCCTAGCTGCAGCAATCATGACGATCTTAGGCGTTGTTGGCGTACGTTTCAATATGGTGGTTCCGAGTCTGATCGTCCCACAAATTGAAGGTTTGCCACAAGGAAACTATTACCCTAACTTGTCTGAATGGATCACAACCATCGGTCTGATTGCGATGTGCCTTCTTATTTATTCTATTGGTGAAAAACTACTACCAATTGAAGAAAATGAAATTAGTGAAAGCGGAGTGAGCAAGCATGAGTAAAGAAATGAACCGGAGACGATTTCTCAAAGCACTGGGCACGTTTGGGGCAGTTACACTTGTCGGTCCGGCATTTGTCGGTCCTATTAAACAGGTCTTTGGTGGAGTGTGGACAGAAGACAAAGTACATGGCGTTGGAACTTTCTATCAGGATTATACAGCAGAAAATGTTATTTTTACCTCCTGCCAGCAATGTAATGCAACATGTACGATAAAAGCTTATATCATGCCTGGGAGCCAGAATGGTCCTTACTCATCACTTGTACGAAAAATTGCAGGAAATCAGTACAGTCCGCTCAACATGGTCCCATACGGGCATATCAACTATGACACTCCAGTAGCTCAAGCTGTTAAAGGCACAGGAGATATAGCCAAAACTGGTCGAGGTTTCCGGGGAGCGAGGACTTGTCTTAAAGGGCAGGCTGGCATTCAGACTTCATATGACACATTCCGTGTACAGAAGCCTCTAAAGAGGGTTGGAGAACGAGGAAGTGGAGTCTGGAAAACGATTACCTGGGATCAGGCATATAAAGAAATTTTGGAAGGAAGCACAGATCTTAAAACTCCTGGACTTAAGACTATCTGGTCTTACGTTCCTGAATCTGTTGTAATGGAAGATTGGACAAAGGTAGAAAGTGGCGAAATAAAACAAGAGGAATTCGATCGAAAGTACAAAGATGTACTGATTGATACAAAGCATCCGGATTTAGGACCAAAAGCAAATCAGATTGCAATCATGGCTGGTCACCGGCGCGAATTTATCGAACGCCTGGCAGGTAGTAGTATTGGAACGGCGAACTATTATGATCATGGTGGCTATTGCGGTATAACTAGTGTAATGGGAAATGTTCGTTCACATGATAGCGAAAAACAAAAAAAGAGAATGATTCCTGATTACGAAAACGCTGAAATGGTCATTGTCTGGGGAACGAACCCTATGACTGCAAATCGTGGACCGACTACTTTTGCGCCAATGATTACGAACGCGCTTGAGCGTGGAATGAAAATGGTAGTCATTGATCCTCGTTTTAGTAAAACCGCCGAGAAAGCACATCAGTGGATTCCAGTAAAACCTGGAGGAGATGGAGCTCTTGCAATGGCTATGTGTCGCTGGATTATCGAGAATAATCGATATGATGAAATGTACTTACAAAATCCCAATAAAGATTCTGCAGAAAGAGATGGAGAAACAACATGGAGTGATGCATCTTATCTAGTTAATGTCAGTGATAAGAAACGACCTTTTCTAAGAGCAAAGGACTTGGGACTTGGTGCGGAGGAATTTGTCGTTTTAGAAAATGGGATACCAGTAGCACATACAAAGGCTAGCCATGGAAAACTTGAAGTAAATACTGTTATTAATGGGATTAAAATAAAATCCGTGTTTACTTTATTTAAAGAAAAAGCAATGGAAAAAACTATGCAAAAATATTCGCAAATGTGTGATGTCCCACTCGACCAGATCAATCAACTTGCAAGAGAATTTACCTCACACGGCAAAAAGGTTGGCATTCATTCTTACCGTGGTCCTGCTATGCACGCCAATGGATATTACAGTGTGCGTGCGATCAATATGCTCAATCACCTTGTAGGAAACCATGACTGGAAGGGTGGAGATACATCTTTAAGTGCTAAGTTTAAAGCAACAGAAGGCCGCTATGATCTCGCTACCGTACCTAATGGAAACAAAGCATGGGGGATTCCTATTACACGCCATAAGGTTCCTTATGAGAAAACTTCTTTATTCAAGAAAGATGGTTATCCAGCAAAACGTCCTTGGTACCCGCTTGGAAACAAACTGATCCAGGATGTTCTACCCAGTTCAGCAGAAGGGTATCCATATAAGATACGTGCCCTGATCATTAATCGGACATCTCCTGTAATAGCAGGTCCTCGATCTGAAATGCAGGAAAAATTCATTAAAGACCCTAAAGTGGTAGAACTGGTTGTTTCCTCTGATATTGTCATCGGTGAAACGACAAAGTTTGCAGATTATGTTTTGCCAGATTTAGCATACCTAGAAAGCTGGAACGCGGAGGATATCTTCCCAATTATAAAGTATAAGTTTGCAGGGGTCATTCAGCCAGTAACTCGCATTGTTCCTGAAGCAAGGCCTACAGAACAAGTTTATATCGATCTTTTAAAAGCTATGGGTCTTCCGGGGGTAGGGGAAAAGGCACTGGTAGATGGATCATCAATCCACACTCCTGAGGATTATTACTTGAAACGAATCGCAAATATAGCTTTCGATGGCAAGAAACCGGTTAAGGATGCAAATGCAGAAGAAATGAAGATTTTTGAAAAAGCAAGGAAAAATGCATTAGGAAAATATTTTGATGTCAACAAACTGAAAAACACAGTAAAACCTGAAGAATGGTCAAAAGTAGTATATGTGCTGAACCGAGGTGGCCGTTTTGAGCCACAGGGGGATGAATATAGAGGAAACCAGCTAAAATACCAATGGAACAATCTTGTACATTTCTATGATGAAAAAGCAGCTGGATTCAAGAGTGCATATACCGGAAAGTTCTTTGAAGGAGTCCCATTTGCAGAGGAGATCCGTACCTATAATGGGGAAATTTACAAACCGAATAAACCGCTTCAATTTATTAACTGGAAGTCTCGGAACATGGCAACTCATCGGACTGAAAGTAATGCTTGGCTTAGGGAGATCCGTTCCGAAAATTTCCTTTGGGTTAACCCAATAGATGCTTCAAAAAAAGACATTAAAACTGGAGATGAAGTATTTATTTCCTCAAATAGTTCAAAGGTTAGGGCAGCAGTCCTGGTAACTGAGGGGATTAAGCCGGGTGTCGTAGGGGCAAACTTTAGCTTTGGTCAGAGTGCATACGGTTCATCTGAAATAAAAATTGATGGTAAGAAAACCGAACCAGTTAAAGCATACGGTCATTTGCCCTTTGAAATTAACAGACCAGGACAGGAAGAGACAGGGTATGCAAAAGAAAGAGGAAGAGGTTTTTCGGTCAACGCGTTAGCAGATAAAGACAATAGTTACTTCGAAGGATTTCTTGCAGATCTGCTTGCAGGCGGCCCGGCACAGCAGGACGTTTTTGTCGATATTGATAAAGTTTAATAACCTTGGGGCGGAAGCCAATAAATTTCTGTAAAATAAAGGTGGAGACAATAATGGAAGAACGATATGGAAAGCTGGCGATTGCCAATATCATGACAAGCATCTGGTTAGGAGACTGGGATACTTATGAAGCATTCATGAACGAAATCCCTGAAGGAATGCGGAAGGAGCTCTCCTTTCATTCGCTGTATAATCGGGATGAAGTGCAGCTCTGGTATGACAATCACTTTTTCATACCGGGAGATCACTTTGTCTCTCCTTACTTTTCATCTTATACAAAGAAATCCGAAGATGAAGAAGTCCGCAGGCACGAGCTGTTGTGCTTGATCGGCCTTTATGAAAAAACGGCTTTTTTCTTCCCGCTTGAGCAGGATCGGCTGCCGGATCACTTCGGCAATATGACTGCGTTCATGAGCTCGATTTTACAAGGGGAAATCAAGGCAGAGCAAGAAGGTGAGCAGGATTCTCTAAAGCAGCTGGAAGAAATCGAAGCAGAGATGCTGAACCGATACATCAAGCCAGTCCTGAAGCCATTGCTCGACAACGCAGCAACAAAAATTACGCTTCCTTTCTTTAAGGAGTTCCTCAGCTTTTATGCCGAAGTGATGATGGAAGACTGGATGGAGGCAGCTTGAACTACCCCCACTTACTGACCTTACGGTCTAGTTGAAGTGGGAGATTCTTGGGAACAGAGCGTACTTGTTGACATATTTCTTTGCCAAC
>NZ_JAUSUN010000030.1:0-39046 GCF_030814065.1 Mesobacillus stamsii
GTCCAGACCTTCATTACACAAATCAATAAAGAACCTATGAAAATTGTTAATCGCCTATGTCTAAAACTATAAAATCTTTAGTTCCGTCTATATAGTTGTGTAAATGGTGCAGAGTAATAATTTACTGTGAAAAAGAGAGTCCTACACTTGTTTTTACACAAATGCAAAGCCCTCTTTTAAAAGATAACTCTTATTCTGGAATGACCATGATTCCTAATGCCACTAAGATATTGGCAATAATGCCTACAGCGATGGCACCTAATGGGCCAACAGCCATACGAACGATTGGGCGTCCTGCTACTTCATTTATCAGATAGAATCCTGCAATGAAGAAGAACCCAAAACCAGGAGCAATCGTATTTGAAGCATTTGCCCCACCGATTAATAGTGCGACTTCAAGCAATTTAGTCATGGCATTACGAATATTTTCTCCAGAGTTTCTTACACCTGGGAATTTATCTAAGAATCTAGCAATATAGCTTAACAACATGACTTCACCGAAAATGACAGCAGCTCCGGTTAGGACAGCTAACCATACGTTTGGTGAGAATAGACCTACAACAAAGATGAGCGTAAATCCAACTGGACTATATACACCTGTTGCAATGGCAGTGCTAGCGACTAATGGGATAAAACCAATTGCCCTTGCACCTGCTGCAATACCAGCGTCGGTTTGCTTACCTTCAGCAAGTAAGTTTAGTGAAATTGGGTCACCTGCCATTAATAAAAGATTTGTTGCACCTGCAATAAGGCCACCAATCACCATAAAGAAGACTACATTTTTCTTAATGGAGAGAACCTTGTCACTAAACACGGATGCCAAATCAATAGAGGCACCTTCTTGCTTTTCCTTAATAGCATAAGTGAATAAGAAAATCATTCCAACGATTAAAGCCATACCTTCTTGGTTCAGAGAAACAGCGTTTCCACCGATTTTAATAAACGCACTTGTGTTTGCCCATACAGCCAATTGTCTCACTAAAGCAGATACAACAAAGGTTAAAATACCTTTCTTAATACTAAATTGCATCGCAACTGCTAATGCTGGGAATGCCATAAATGTAACGACTACTGGAGTTCCCACTTGACCAAGAGGATCTAAGAAATTGAGTGGTAAATGCTCGAATAACTTAACAAAGCCCTCTAATCCTGCAATCAATCCCCATCCATACAAACCACCAATGACTGCGGCTACTGGGGTTCCCCATTTATTCTTTGGTGTAGCTAAGCCAATGATATCGGTTCCTAATAGAATACTATGAATTAAAATAATGCTGGCTGACAATGTAAAAGGAATCCCGAATCCAATAACGAGACCAAAACTCATCGCAAACGCTGTTAATCCTAATTCTCTACGTTTTAATCTTCCTTCGATGTGTTCAGATACAATTGGGCGTAACCCATCGTTAAATACCGCAATATTTCTGTTTGACAAGACAGCGGCTACGATCCCAATCAAAATGACGAATAATGTTTCCATTCTTTTTGACCCCCTACCTCATTAAGAATTTGATTTAATTGCTTTTACAATCATTGGTACTGCTGTTTCGGCATGATCGCCTGTAAAACCAAATGCTTTCTTTCCTGCTTTGTCGATTACTTTTTCTTCATTTGGCTTTTTCCCTGGCATGGATACTGTTTCACACTTATCTCTACCGATAAGCGCGATTGCCATGGCCAATGCACCACCGCCTCCTGTGTGACAAGCACCAAAATAATAGTCTGCTTGCCCAGTCTTCATAACCATTGCTGCATCTAAATCCGATTTCACAACTGTTTCAATCGATGGGTCGATTTCATTAATTAAATCTTGAATTTTCTTCTTCTCTACCTGTCCGCCAACTACAATTTTCATTTGATTTTCCCCCTTAAAGATTCAAATCTAGAACCGTTGTATAGTGTAAATATAGGAAATCCTTCTCTCCTTGTGGCAATACATTTCCCCAATTCTCTTCGATGATATCTACTTGAGATTTCGCAATAGCAAAGTGTTTAGAATTCATAATTTCATCAACAATCTCTTTGACTGGACCCTCCACTATGTATTCATTGTTAATCCGCGTCAGCGCCATTGGCAAATGGGTGAATAACATCTCTGCTTGGGTAACCTCTGTTTTATTTAAAACTTTGAGCAGCTCATTGTAGGCTTCAAGTGCTACTTCATAAGATTTAGTTGTAATCACTTCTTGCTCTAATAGGATCCTCAATCTCTCGATATATTCTTCTAGTTTCATAGAGCATCCTCCCTCGTTTTATGATGAAATGCATTTATCTCCTTCAACTCTAATCCTGTAAATTGGGATTCTTGAATGAAATAGTTCTTCCAAACCTCTGGCATTTCAATCACCTTTTCGAGCTTTTCTGCCAACTTAATGGCTTGAATAGCAGAGTCGATCCCTTTCTTACCAATCACTACCAACCCACTGGCAAGTGTTTCTACGGGTATCGTTAAGGCTGTTGTTTGGCACATGTTGGCTGACCTGATTAGAAATTTCCCATGATTTTTAGTAATCTCCATTCCTGGTGTGCCGAAGAATTGTGGAATCGTTTCACCATAACCATACACATCAACCGGTCCTTCACAAGTAACGATTAGATCTACGTTCTCTTTCTCAAATGATTCTTCGATAACAGCCATTCCCGTTTTTCTATTTTCAATTCCCGTCATGTCAACTTCTTCGATCGTATATCCATCTATTTTCGAAAGATAGTACATCACCTTTTCATGCATATCTCGTCCATCTGGACAGATGACCGTTCCCTTTTTTGGAATAACAATTTTTATTTTTCTAAATGCGTCGTTTGAAAAACGTTCATCCATTAGGCATTCCATCACTGTTTTTATCATGTGAATGCTTTTGCCAATCACTCCGACACTTCCTGTGAATAATTGGCCATCCGTTGACTTCTTACTATTTTTCACGAGAGTTCCTACACCCGCACCAATCATGGAGGGCAGCTGACAACTCATGGCTGGTGCCAAAACTGATCCTCCCCCGTCTGTTCCGATCGCAAAGTCCGTAATCCCCTTGATGATATTGATCGGTCCTCCACTCGATGACCCTGTCATGACTCGATAGGTTACCGGATTTATTAGGTCGGTATCTAACGCACGTCCTCGATTAGAAGCTTTATCTACTGTGAGCCAAACAAAACGTTTATCTGAGCGAAGTCTCTCAATCATGGCTGCTGGAATTTGATTTGTATCTTTAATCCCGAAATATAAAGGCTTAATATTTTTGCCTTTCATCTCTTCAGTAATGTTGGGATTGAGATCAACGACAGATCTTCCTAATTCTCTTCCAGCAAGCTTCACTTTGTTGATTAAGTCTGACATAAAGCTTCACTCGCAATCTGATAGTTTGTCTTATACAGTATATTGTATATTGTAATTATAGCGTTTACATTTTTGTTTTTCAATGAAATCTTTTGAATTTTCAAATGACTCATAGGGTTAACCTATCTCATTGCCTTTTGAATCATAAATTCCAAGAAGCTCCGGATTGGAAGATAAATTCTGTACGACAGCTACCTGTGCATTCGTGACAAAAACTTGCGTCCGGAAAGCGTAAATAACTGAATCCCCAATCTTGACGTCGTTTGTTTCTAATGTGCCATAGTAATCAATATTGCATGGGTCATTTTGTAAAATTGGTACATGTTTAAGATTATTCTTGTTTGTCCCCACTAATGCACCTTTCATTTGTGAACGTGGATAAAAACCTCCTCCAAATACATACGCCCTGTTTTGATAAAAATGAGATACTTCGGTGACATAGATCATCGCAGGTTTCTCAGCTAAGTCCTTTACGGCATGAATTGGTGTTGTTCCTGTTAAAGCATGACCGGGCTCGCCTTGCGTGGCTCCATTATCTTTTAGAAGTTTCATTGTTTCCGTTGAAGTTGCGCTCGGCATATTTATTTCTAGCTTTCGATATCCTCTTTCTTCAAGCAATGCTTTTGCTTCATGCATCGATTTTACATTCGGCGTAACCTTTGCTGTCTCATCTTGGATCAATACACAAGGAAAGCTAGTCAGTCCGGCAATTTCAATTCCAGCTAATTTTTCCAGCTCTTCGATTTGTTGTTCCAATTGTTCTATTCCGAAACCACCCTCTTGACCATTAAAGAAAAAGTCTTTATCGTTAGCAATTCGTAAAAAAACCTTTTGCCTTTTATTCAATCTTACAGAGGCTTTACTAAGATTCTTGGCATTTTCATAACTAAAGACCGTCACAAACTCTGGATTCAATTGCAAAATTTGAGGAATCATGTTTTTCGGAATTTGAACTAAATGTCCAACATGTCCAATTTTAATGCCATGTTTACTTAACGATAATGCCTCCCACGGATCAACTGCGACCGCTTTTTCAATTCCAGCTTCGACAATCGCTTTAGAAACTAGCGGATTTCGCCCAAACTGTTTGGTCATAAAGAATAGTTCAATATTCTGTTTTTTGGCTTCTAAAGACAGAAGTTCACTATTTCTTCTTATCGTGTCCAGATCGACAACATATGTGTTTGGTGTGATTGAGCCATTTTGATGAAGTTCCATTGCGTATTGTATTAATTTAGGATTGTACTTTTGGGTTACTTCTAAAAACATCTCACTCACTCCTATCTTGTTGTTGCATTAATGAGAGAAACGAAGTTCCATTCTCTATATTCGATATTCCAAGATACTCTGCCGCAGTGGCAGCGATATCGGATAGCGTCTCTCTTTCTCCTACACAAACCGACTTAAGCTGTTTATGGTAAGCCAATAAATACGTTTTTTCTCGCGTATGCTGATTATGACCAATCGTTGGATCGTTGCCATGATCCGCACTCATGATTAGAAGGTCTTCTTCTGTCATCTTATCTAGAAGTGCTGGCAAATAACTTTCAACGACTTCGATTCGATCTGCATATCGGATTGGATTTTGCGCATGACCTGCTAAGTCTGTTTCTTGTACTGTCGCAGCGATCACTCCATGCCCAACACGATCCATTTCGTTTAAAATATCACGCATGACTTGATCAGTGTCCACTCCTGGATATTTATGTGCCCCATCACAATGGATGACGTCCTGCATCTTTCCAACAAGGGAAACTTCGAATCCTGCATGGATCGCAAGAGTAGGAAGCTGATGCTCAGGAGAAATTCCATATCCCAAATGACGCACCTGATACCCTTGTTTATACACATTTGATTTTGGAGAATTCACGCCTACAAGTCCATCTTCCCGTCTTTCCACGGAATCCTGCAAATGCTCTGGAGTCACATTTTCTCCACCTAGGGCAATTACTCTGTTCACCTTTACATGATCTCTCACACATTGACCGATTTTTAAAACCTCTTCAAATGAAATAAAGTCTAGAGGAGCACTGACATTATATATTTGTCCATAATCAGTCTCAATGTTATCAGCGACAATCACCAAATCATTCACTAACAAATAAGGGATTTCTGGTTTTGGAATGGTTACCTTATAGCCTTCCCTTTCAAGTGCCATTTTTACTTCATCCATATTCTCTATAAATGGCGCCAAATAAGCCTTTCTTGGCTTCGTGCCCATGATTTCATTATGCCCTTCAAAACTATCTGCACCTTGATGCATTAACTTGCAAACACCGAAGCTCGCAATAGGATTTGTATTCTCCAAGTTTGGATGATTCAATATTTTATTAATACCGAGACGCTCGAATGTAGGTATCTTTAATGAGGGAACTTCTGTTAATATATGCGAAAAGGTATTGGCTCCCACATCTTGCGGATGATAATCCATTGCATCTTCCATATAGCCGACACCTAAGCTATCTAATATTAAGACTATTACTCTTCTTGCCATTTCATTGCCTCCAATAATAGTATTCTATGAACGATTTTCTATCGCCCGTTGAATCGACGTTTCGAGTATTCGGATAATCGTATCAACACCACTTCTAAATGGATTAATGCGGATCATTTTTTTCGCTAAGGAAGGGTCCGCTGCCAGGAATGTGCCTGAAACTCGATAGAACATAGGAGCAAATTCATATTTGGATTCGGCACCTACTGGATTTGGAGCTGCTCCTAATTCGTTTGCATGCTGTAATACTTCCTCTGCAATCGGCTCATCAAGCTCTACCAGCAACACTTTAGATTGAGCATTGGCAAGAAAAGCTTGTTTCACACCTTCAACTTTCCCATTATTCAAAAAACGTATGAGCTGGTCATTGACTTTTGCTTGAATTGCAAGCATCACAGGCGCATAAATGAGCCCTCGTAATGCCTCCATTGCTTCATAACCCTGTACTTGACTTCCACCTGAATAATTCAATTTCTCTATGCTGTTAATTAAGGCTGCTTTTCCTAATATGAGTCCTATCCCTTCAGGACCCAACAACTTAAATAAAGAAAAGGTTGCTAAGTCTGCTCCAGCTTCCGTTCCTATTTTTTCAACCTTCATCGCTGCATAATTATCATCTGTGACGATCGTTAATTGAGGGTTTGCAGAACGTATGACTTCAATGATCTCTACTAAGTCATAACGGTCATCCATCTTTTGTCGAGTATGCTGAACGAGTGCTCCCTTAAGCTCTGGATTCTCTTTAATCACTTCCACCACTTTTTTCTGATCATGGAAATCAACCGGAATTGTAACAACTCCCATATATTCTAATGTCGTCTTACTTGTCGGATAAATTGGTGCCTCATGTACAAGAATCTTATCGCCATGCTTTAAGAAGCTCATAAATCCAAAACGTAATGCCCCTGTGCCAGCTCCCCGTACTAACATCGCCTTTTCTACACCAAAATACTCGGCTAATACTTCTTCTACTTTTTTCGTGGTACGAGGCTTATTAATTCCTTTCACGACACCTAAATCACCTAACTGCAGCAGTTCTTCTCCACGAAAATGTTTGGTAACGATGTCCACCAGTCTAAATTGTTTTTGCTGGGCTGCTTCAATGGAAATACTATTTAAAGGATATGTTTGCATATATTCCACTTATCCTTTCATAAAAGTCATTGGGTTTTTCACAAGCATTTTTTCGATGGATTCGTCTGTTACTCCGCTCTGTTGCAGACGTGGAACAAAATTATCTAATAAGAAGGAATAGCCCAATCCACCAAGGTATTCTAGATGTGACTTGCGCGTAATATCCATGGATAAAAGAACGCGGTCGATAAACCCAAGGTCTTGCAGTTTTTTCAAAATATCAGCTCGAACTTGGTCTGGCATGTAATTCTCTTTGCCAATCGTGTCAAATTCTACGTAAGCGCCTTCTTTTATGATCTTCAAAATATAATCGAAGTCTCCAGTTAAATCGACATGACCAATAATGACTCGATTCAAATCAACTCCGTTTTCCTTAAAGAACGCAACCTGTTCATGTCCCAAAGTCCCCAAACTCGTATGTGTTGTAATCGGCTTGTTCGTTTCCTTATGGACCATCACGACTGCTTCGAACACCTTCTTTTCTGCATCAGTCCATTTATTGTGACTTGTACCGATTTCACCGATGATCTCGGCTTTGACATTTGTACCCTTAATGCCTACGGTAATTTCTTTTACCATTCTCTCAGCCAGCTGTTCCTTTGTTTCGCGGAATACCTGGATGGGATAAAATTTTTCTTGGTAAAAACCAGTTGCATGAATAATATTGATTCCAGATTCCCCTGCTACCTTTTGTACAAAGGGAATATTTCTCCCCATTCCGAAGTTCGTCACATCGACGATATTTCGAACTCCTTTTTCGTATAACTTCTTATACTCTCTAACAGTCTCTGAAAATACATCTAACTGACAATCTTCATTACACTTCAATTCTGATAGATCAATTGTTGTATGTTCATGCATATACGTGATCCCGTTTTGTAACATGATGATCAGACCTTTCTTTTTTGGGGTCTTGTATTAATTAATAGCTTGGTAATCTCTCTCCCGTTTCAACACTTGCTTGGATTTCTAGAATTTTTTCTAATTCCACTGAATTCCATTTTTCCAAAATTTCTTTTTCTCTGTCCCCATCAATAATAATGACGGCCTCTGAAGTATCCATCGAGATTTTCTTGGCTTGTGGTGACTGAAAATCTATCGCTTTAAATGATCCATCCATTTTTCGATCATCTTGATTCCAGACAGCAGCATCAATTTGCTTGGATAAAAGCATCTCAAACAGTTGCATGTAATTGACATTAACAAATTCTACATTTCTTCCACCAAATTCCATAAAGGTCAGATTCCTTTGGTCCAAAGAGTCCATATCAACGCCAATCTTCATGTCATCGCGAATTTCTTCTTCATTAGAGTCGGCTAGGAAAATCTTATGGGCAGAAACATAGCTATTCATTCCTAGTCTTTTGATAATCTTAAGATTTGGGTAATCAGAGAGTACCTTTTCTGCCGTCATTTTAGAGACAATTACAAAATCACTTCTCTTTGTACGAACTGTTTCGATCCGGTTTAAGCCACCACGCATATAGCTTAAATAGATTTTTTTCCCTTTTGATTCAAATGCCTCAATAATTCCCGTCGCTAACCCTTCATATTTTCTTGAATAGGGCAAGGGCATAGAACCTACTAGTGGAGAAATCCCCGCAATTTCACTTAAGAGGTCGTTATCTTTTCTAATCAAGAAGGTACCTAAATGACCCCTCGCTTCAAGCTTTATCGCCTTCATTTCCTCCAATAGACTTAGGGCACTCTGCACGGTTCCCCTGCCAAAATTCAACTTTTCACTGTAATCCGATACTCGTGGAATCTTAACCCCGATATCCAATTGGATTAATTCTTGTGCAATATGTTTGGCTGCTAATCCGTTCTTAGAATATAATTTTTCCCACATCACCATCTACCTCGTGAACAATATACTATATTTTGTATATTAATAATTATAAACGCTTTCAAAAAGGTTTTCAATTGTTTTTGCTTCATTTTTATATCCATTCCTTTCGCTTCGCTCAAGGCACAAAACGCAATGAAACAAGTTTAGCTTGAGCGTTAGTTTGACAAATCTATAGTCATAGAGGGGAGTGGGATGCTCCGGTTGAGGAATAACCGCCTTTTTATATGTGCAGATTGCGTTTCCAAGCACAAATAAGTGCGACTTTGAACATGTAGGCTTATCTTTGTATAAACAACCACTCGTTTATTGCTGTGCAATCATTGAATGTTGTCTATCCAAAATACCTGAACTGGAGCTCGCCATTGACGGATATATTACACCCGAACAGGCTGAAAAATTAAAGGTTATTAAACACATAATGAAGGTCATGGGTCCCGTAGAGCTATTTTCGATGTACGTAAAGCCGCATCAGATAAGGATTACTGAAGGGGCATAAAAAAACTTTCCCCCACAAAAGGGGTAAAAACAAGAGGAAATAGCATAGAAATACGGGATCGTTAAAAAATCCACCCCAAACAACTAAAAAGCAGGAAAAACCGCACCAAAGTGGAATAGATAGTTAATCACGACAAAAACAATCTAAAGACTTGGGAGGTTTCCTGCGTGGCTATTATATCACAAATGAGTCTGTTTTTCTGGAAAGAACTTGATGAACTTGGGGATTTGGAGCGTTTGGGTCTGGTACTGGACTATATGCCCGATGAAGACCTGATGGCAACACTTGAAAAAAAACGTGGACAGGGTCGGGATGACTATCCGGTTTGTGCCATGTAGAACTCGGTATTGGCAGGAATTGTGTTCCAACACGACACTATTGAAAAATCACGTCGAGAACTTGGGCGTAATGGACAGTTAAGGGATATGTGTGGATTTGAAGGGCAAGTTCCAACGTCCTCGGCATACACCCGTTTTTTAAAAACATTTATGGACCATGAAGAGTTGGTGGATCAACTCTTTGAGCGACTTGTCCAAGGTATAACGCACCTATTACCGGATTTCGGCAAACATTTGGCTATGGACAGTAAGGCCATCCCCTCGTTTGCCAAACACGAGGGACATAGGGACGAGGTTCCTCGTCCCACCATTTTTTACAACTAGTATGGTATGGTGGTTATATTCAAGGGGTATGAAGGCATGGGGTGTGGGTGTCAGGTGGCTGGGTTGTGTGAGAATGAATAAACAAAAATCCGCCTGGACAATGTGTCTTGGTGGATTTTTTGTGATCGGGTTATTCTAAGTCTTTTGTGCTGTAGGATTTATTTTCATTTATTGTCGCGAATTGGTTTTTCTATGGGATAAAGGGGCGGCTCCTAGGTTCTATTCGGGGGTCGAAATATTTGCTGCATGGGCGGGTTGTTTTAGTTTTGCTGGGGTTATTTGTCCTGGGCTTGTAGCGGCATGGGGATTTTAAATCTAAAGTTTATAACCAGATCGGATTAGGTTCCGATCTGGTTTTTGTTATTTTTTATTGGCATTCTACTCTAAATCCTTTGTGCTGTAGCTTTTGTTTTCGTTTATGGTGGCGAATTGAGATTTCTTTATGCTAAGTTGGCTGGGAATGATTTCTCTTGCGTAGATGGATAGGGTTTGGTTTGTGTTGATGTTGTCTTGGCTTGTGGCGAGGCAGCAGGGGGTATAGCGGCCGATGCGTTCAAGGAGATGCTCGATGGACTTGCTTTTGATATAAAGTTCCTGGGTGAAGTCGGGCGAGTAGGAGATATATAGGATGAAGTACTTCATTTTGCTGCCTCCTTGAAGTCTGATTAATCTTTGTTCTGGCTATCTTTTTTGCTGCTTTGAAGTTCCATGCCGAATGATTTTGCTAAACGTTGTATCGTCCAGAGAGTTGGATTATATATATTCCGTTCAAGCATTCAGATGTATTCTCTTGTTAAACCGCTGGGGTGTGCTAAATCTTCCTGATTCAATTTCTCTTCTTTCCGCAGCCTTTGCAATGTCTTTCCTATGAAAATAGTTTGCTGGTGGTTATCCAAAGAGGAAATTCCCTTCTACCAAAATTACATAATTGTTTGAGAACAATGAGAACGAAGTATACTTCACATAAAATGTGAAATTTCTCGAGTGTAAGGGAGGGGGAGGAAAGGGTTATGCGTTGAGCTGTCCACAGGAGTTCTGGGTCAAATAGGATCCAATCGGGTATAAACGCTCAATATTATGATCATATTTATCTAAATTATAGTAAACATGTCTTCGTGATTTCCAGCCTTTTTGTACATATTGAATGAAGTAGATGAGTTTGTCCTCCTGTTTAATTAACACCAGTGATTATTATTCCAGAAAAACATTTATGTTTAGTGGTAAGGGATAATATTTTTTAAGCAGCGGTTTTTTAGAACTTAAAAGAGTGAGAACTGTATAACACAGATGACGGGAGTTTGTTTTCCTTATATGATGGTTTTAAATAACATCGAAAAGGGACGGGATCTGAATGAATACAGAGAAGCAACTGATGAGTTTGATTAATGCCACGAAGGCTTTGACTTCTACCCGGGACCTGAATGAGGTACTGCATCTGATTATTGAAGAGGTTCTATGTGTTTTCGATTGGGCTGATGCAAGTGTACTGTTTCTTTTTGATCCCCAGAAAGATTTCCTTAAGGCGATTTCGGCTATTGGATTTAATATGGAATATATGGGAAAAGTGGCGCTTAGGCCCAATGAAGGAATGAGCGGTAAGACGCTGGTATTGAAGGAGCCGTTGTTGTTTACTTCTGGAACTGATACATATAAGGGGATGTCCGACCTCTCACCTGGAAACATGGATTTATACCAAAAGTCTCTTGGGAAAGACCACAGAATCCCGACAAGTACGATTTGCGCCCCTTTGATTACGGAGGGGAAGTGCACCGGCGTGCTGACGATTGATAGCTTTTCAGAAAATGTCCGGTTTAATCAGGAAAATCTTATGCTGCTTCAGACATTCGCCACCCAGGCTGTAATAGCTATTGAAAATGCGACACTGCTTTCTCGAAATGAGCGCTCGAACCATATTCACCGGGAATTAACAAAAGTGTATATGTCCAATCAGGATATAGCGGAAATTACTAAGACGCTGTCGGAATTAATCAACAAACCAGTGGGCGTTTCCAATGAATATTTCGATTTGCTTGCTTGTACAGATCAGAAAATTGAGGATATCAGTCATTCCATTAAAGACGAAGGTATGTGGAACGGTGACCGGCCACTTAATAGAGATGTCTATATCGATGGTGAAGAGTATCAGGTTTACTTCTTTCCAATCATGACTGAGAAGGAACTGTCCGGGGTGTTGCTTGTGGTAGCTGAAAAGGATGAAGTGCTGGATTCCCTGGATATCTTTGCTATTGAGCAGGCAACGACAGTTTTTGCACTTGAAATTCAGTCGTTGAATCAGAATATCTCGAATAAGTTTAGTTATCAGCGCTCCATCATGAATGACATTTTAAAAAATCCCGATAACGGCATAGCCATTCTAAAAAAAATGAATTTATATCGGGAAAACGATGTTTATGTTTTTATCACAGTGGAATTACTTTCCGACAGTTTCGACTACGATGGTGGCCTTGGGATGAAACAAAACTTTTCCCGACAACTTCAACGGAACCTGAACCTTTTTCCGAATTTGACGCTGGTTTACGAAGATGGCTATCGTTATTCCATTTTATTTGCCTGCAGGGAGAAAACTGTTGAAGCAGACTTCCATAAAATACTTTGTGAGTTCTTATCGAGCTTAGAAGAACGATTCCAACTCCGAGCTGGAGTAGGCAGGAGTTTTATCGATTTTTCAGAAATTCACTATTCTTTACAGGACTCATTCGTGTGCGTGGAGTACATAAAACAGGTCGATCATCCAGGAGTCAAATTTTTGACCTATAAGGAGCTGGGAGTGTACAGGTTATTTCTCAGTATGGATCAAAAAGAACTTGAGAGCTTCTTGAAAATGGACCTCGAAAAGATACTTAAGTATGACAACCAACATAATACTGAACTTGCGACAACATTGGAGTGTTACCTTGCCAATAGCCAAAGCACTAGGAAAACAGCCGAAAAAATGTTTCTTCATGAAAATACAGTTAAATACCGAATTAATAGAATCAAAACCATTCTCGGAATCAAAGATTTGGTTGGAGAATTGGGTTTGGAACTTTATCTAGCATTGAAAATTAATAAGTACCTTAACAAGCCTGGTTTATCATTATGAGACAAATTTGGTTTGGTTTCTTTGTCTTTTTTAGACATATTATTAAAATTCAAAATTTTATATAATTATCAGTAAATTACTGAAAGGGGAAATGATGATGGCATTCTGGATTACGGCAAGCATTTTATTGTTTTTAATTGTAATCGCTTCAACTTTTGGTCCAATGGTCGGTCTTTATGGGGAAATGGAATACACTAGCAAGAAGGAGGGGGTAGGGCAAGATGAGCGCTTTTTCGGTTAATATACTAGTTATCTTGGCGTTGGGCGCAATTTTTATCGCATCAAGCTGGTACATTTCAAAAAAGGTTTCCACTGCTGATGATTATATTTCAGGGAACGGTAAGCTCGGCGTCGCCTTTGGAACTACTTCTCTCCTTGCCTTCTGGATTACTGGAAACACAATCATGGCAGCCCCTGAAGCGGCATACGGTATGGGGGTTATCGGAGCAATTGCCTATTCTTTTTTGGGCGGTGTGGCTGTGGTTGCCTTCTCCCCGCTAGGAAAAAGGATTCACGCCATCATTCCAAATGGAAAGACAATTGGAGACTTTTACAAGAACAGATTTGATAAAAAGAACTATTATTTCTTTTTATTCATGGTATTCATCTATATTTTCGGATTGCTGATGACCCAGGGAATCGGGGGAGGACTCCTGCTCGAGCAGACCTTCCATATTCCTTATGAACTGGCTGTTGTGCTGACTTTCCTGATAGTCATTATCTATGCTTCGATGGGAGGTTTCTCGTCTGTCACAGGAATCGCGTTCTTCCAGGTAATGCTGATATTCGTTGTGGTTATTGTCGTTCCGCCGATTGTGTACTTTAATACTGGCGTAGCACCAATATATGAAGGAATCCAAAAGCTGGCACCAGAAAAACTTGATTTGCTGCTTCCGTCTGGAATCTTATTCATGTTCGCCGGAGCGATGATGGGCATTGGGGAAGTTTTCATGGATAACACCTTCTGGCAAAGGGCATATGCGGTTCGAAAAGAGAAACTGATGAGCATCTTCTCGCTTGCCGGGATTGGCTGGTTCTTTGTCCCTCTTGCCACAGCAACCCTTGCTTTCGTTGCAATCGGCACTGATCAGGCTCCAGAGCAGGTAAACCAGGTTGCGCCATATATTGCTGAAATCTATGGTGGTGAATTCGTTAGCTGGGTCTTTCTTGTCGGAGTATGGTCTGCCCTAGCTTCTACCATCGCGGCCATTCTTAATTCATTGGTTTCGCTGATTTTAAATGATGTTTATAAATCCATTAATCCAAATGCGGATAATAAAAAGCTGCTAAAGATGGCAAAGGTGCTGACAGTTGTCATTGGGGTTCTAGCGCTTCTCATCAGTTTACCGAAATTCCTGACTATGCTGCAGATGCTCATTTTCCTGGGCGTTATCAACGCAGCATTCGTATTCCCGATCATTTATGGCCTGTTCTGGAAAAAGCTGAATGCAGATGTCAGCTTCTGGGCAGCAATCCTTGCTGTAATCGGCGGATATATTGCCTATTATACAATCGGGTCACTGCAGGGTGTCGTTGTCAGTGGATGGATTTCATTCCTCGTCTGCTGGATTGGCAGCTTAGTGAAGCCTGCAAATTATGACTGGGAAAAACTATATCGGGTCGGAGCTGTACAGGAGGTGACACGCAAATGATCATTTCTGCCGAAGCATTCAATATTTTGATCTGGGTCAGTATTGTCGGTTCAGGTTCGCTGATGTTTTATATCTTTGGCTACTTCCTTTATGAGCTGAAGAGAAAGAAGATTTGGTAAAAATTTTTAAATGCAACGGGGTGAAAGTATGCAGAAAACAGAACAAGCAACTTTTTATGGAAGGTTATTGGAAGGGTATAAGCCTGAGCTTAGCCATTCGGGAGTAAGTGGAGAACGGATTGCGAGAAGACTTAGTGAACTATCAAATATTGGTTTGCAAGAAAGTGGCGGTGTGACTCGGTCTGGTTATTCATTACTCGAAAAGCAGGCGAAGGAACTGGTCATAAGCTGGATGGAAGATGCGGGTCTTTTTGTCACGGTTGATGGAGCAGGAAATGTGTTCGGAAAGCTGCGAGGCAAAAGTGATGGACCTTCGATTATTTCCGGCTCGCATCTTGACAGTGTACCCAACGGAGGGCATTTTGACGGGCCACTAGGTGTTCTTTCAGCATTAGAGGTAGTTGAGTCATGGAAGGAGCAAGGTTATGCACCTGAAAAACCGTATGAGGTCGTGATTTTTTCGGATGAGGAAGGATCTCGCTTCAAAAGCGGACTGACAGGAAGTCGTGCTTTCACGGGCCAGACAAGCCCTGATTTATTGAAGGGACTCGTTGACGAAAACGATCTGACGTTTGATGAAGTAATCAATGAATACGGAAGCAGTTTTGACAAGTATATTGATGCGAGGAACCATGGCAGGGAAATAGAATTGTTTGTCGAAGTCCATATTGAACAGGGAAAAATTCTTGAAAGAGAGGATGAACCTGTCGGGATTGTCAGCGGCATTGCAGGGCCAGCCTGGCTGGAAGTTATTTTTATGGGGGAAGCCGGCCATGCGGGCAATACGCCAATGGTTGGCCGCAAAGATCCGCTGGTGGCTGCGGGCATGTTTCTTCAGGAAGTCGAGAGGCTGCCGGGGAAAGTTTCTGAAACAGCTGTAGCGACAGTGGGGAGGATAAATGTTTCTCCAAATGGTGTGAATGTAATCCCTCAAGAAGTATACATGTTTACTGATATCCGTGATATTCATGAAGAAACCCGGGACCGGCTGGTAGAGATGGTCAGGAAAAAGGCAGAAGCAGTAGCTACTGAGAGGAGTATTGAGGTCAGGACTAGCTGCAACACCCAAATTACACCGATGCCGATTGCCCAACAGCTTCAGGAACAGCTGGTTAAAGCAGTCCGGAAAGTTGGCATTAAGCCTGTTTTCATTCCAAGCGGAGCAGGCCATGATGCAATGATTGTAGGAGAAAAGTATCCAGCCGCGATGTTATTTGTCAGGAGCAAGGACGGCATCAGCCACAATCCGCTTGAATGGTCATCTTTGAACGACTGTGTATACGGGGTTCATACTTTAAAAGCGTTTATTGAAGATGTTATGAAAGGCTGACTTTTAAAAGGAAAGGGAGGAATTAGAAATGACTTTTTCTATTACAGCAAGATGTGAGGAAACCGGAAATTTCGGTGTCGCTGTGACAACAAGGGTACCAGCTGTTGGAACTCTGTGCCCATTTGTGGAAGCTGGCGTAGGTGGGATTGCCACCCAATCCTTTGTAAACCCATATATCGGTATCAACGGACTGAAGTATCTGAAGGAAGGATTATCGGCCGAGGAAGTAAAGGAACGAATCCTTAAGGAAGATCCAGAGCCGGCAATCAGGCAGTTTGTTATTGTCGACAATACCGGTAAGGCGGTTGCCTTCACTGGTGAAAAATGTGATGGATGGAATGGCCAGATTGTTGGTCAAAACTACGGTGTGGCAGGGAATATGCTTGTCGGAAAAGACACAATTCTGGAAACCGCCCGGGCATTTGAAAACAGCAAAGGAAAGCCGCTTGCGGACAGGCTGATCATCGCCCTTCAGGCCGGGCAGGATGCTGGCGGCGACAAACGTGGAAGGCAATCCGCCGCGGTGAAAGTAGTCAGTACCGAGGAATATCCATTGGTCGACTTGCGAGTCGATGAACACCCTGATCCCGTCAAAGAACTAGGCAGGGTTTACGAAGTAGCAAAAAAAGAATTGTTCCCATTCGTTGAAATGCTTCCAACCAAAGCCAACCCAAAAGGGAATTTTAATTTTGAGTCGTCAAGGGAAATGGGATTGCTGCAGGATAGTAAATAACTGGACGTGGTAACGGTTTTTATGGACTTATAGGGGTTTAAATTGATTGTTTATTTCTGTCTTCATCCAGAATTTTAACGGAAAGTAACCGGGAGCGTATATAAACAGCTCCCGATTTTACTTTGGTGTGCCCTGCATGGGCGATAACTTGGAGGTGAAAGTCCACTACAAACTTGCCAGTAGGTAATGACATCTTTTGCAGCAAAGAAAAAGCGCAGGAAATTAATTGAAAAGGATTTAAAAAAGAGAATGCATTAGCTGAAGCAGCAGCAACAGCAATTCTATTATTAAGAAAAAAGACCCTGGCGGTCTGGGGGACAAAGAGGAAGAATGATTCTTCCGTCAGATCACCCACTCGTAGTAGAACTCATACAAGAAGCAAATCAAAGTAGTGCTCGATTGGCACTTGCATGTTGGAATCTTAGCGTACGCAATTATTAACGGTAGGTTTCCAAAGGCAGAATGAAAAAAGATCACCGTCCCATGGCGCAAAGAAAAGAGCCCATAAACATCCACGACGTCCACGCATTGAATTATCTCCATCCATCATGATGTGATAGGAATCATGTACTATTTATGCGATCATGAATAAAGTCTACAAGTAGGCCTTTGATTACGGCCATTGCTTTTTACCACTCTTTTAGAAGGAATTTATCAGAATTGTACATTCATTTACCAACCCTTTTATCGACCGCTCCAAAGGCATTCTTGACACTGAGTCTCCGATGGGTATAATGTTGCAGCCCTTGCCGGCAATCCCCTTGGAGCACTCTCGATGGTCGCTAGAGGCTGCCAGCCGTAAGCTTCTCCCGCCTACTTAGTATCAAGAAGCGCTTCGCTTGCCTTTTACATTGGGTTGGTAAATAGCTTGTCGTTTAGTGGTAAATTTCTTGTCACTCTTTGGTAAAAACAATGGCAGAGATGGTACATTTGGATGGCTGTAATCACCCTTAACCAATCTTCATGCCATTCACTAGGATCAAACTGGGAGCAGATTATAGTTGAGGAAGTTGGATATCGCGTTTGCTGAATTATCCTAATAGAAGAGCAAAAATGTCAAAGTTCTTTCCATACCTCTTGGAAAACCAGCTGCAAAGGAATTTTGTGTTTTTCTGCTAATTTCCTGCAATCTTCATATTCAGGGGCTTGTTGTACTAACATCCCCTTATGAAACCCCTGCTTTACAGATACTCTTCCCAAGTGCGTATCCACCTTTATAAATCGTCTTTCCAGCCTGTGGACGGAGGCTGGGTAGTACCTTATTCCTAATGTGGTGGTTTCTGCAAATATGATACTTTTGACCAATTCAAGATTCTTGGTGTCACACAGGACCTGAAGCATTACACCAGGACGATTCTTCTTCATGTAGATAGGGATATAAAAAACGTCGTTGACACCGACTTCGAATAGTAAGTCCATTACATATCCAAGCCACTCACTTGATATATCATCAAGATTTACTTCAACTTTCATCATATTTTCATCAAGATGCTCAAACCGATGCGCTAAGTCATGTTTCATTGCGCTCAACCCTCTCTCCTATCACTAGACGTAAAACATTTGGATGATTTTTGAAAGTTTTTGTTCCCGCTCCATATCCAATCTGTTCAATTTTTATGGAAGGCATTGTCTGAAACTTGTCTATTAATGTAGCCAGGATGCCAGCGCCGGTTGGTGTAGTTAATTCGCCTTCTATATTTGTTTCTTTAAGGGGAATCCCTTTCAATAGGTCCAATGTTGCTGGAGCAGGTACTGGATAATATCCATGGTCAATTTTTATCGTTCCGCTTCCAACTGGAACAGGGGAAGAGATGATTTCATCGGGATTCAGCAAATCAATGCAAATGGCAGTCGCCACTATGTCAATTATGGAATCAATCGCTCCGACTTCGTGAAAATGAACTTTTTCCAGAGGGATATTATGTATTTTGGATTCGGAAAGGGCAACTTTATCAAAGATTTCGAGTGAAATCTCTGTCACCCTCTCGTTAAAATTTGCATTTTTGATCATCTCCATTATATGGCTGAAATGTCTGTGTCCGTGTGATTTCTTATAATGGTGATCATCCTTGGGATTAGGGTTGTACTCGACATTAACATGAAATTGGACAGCGGAAATCCCGTTTTTCAAGACTTTTTCCCATGATAGAGAATATTCACTTTCCAGCTTCAGTTTTCTTAACTCTTTTTCGATAACAATGGGATCAACACCCAAATCGATTAAAGCACCCACTGTCATATCACCGCTGATTCCAGAGAAACAGTCAAAATATAGAGTCCTCATTTCTGTACGTTCCTTTCTTGTTTGAAGTTTTTTGGTTGATTAGCGCGGCATAATACCCAGCGCCAAATCCATTATCAATATTTACGACACTGATCCCGGGGGAGCAGGTGTTCAGCATTGATAGCAGAGCTGATAGTCCTTGAAAGTTAGCTCCGTATCCGATGCTTGTGGGAACAGCTACGATAGGATTGCTAATCAATCCGCCTACCACACTTGCTAATGCGCCTTCCATGCCAGCAATAACAACCGTCGCCGACGCATTCTCAATCCGTTCAAGCTGGTGGAACAGGCGGTGTATCCCAGCAACGCCGACATCGTAAATCCGTTCAGTTTTACATCCAAAAGCTTCGGCTGTAATAGCAGCCTCTTCCCCAACAGGAAGGTCGGATGTTCCCGCACAGACAATTGCAACGTATCCATCATACAGGACTTCAGGCTCTTCGGAATGTACCCAGGTCAATGCTTTGGCAACAGGGTGATAGGTGAGCATGGGTAGTATTGCTTGAATTTGGTGTGCTTTTAATTCGTCAATTCGTGTGGCAAGGACACGCCTGTTTGTTTTCATAAGGCTATTTATAATGTTAATGATTTGGTGGACCGTTTTTCCTTCACCATATACTACTTCTGGAAAACCGGTCCGTCCTTGACGAAAATGATCAAGCTTTGCAAACCCTTCCAAATCCTCATATGGCAATAGTAATTTTTTAGCGTGGTCTACATTTAAGGAGCCTTCCTTAACCTGCTGAAGGATATATTCAATTTGTTCCATTTACATATCAACCCCTAATTGTTTTGTGAGTAGTTATACCTTTGAAACTCCTTGTGCAATCATCTTATTCATGTTGCCACTTTTGTACCCTGCCAGGTCTAGTGTTACATACTTGTAGCCATATGATTCAAGTGCATTGGAAACCACCTTGTAGTTTTCGAGGATCACTTTGAGATCAGGGGGATCCACTTCAATACGGGCAATTTCTTCATGAGTTCTTACCCTAACCTGCCTAATACCAAGCTTCTTTATAAAGAACTCTGATTTTTCTACTTTTGTTAGTTTTTCTTGTGTAATCGTTTCGCCATAAGCGATCCTCGAAGATAGACAAGCCATGGCTGGTTTGTCCCATGTCGGCAACTTAATCTCCCTAGATAATTCACGAATTTCAGTCTTATATAAACCTGCCTCCTGCAACGGACCTCGAACATCAAGCTCTTTGGCTGCTCTTAAACCAGGACGATGATCGCCCATATCATCGGCAATCAACCCATACACCACATTTTTGAATCCATATTTATTCATAATCGGATATACGTCGTTAAACAGTCCTTTTTTGCAGAAATAGCATCTATCTTTGGTATTTTCGGCATAGCCGGGCAGGTTCAACTCTGAAGTTTCTATTATAATATGTTTTGCCCCAATAAGGCTGGCCAATGCTTTCGATTCTTCTAGTTCAACTGAGGGGAATGATTCTGAATTAGCCGTTATCGCCACCACATTTTCTGGTTCAAGCACATCGACTGCCACTTTCAATAAAAAAGTGCTGTCTACACCGCCTGAAAAAGCAACAGCCACGGATTCCATTTCTCTAAGTATTGATTTAAGTTTTATATATTTTTCATGAAGCATGCCCTTGTCCCTCCTTTATTTCATTAGAGAAATTCTTCTGGAAATATAGTAATATTTAAATTTTTGGCGTAAGATTCACGCTTTTAACCTCAAACATGGAACACAAAGTCTAAATTTCCAATTTTACTTTATGTGTGTCTCTTGTCCCATTTACTAACTTTCATAAAAAAGCAAGAAAAAATTTTCTGGATTTTTCCTCTTCATTCATTACTATATTATAATTTAGATTAAGATATTTTCTCGGGATAAATTAAATAATATTTTGAGATACCGATGTAGGTTTTCAGATGAATCAAGAATTCGAGATTCCCAAGTTAACAACCTTTATGGTGCTTGAAAGGGAAATATAGCTTTCTTCTCACAAGGGAACAATCATAGAGGGGTAAGATAAAGAAATTTAGAGCGGTCCCTACTATTTATATTCCTCCCTGCTAATTTAGTATTAAAATCTTTGGGTATAGTAGTTTTCGTACCTTCTGCAAGGGCCTTTAATTGCTAAAACGATGATTTTTTAGAACTGTGGCTATTTGCATAAATCAAAAAGCGAGAAGCCTATTCAGTTAACTTTAGATAAATACTAACATGTATAAAGTTAAATGATAATCAAATTTTATGCAAACGTTTAACAAGGATGATAATCCTCATTAGAAATAAAAACCCTTTTAAATTATGTGATCTACTAATTTATATTTATCATTAATTAGCAATACTATGAAATAATTAATAGGTTCTAAAAGGTTTCGGAGCTCTAGTTTAAACATTATAAAAAAAGTGTGTGTAGCGCTAAGAGAGATAAAACGTTTGAGTAAAAAATATTTTGAAGTTTCTCCCCTTAATGCTAACATATATAATGCATTGGACATTTATCTCATAACTAGATAGAAACTCAGAAAAGGTATGTCTGAAAACTAATTTATTTAGGACTTGAAACACATGGTGTTCCAAAATATTTCATATTTTGAAGAGAGAAGGAGTAAAAAATGCCATTAATTCCATTAATGCCTTTGCTTCACGCTACAGAAAGATATCGCTTTGGGCAGCCTGCATTTAACGTCAATACGATTGCGCAGGTAAAAGCAATCATCGAAGTTCATGAAATGTTTAGATCTCCAGCATTAATTCAAGGTGCAGATTTAGCGAATGGCTTTATGGGGGGGAGAACTGACTTCATCAGTTCAACCATTGAAGATAAAAGGAAGGGAGCGAAGCTACTAGGTGATGCTGTAAAGAAATATGCAGAGAATTCGCCTATTCCCATAGTACTTCACTTAGATCACGGCAAAGATTTAGAATCTGTTAAGGCAGCAATTGATGGCGGGTACACGTCTGTAATGATTGATGGTTCTTCTCTTCCTTATGAAGAAAATATAGAACTGACGCAGGAAGTAGTCAAGTATGCACATGCCAGAGGGGTTACAGTTGAAGGTGAACTAGGCGTGTTGGCTGGTGTTGAGGATCATGTTTTCTCAAACCAATCAACCTATACCAATCCTCTGCAAGCGCTTGATTTCATAAAAAGGACTGAAGTTGACAGCTTAGCAATTTCCTATGGTACAATGCATGGGCCAAATAAAGGGAAAGATGTTAAGCTAAGAAGAGAAATAGTCGTTGCTATTAAAGAAATACTTAGACATGAAGGGATATTTTGTGCCATTGTTTCCCATGGTTCTTCTACCATACCTGGACATATTGTGGACGAAATAAATGGTTATGGGGGAATTGTTGAGGGCGCTCAAGGAATTTCAATTGGTGAATTGAAGAAGGCAATTTCTGCTGGGATCAACAAAATAAATGTCGATACAGACATCCGACTGGCGACTACAAGGAATTTGAGAGAATTATTTATGAAATCTCCCGCTATGAAAAACAGCGATTCAGTAGGAGCGATATATCAACTCCTGGAAGAAAACAGAAAACAAGTAGATCCACGAGTATTCTTCCAACCCATTATGGACACGGTTACTTCTGGTAAAATTCTTGATGACGATGTAGCAGCAATAATCAATTCCGTTGAATTAGCAGTAAAGGAAATTGCAGGGTCCTTAATTGTGAACTTTGGTTCTGCTGGCAAAGCCCCTTTGGTTGAACTTCTTTCATTGGACGATATGGTTCGTATTTAGATTGGACTTAGATTAACAGGCATACTTAAGAGGAACAAGATTTAAGGATTAGCAATTGACCTTTTGGAGGGGTAATATGGAAAATGATCAAAGTTCAGTAACGTTAAAAGATATTGCGAAAATGGCAGGGGTCTCTATAACAACTGTATCAAGGGTCATTAATCATAGTAATACCAAAGTTGCGAGCAAAGATGTGCAGAGCAAGATCTGGGACATAGTAAGGCAGACAAACTACGTACCAAATGCCACTGCGCGCAGATTGAAAATGAAGGATTCTCACTTTCCGCAGAAGACCCAATCAAAGACGATTGGGTGTATCTATGCACGTTCAACTGTTGGTGACAGCAATCCATTTTTTTCAGAAATTGCCCGTTCACTGGAACGTGAAGCGTTTAAACTGGGATACATATTAAAATATTCCTTTTCAGGATATGACATTAATGACCCCAAAACATACGAGCTCATTTCCTCTTATAATGTTGATGGTGTCGCAATCCTGGGAAGGTTTGATAAACATTTACTAAGTTTCATAAAAAAGCATTACAAATATATCGTATATACCGGGTTGAATAAGGTAGCACATGCTGACTATGACCAGGTCTTGACTGATGGCTACCAGGCAGCAATTTCTGTTGTAAAGTATTTAAATAGACTCGGGCACACAAAGATTGCGTATTTAGGAGAAACTAAAAACGAAGTTAGGTACCAGGGTTATTGTGATGCAATGAGGCAATTAAATTTGACTGTAAGAAATGAAAATATCATAGAATGCCAATTTTCTTCCGAATACGGTTACTTGGCTACCAAGGAATATTTAAAAGATAAAAGAGAGGTCACAGCAATTTTTTGCGGAAATGATTTATCTGCGATTGGTGCTGTCAAGGCCATTAAGGAAAGTGACTTGAAGGTTCCAGAGGATATTTCCATCATGGGAATAGATGATATCGATACTGTCCAATATGTTTCTCCGATGATCACTACCATTCATGTTCCCCGGGAAGAACTCGGGAAGGTCACCGCTAAACTATTGATCGATCGAATAAATAACGGAAAAAAAATCCCTATGAAGATCGAGTTACCTTATTCTATAATAGAGCGTGAAAGCTGTATGGATATAACGAAAACAAAATAAAATTAGATAGATAAAGCCAGCCATAAACAACTCGGGTCCCATTCCATAAATCGGGATCCTTTTTTATTTTTAAAAGCTAATAAATTCAGCGTAAAATAAGAATTTATATGTAAAACGTTTAACTAAAAAAGCGTTTACATTTTAATCACCTATGATAGGATGAAATTGTAAACCGTGTCATTTGTTGTGTGAAACTCAATGCTGAATGTCAATGAAGTACATTAACAGAGGGTAGGTGAGAGTGGATAAATTCAAAGTATAATTTGAGTCGATCATTGAAGAAATTATGATTATTTAGGAGGGGAATTATGAGAAAGACACTGCAATTTTTAATAGTGCTGTTGATTGTAGGTACACTTCTGGCTGCATGCAGCAGTAGTAAGGAAACGAGTGGAGAAAGTTCAGGAAAGGGTGCAGTTGAGTTAGAAGTCGTATCCCACAAACCCGAATTAAATTCAGTTTGGCCAAAAATACTTGAACAGTTTCACAAGGAATACCCAAACATCAAAGTTACTGTAAACAATCCTCCTGAGACAGCCACTGTCCTGCAAACGAGAGCAGTCGCCAATGATATGCCTGACATAGCAACATTCCCGTATAATACTGCGGAGTTAGGGCTTGTTTATGAAGGGTATTTTATCGATTTAACCAAAGAAGAATTCCTTAAATCTAATTTCAGTCAGGATGTGGTGGATGATAATAAAATTGATGGAGTAAATTACTTTGTTCCGTATTTGGCCAATGGTACTGGAATTTACTACAATGTGGATCTTTTTAATGAACATGATATTGAAATACCAAAAACGCAAGATGAACTATTTGAAGTTTTGGACTATTTCAAATCTAAAGGAATCATGGGCTTATCTTTTTCTGACCAGGAACTATGGACTATTGGAGCATTAGGTGATAGGTTAACTGGGCTGTTTTTCGATGATAAGGGTGAACTGTTCAAGGATATTGCAGAAGGGAAAGCTTCTGCAGCAGATCATCAAGGTATGAAAGAAGTAGCGGAGTTTATTTTGAAATTGCACAAATACGGCCAAAAAGACAGCCTTGGCGTTGGTTATGAACAAGCAATAAATGAATTTGCGAATGGTAAAGCCGCAATGATGTATCAGGGAACATTTGCCCTGCCTCTAATTAAGGAAGCAAATCCTGATCTGAACATATCCATGTTCTTGGTACCTGGCAAGACAGAAGCAGAGACTAAGGTTGGAACCAATATGGATTATGGGTTAGCGATTTCCAAAGATTCAGAGTATAAAAAAGAGGCGAAAATCTTTTTGGAATGGTTGACAAAGAAAGAAACTGCACAAAAATTCCATGATATCGAAGGATCTCCATCATTGGTTAATGGCGTAGAATCATCGGTACCTGAGCTTGAGGCAGTGACGAACGCGATAAAAGAAGGTAAAAACTTTAAAATTCCAAGGAACTATTGGGCCCCAGGGATGGTGACGGAGTTTAACAAAGTTTTACAAGATTTAATTGCAACTGGTGATGTTGATGCTTCTATGAAAAAGCTGGACAAAGCAGTAAAGCAAATCTATAACAAATAGATTTTAGAGGGAAAGGAATATCTACATCTTCAGACTTTGGGCCAATTGCTATACAACGTTTAAGATGTGATTCTAAAATCATTATCTTAAACGTTGTAAGTGAGGTCCAGGATATGGAGATCGTTGGAGTGGAGGAGGAAGTGGAAATGGCATTTAATGGCAAAAACAGGGAGAAAGGTTCGAAACGTTTAACCGATTTTTTTATAACGTTGCCAGGACTTATTATTTATTCTGTTTTTTTTGTTATCCCCCTTTTAATGGGGCTTTTCTACAGTTTCACAGACTGGAATGGAATCAGCCAGCAATTCAATGTAATTGGATTTGAAAACTATCAAAGATTGATTGACGATGAACGTTTCATTGAAACTTTAGGATTCACTTTTAAGTATTCTTTCTTTTTGATAGTGGGAGTCATATTTTTTGCTATAACTATAGCTTTGATTTTAGAATCCAAAAATTTAAAAGGCTTTTCTTTTTTTACTACCGTTTTCTTTGTGCCTGCCGTAATGAGCTTAGTTACTGTTGGAATGATTTTTAAGGAAATGTATTATAGGGCATTGCCGGCACTTGGGCAAAATCTTGGTATTGAGGCCCTTTCTACAAATATTTTATCAAATCCTGACATGGCGGGGTTTGGTATCCTCTTTGCAAATATCTGGACTGCAACGGCCATCCCTATGGTATTGTTCGCTGCTGCACTTCAAAACGTGCCTGGCGAATTGTATGAGGCAGCTGAAATGGACGGGGCTAGCTACAGCCAAAAATTCAAGCATGTAACCTTCGCTTATTTAATCCCTACCATTAGTATAGTGTTCATTTTACAGCTTAAAGCCGGTTTGGGAGTCTTCGACTATGTAATGGCCATCACGGGTGGTGGTCCAGCTGGTGCAACTGAATCTATTGGGACTTTGATTTATAAACTCGCATTTGAAGAACGAAGGTTCGGCTACTCGGTAACAGTGGGAGTAATAGTTTTTTTGCTGATTGCAGCGATTTCACTGATCCAGGTTAAATTAACCCAGAAAAAGGAGGTGTCAGCTGAATGATTTACCGATTGACACAGATGGGGAAATACTTATATTTGCTTATAGGTAGTATTTTAATAATTGGACCGCTGTATTTAAGCATAATAAATGCCATGAAAACAACACAGGAGCTATCCAAAAGCTTCTTCGCGTTACCAGAAAACTTGAATTTCACAAACTTTATTAAAGTGATCAATACATCGAATTACTTTCAATACCTCACCAATTCACTATTTATAACCATTATTGGAGTCATATTGATTCTGATCGTTGCTCCGCTGATCTCTTTTTCTATCGCAAGGAATATGGATAAAAATAAGTATTATAAATTTTTATTTTACTTTATTTTGCTTGGGATATTTGTCCCCTTTCAGGTAAAGATGGTACCGATTGTAAAGCTCTTGTCTGATTTGGGTTTAATGAACCATACGGGATTGATATTGCTATACGTAGCCGGAGCGCTTACCCAGGATGTCTTTCTTTTGGTAGGGTACATAAAAACTTTACCTATTGAAATAGAAGAAGCAGCCGAAATAGATGGGTGTTCGCGAATTCAAACCATTACCAAAATTACATATCCCTTAATGAAACCTATTTTAGCCACCATCATTATAAAAGATGCTTTATGGATATGGAATGATTTTCAGATGCCATTGATTGTATTGAGCGCAGCCCCGGATAAGTGGACACTTCCAATGTTCGTTTATAACTTCCAAAGCACTTATTCCGTAGATTTCACGATGGCGTTTGCTGCATTCGTTCTAGCATTGCTCCCTGTTTTAATTTTGTACATGATCATGAGGAAAAGAATTATGGGTGGACTTACTACGGGTGCGGTAAAGTAGGACATCTAAAAAGATAAACAATCGAAAGGTGATGTTTCATTCTGATGAACAAAATAAGATTCGGTATTGTTGGGACAGGAAAGACAGTAGGTATTGCCAGCAATCATTTGGAGGGTATAAATAACTGCGATGATACCGTGCTGGCAGCCATATACGATATTGATAAGGAGATGGCTAGATCCTTTTACTCTCGTAACAATCTAGAAAATGTAAAGATTTGTGACAGTTATGAGGAACTGTTGGGGATGGTGGATGCCGTGTCAATTTGCGTTCCAAATGACCAGCATATTGAGGTTGCTATTAAAGCCTTGGACCACAATAAACATATATTAGTGGAAAAACCAATTGCCGTAAATGCTAAGTCAGTGGATGAGTTGTTAAAGGCGGCAGAATCGAATGCTGACGTAATTTCAATGGTAAGCTTTAACTATAGGGAATTCCCAATATATGAATTTATAAAAGAATTAATTGATAGTGGAAAACTAGGCGCAATTTATACATGCAGGCAGCAGCTTGGAGGAAACAGGATAGCGGATAAAAGTGTAGAACGGGAATGGCGAATGGATAAGGAACAGTCAGGACCAGGAGCGGTAAGTGACTTTGGCTGCCACATGCTGGATTTAGCTTATTACTTACTATCCGCATCGGAAGGTAAATTGAAGGATTTCAAACTGGTTTCGTCTACTCATATTAATGAAAGAAACGATCCAGCAACAAAAGAAAAAAGAACTGTGACTAATGATGATTCAGCCATGTTTATCGCGAAGACTGAAAGTGGTGCGTTGTTATCTTTTTCAGCCAGCCGTGTCGGCGTATGCAACCATACCATTGAAGTGGTTGGTGAAGGAGGCATGGTATGCGGTGATTTCAGCAGACCTAATGAAATCAGCGTTTGGTTAAAAAATAAAGAAGGCGCATATCAAGCTGAAGATAAAACAGTGGTGGAATTGGAAGGAAAAGGCGGACATAATGGTATCATCCAGAATTTTGCCGATTGTGTTTATGGTAAAGCAACAAACGAAAGAACGATTAGGCATGCAAAATTCATTCAGCAAATGATAGATGACATGCTTGCAAATCATTAAATCAAGGAGGTATACATCATGCGCGTAGGTTTTTTGACAAATGTGTTGGCCGAATCAGGAGTTAGTGACCTGAAGGACCTGGCTGCTTGGGGATATGAAAATGGATTTACAGATTTGGAAGTTGGGCCGTCGGTCGACTTAAAAGAAGATGAAGTTGAAAAAATCAAAAGTTCCGGGACAATAGACATTTCTGCCCTAACATATTGCAGGAACTTTTTGGATCCTAACAGCGAAATGGCAGAATATTACAAAAGTAACATTATTAAAAGGATAGAGTTGGCAGGGGAATTTAATATAGAAAAAGTGCTTTGCTCAACAGGAGTTTCTAAAGATGCATATGATGGAGTCCGTTTTAATCCCATGAAAAGTATAGAAGCATCAGTAGAATTTTTAAAAGTAATGGTTGAAAAGGCAGAGGAAAATAACGTAACCCTTTGTATAGAAAACTGCCCTCTAATGGGGAATATAGGCATTTCTCCATATATGTGGGATGAAATCTTTTCGCGAATTGACAGCGACAAACTGAAGCTTGCCTATGACCCTTCCCATTTGATATGGCAATTCATCGATCCTTATATTCCTATTCTTGAGTTCGGCCATAAAATTGGCCATGTTCACGCAAAAGATACGGAAATAAATTATACCACCTTGCGAAGAACTGGAATTTTGTTCAACCCGAAAAATGGAGAAATTGATTCTTCCGGATGGTGGAGATATAGAGTACCTGGCTTAGGGGAGCTTGATTGGAATAAATTCATTGATCATTTAAACCAGGTTGGATTCGATGGGACCATAAGTATCGAGCATGAAGACCCCGTTTGGGATGGGACTCAGGAAAAAGTTAAGGCTGGATTGATAAGAGGGCAAAAATATTTAAAACAGTTTATATAAACGAATTCTTTCACTCAAGTAAAAAAGCTATGTCACAACCACTCAAACCGAAAAAAGGAGGAAAATCAATGAATAAATTAAAGGTTGGAGTCATTGGTTGTGGAAGAATCTCTGTTGTATATGCAGAAGCATTTAAAAGGTTAAGCAACATAGAAGTAAAATACGCCTTGGATATCGATTTGAGGCGTGCAGAAAAATTTGCTATGAACTTTAGTGGCTGTGAATATTCCGACTCTATTGAGGATCTATTGCAGAAAAACCTGGACGTCGTTCATGTTCTGAGTCCGCACTATTTGCACAGGGAGCATGTTATTCAGTGTCTTGAAGCAGGCTTTAATGTTTTGACTGAAAAGCCAATCGCAACAACGTTAGAAGATGGTAGAGCCATGGCAGAAACAGCTAAGAATACTGGAAAAAAGTTAGGAGTAATATTCCAGAATAGATATATAGATGGAATTATTGAAGCGAAAAAGCTGATTGACCAGGGGGCATTTGGAAAGATAACTGGTGCATGGTCCTCGCTAAATTGGCATCGGCCTCCCTCATACTATCAAATTGAATGGAAGGGTAGCTGGGAAAAAGAAGGCGGTGGGGTCGTTATTGACCAGGCAATCCATTCTATCGATTTGGTCCGTTACTTGGTCGGGAGTGAAGTGAAATCGATAAAAGCGCAAATAGACACAAGAGTTCTTACTCAAATCGAAGTCGAGGATGTTGCAAGTGCTGCAATTACATTCGAGAATGGGGTCATTTATTCATTCTTCGCCTGCAATTACTTTACTAGCAACAGTCCGATCAGGATTGAATTGAGTGCTGAAAATGGGTCTATTTTGCTTGAAGGAGAAAAGGTAACAATTAGATTGAATGGAAAAGAGCTTATCATCCATCCAACTGCGGAGATAAAAGGCGAAGGGGAGACATATTGGAGTAACTATCATACTAGCCAGCTAAAACACTATTATCAATGCCTGTTAAATGATAAACCAGTGCCTGTCAGTCCGGATGATGCAATCAAGACATTGGAAGTAGTACTCGGTATATATGAATCTGCTAAGCGAATGTCACGGGTTTCAATGGAAAAGTGAAATTCTCAAAAAGAAGGTGTTTGGCATGAATGATATTAGACTGGAATTTTTGCAAAATAAACAATTTGTTTCTGATCAGGAATTAAACGAACGGTTAAGTAAAAATAAAAAATGGCTGGATGAGGCGCTTGGAAAAGTCTATTCGGAAAGGACCTCCCACCAGGATGATGTCTGGGGCTGGATGGATGTAGAAGAGTGGGCCAGTGATGAAGCTGTACAATTTGTGAAAGAAAAAGCCGAAACAATAAGAAAAGAAGCTGATGTTTTTGTGATTGTCGGGGTTGGAGGTTCCAATCAGGCAGCAAGAGCAGTAATTAAAGCTCTGCAAAAAGAAAGTAAACCTGAAATTCTCTATGCTGGCAACAATCTTTCTCCACATTACATGAATAACTTGCTAAAACAGCTGGAGGGTAAATCCGTTTATATTAATGTCATTGCCAAAAATTTTGAAACTTTAGAGCCTGGATTAAGTTTCCGTATTCTGCGGAACTTCTTGTACAGTAAATATGGCAATGAAACTAATAAACGAATATCCGTTACCGGTACAATTAATAGTTCTTTACATCAGGTTGCCAAGGAACATAATTTTGATTTTTTTATTTTTCCTGAAAATATTGGCGGCAGATTTTCTGCTTTGACTGATGTTGGATTACTTCCTATGGCTGTTGCAGGTATTGATATTTCTAGCCTGATTGAAGGTGCCAAAAAAATGCAGGATCTGATGCACAACCAAACAGATATTGATAATCTGGCATTAAAGTATTCCACTTTCAGGAACATTCTCTTGGATAAAGGCTATAAAATTGAAATGCTCGCTTTTTTTGAACCTCAGTTCCACTATTTTTCAAAATGGTGGATTCAATTATTCGCAGAAAGTGAAGGGAAAGAGGGAAAGGGCCTTTTCCCTGTGGCTGTAAACTATTCTGAAGACTTGCATTCAATTGGTCAATACGTTCAGCAAGGACAGCCAATCATTTTTGAAACATTTCTTGATATTGAAAACCCTAACAGTAGTTTAGTGATCGAAAAAGACCATGTTGAAGACAACTTTGATTATGTTAATGGTGAAAATCTTTGGGAGATTAATAAAATTGCATTAGGTGCCACCATAGGAGCCCACTTTAATGGAGGTATACCATGCGTTAAATTTTCTGTGCCGGAAATGAATGAATATTATTTAGGGCAATTGTTTTATCTGTTTGAATTCACTGTTTATCTTTCAGGCAGAATACTTGGAGTGAATCCATTCGACCAGCCAGGAGTAGAAGATTATAAAAAACTGATGTTCGAAAAATTGGGAAGGGGATTTTAATCCAAATCCTATATATAATGTTGATTCTTTATTCTAAGCCGTATCCGGTGACGGTTCATATGGAATTAGATTGAGGCGATAAAAACAATGAAGAATAATATACTCATCGTTCATGGTGGTGGACCAACGGCTGTCCTTAATTCCTCCCTATATGGAGTCATTAAAGAGGCCCAAAATAATATTTGTATAGATAAGATTTACGGAGCTATTGGCGGTTCTGAAGCAATCCTCAAAGAAAACTTTTTAGATTTGGGCACAACTAAGGATGCTGATTTGGACCTATTACTGCAAACACCGGGAACAGCAATAGGCTCATCCAGATTTCCTTTGAAACAGGAACATTATGAGAAAATGCCAGATATCTTTAAAAAGCATGATATTAAATATGTACTATTCAATGGTGGAAACGGAACAATGGAAGCATGCGGGAGAGTCCATGAGGTATGTAAGAATGAAGAAATATATGTGATTGGGATTCCAAAAACAATCGATAATGATATTGCAATAATTGATCATGCACCTGGATACGGGAGCGCTGCAAAATTTTTAGCCCATACAACAGCGGAAATCGGGGCAGATGTGAAATCGCTGCCGATCCATGTCACCATCATAGAAGCAATGGGACGAAACGCGGGATGGATTACAGCGGCTTCTGCGTTAGCAAGAAAAAGAAAAGAGGATGCCCCGCATTTGATTTATTTGCCGGAAAGGCCCTTCGTAGAAGAGGAATTCATGGAAGATGTCAAGGAATTATACGATCGTTTGGGCGGAGTTGTTGTGGTTGTAAGTGAAGGATTAAAAAACGCTGAACAAGAACCAATCGTACCGCCTATTTTCCAGCGGGGCAGATCTGTTTATTACGGAGATGTAAGTGAATATTTAGCGAATCTCGTTATTAAAAGACTTGGAATTAAAGCCAGAGGTGAGAAGCCTGGTCTTGCAGGAAGAACTTCTATAGCACTTCAGTCCAAAATTGATCAGGAAGAAGCCGTTTTGGTTGGGAGAACGGCAGTTCAAGCTGCTGTTTCTGGCAGAACAGGTGTAATGGTGGGTATAAGACGTTTGCCGGAAGAAAAGTATTCAATCGAGACATTCTTGGTGCCAATTCAAGAAGTTATGCTTCACGAAAAAAAACTTCCTGATCATTTTATTAATGAGCGTGGGAATAATGTGACTGAAAAATTCATTCAGTGGTGTAAACCCTTAATTGGTGAAGAACTGCCTGAATTCCTCAGTTTCAAAGATAAAGAGATAAGAAAGTAGTTTTCCTCAAATTAAAGGGATTAAAAGGTGATAATCATGAAACGGATTTATGCGAATTTAAAACGGTTTGATATCCCGGCAGAATATGGCGGCATAAATCGTTTTACCAGAGCACCCGAATGGGGTAATTTCATTGTTCGAAGCACTATGGGAGGTTTAAAGCAATATGCAAACGACGAAGTAGAGTTTGTCTTTTTTTTGCCAGAAACCCATTTAATTAACGCTTTAAACTCTGTTAATGGGGAGACGAATATAGCTATTGGCTGTCAAAGTGTTTTCAGGGAAGATACAGCCAAGGGAGGAAACTTTGGTGCATTCACAAGCAATCGTACAGCTAATTCAATGAAGGCGATTGGGTGCTTGGACACAATTATTGGCCATAGTGAAGAAAGAAATGATAAGGAAGACTTAATCAGGGAAGCATCTGGGACTTCGTTAGATGTGATAAACCGCTTGTTAAATAAAGAAATCAAGGCTGCAATCGCAGCCGGAATGTCTGTTTTATACTGTATTGGAGAAAAAGAAGGAGAACAGGAACGCTGGCAGGAGATATTGCGTGAACAACTAAAAATAGGACTCGAAGGAGTAGAAACGAGTAGTGTCACAATTGCATATGAGCCAATATGGGCAATTGGACCAAAAAAAACTCCACCTGGCAAGGATTACATCCAGGAAGTTGCCAGATTTGTAAAGCAAGAGACAAACGGCTTACCTGTCATATATGGTGGAGGGTTAAAGGCAGAAAATGCCGGCATGCTTGCTTCAATACCGGAAATAGATGGCGGACTAGTTGCCTTAACCAGATTTGAAGGAGAAATAGGCTTCTATCCTGAAGAATACCTGGACATTGTCCAGACCTTTTTGGGCAAAAATCATTCAAGGGAAAGCAGGTGCATATAAGTGAAACTATCATTTGAATACGGACATGGGCTCATGGAAGCAGAATTGCCTGACAATACCGACGTGTTTGTGCCCGGTGAAACCGTACCGGATCCTCCATGTATTCCAGAGGATGAAATTGAAAAAGCAACCCTTGAATCAATTCGGAACCCAATTGGAATGGAGCCTTTGACAAAAGTCGGAAAAGAAGGGGCGAAGGTGGCGATTATCTTCCCTGACAGGGTAAAGGGGGGAGAACAGCCAACTGCCCACAGAAAGGTTTCCATAAAATTGATTTTGAAAGAGCTATATAGTGTGGGCGTTAAGCAGGAAGATATTAAGTTTATCTGTTCGAATGGCCTTCACAGAAAAAACACAGAAAAAGAAATCCTCAACATTTTGGGTGAGGAAATATTCAACAATTTCTGGTATTCAAACCAAATAATCAATCATGATAGTGAAGACTATGAAAACTTAATAGATTTGGGCACTACTGAGAGCGGGGATCCCGTCATCATGAATAAATATGTGTACGATAGCGATATTGCCATTTTGATTGGACATACACAAGGGAATCCGTATGGAGGCTATTCAGGCGGATATAAACACTGTTCAACAGGAATTACCCATTGGAAATCGATAGCATCTCATCACGTACCCAAAGTTATGCATAGGAAGGACTTTGTACCTGTCAGCACTAAATCATTAATGCGGACAAAATTTGATGAAATCGGCGAACATATGGAGAAACGGATGGGAAAGAAGTTTTTCTGCTGTGATGCTGTCCTTGATACGAAGTCAAGGCAAATTGAGATTAATAGTGGATACGCCAAAGAAATGCAGCCCAAATCCTGGGCGACAGCCAATAAAAGGACTTTCGTTCCTTTTGCAGAGAAAAAATATGATGTCCTGGTATTTGGCATGCCGCAATCCTTCCATTATGGTGATGGTATGGGAACGAATCCCATCATGCTCATGCAAGCAATATCCGCCCAAGTGGTCCGACATCGCAGGATAATGAGTGACAAATGTGTAATCATCTGTTCAACTACCTGCAATGGCGATTTCCATGAAGAAAACTGGCCATATACAAAAGAGATGTATGAACTTTTCCAAAAAGATGGTATGAATACTCTAAAGGATCTAAATCATTTCGGAGAGTATTTCGCAACGAACCAAGAATATATTCGAAAATACCGTTATGCATATTCATATCATCCCTTCCATGGATTTTCAATGATTTCTAGTGGACATATAGCCGAAAAACATGCAGCCGCAATTTATGTTGTTGGAGCAGAAATGCCAGGCTTTGCAAGAGGAATGGGTCTAAAGACGAGAGCAACTTTTGAGGAAGCTTTAGAGGATGCAAAGAAAAAATTCGTTGGTAATGATCCTTCTATACTTGCGCTGCCAAAGGCATTTAAAACAGCTGCTGTCCATCTAATGATGAAGAATGATGTATATAATGACGAAGAATTTCTTCATCATATGTAGTAATTGAAAAAAATAATAACTCTTTCTTTATACCCTAGATTCCCGAATTGTATAAGAGGGTCTTCAAAACCCTTGAAAACAAAGGACGTTGCCACGTTACAAAATCAGTTATATATAACGATTTATTATGAAGAAAAAACGTTATAAACATTGTATATAAAGGCTTTCACTACAAATTCTCGTTACAAATTTTAGGAATGCAGGTTATACATGAAATCCCTGTTGTTTGGAAAAGAAGAAATCGTGGCAGGGGATTCTTTTATCAATTTGAATGGCTGTTATCTGTTTTTGGAGTATTAAGAAAGAGAACCTAAATAAAGTGTTAAAGGAGCAATGCATATCGATAATCAGATAGATGTCATATTTCCATAATAATTGCTATTAGCAATGGGGTTTTCCCAGCTACTATAGGAAGGATAATATCTCAAAATTAAGAGGAAATGGTATATCGATGTGAAGGACAAAATGGAAAAGGAATTGTTGTTTAACCATATATATATATTTCATTCATTTGTTTTTCTTCTTTATGGGATAAATGTATTCATTCATTGTGAGGCTTGGAATTATTTTATTGGTATGCTTACATTGTTAATGTTATTGGTTTCCTTACCTGAAGCAACCAGAACGTTTAAAATCCTCGCTTCTTCATTTATCGTTATAGGTACGATAGGGTACATGGAATCTGGCCAATCATTAATAGAAACCCCTGCATTCGTTACATCAAATTTACCGATTTTATCTTTGTTATCAATTCTTCCTTTGATGAGTAGCGTAGTCCACATCGGGAGATATGATAGGACTCTAAAAAACCTATTAAATCTTCATTCCAACCATATGGGCGGACTTTATGTACGGAGCGCTATTTTAACAATTGTTCTGTCAGCCTTCCTTAATTTATCTGCATTAACAATTTCACAAGAAGTGTTGAAGAATAAATTAAGGTTTGTAGATAAAGATGTAAGAGATTCCTTTATTAGAAATGTAACAATAAGAGCCTATACGCTAGCTCTTCTATGGAGCCCCTTAGAGATGCTGCTCGCCATGTCATTGCTTATTACAAATGTATCATATGATTCTGTTCTAATTTATCTGCTTCTTATAACCTTGATTGCTTTTTTGATTGATACTCTTTGGGGAAACATTCGTTATCGAAAATATTCTTTTGAGTTTCCCCTCGAAAGGGTAGTACATAAAAAACAATTGAAAGGAAAAATAATTGAATTATTTGTAGCAATAACATTATTTTTAGCTTTAATAATCTTAATTGGTAGACTGTTAAATCTAAATTTTATCTTTACCGTTACGCTCCTTATTCCCTTTTTTTCTTTAAGTTGGGCTAGCATAATAGGAAGGAAAAGGAGTTTTTTAATTAGTGGATGGGTATCTTGGAAAAAGGAAACAAATAATATGCAAAATTTTATTTTGTTGTTTATTTCATTATCTTATTTTTCGAATGGTATTAGCGGTTCTTCAGTTACTAATTACATTCAAGATGCTGTTTTGGAAGCTACCGACTACCCATTGTTAATTTTTTTGTTTATTCAGATTATATTTATCGTATTAAGTGTTTTGGGCGTTCATCCAGTTGCAACAATAGGAATCTTCAGTAGTTTAGTCTTAGCATTGGAAGAAACGGTAAATCCGACAAGCTTGGCACTTGTTATAATTGCAGGGGCAATTTCAACAGTAGCAGTTGGAACGTTCAATTTAGTGGTGCAGTTGACATCACGCAATACACAGCAAAGCCCATTCCGAATTACTTTAAGTAATCTTCCATATGCGATGTTGCTTTGTGTACTGGGCATACTTTTCGCATATCTTCTCTTATAACCGTGAGCCATTGGAGGGCCGGATGGCAAGAAATGAAGTTTTGAATAAAGTGGTTGATGCCTAAAAAGATATGATTCGATAGTTGAAGCAGCTCTTAAAAAATGCCTTCCGATTCATTGGGAGCAATAGATAGGCAACACTGAAATTTGAAAAATAAGCCAAGAAACACAAAATCCGAATTGGTTAAGATGGAGCAGGAGTTGATAAAACTAATCAATCGATTGATGAAATAGCGCAAAGGATCAGGAAAGAGAAGTAAGAGAGTTAGCGAATAATGTAGAGAGGCAGCCAGAACAGAAAGAAATGAATCTTTTTGAAAAATTGTGGGACAAATAGACGGTTCTTTTAGAGGACAATCGGAAGTTTTGCTCAAAAAAAGGCACGATCAGCGGTTTTAACTGCTCATCGTGCCTTTTGCTTTTTAGATTTTTCCTCTAACCCGCAAAATTTTTGATTGCCTGAGAAGAATGAAGTCGCGGTCTTAGATTATCGTCAAACCTGTCGTGTTTATTCACAAATTTGTCCTATTTAACCTGCATTCCCGAGAATCTGTAACGATGAAAGCTAATAAGCCCTTGTGTTTCAACGGTTTATTAGCTTTTTTGATTGACTTTTACCTCGTTATGTTTTATAATTAACATAACGAGGTACAGGGGGACTGACTATGGCTGCAATTGTTTATCAAACCGACAAGAGAACTGGAATTACCTATGCTTACCAATCTATTTCTTACTGGGATAAAGAAAAGAAACAATCGCGTGCTAAGCGTACACTCATAGGTAGAGTAGATCCTGTGAGTGGTGAAATTGTCCCCACTAGGAAGAAAGCTAAAGCAGACGTTGTGGAGGCTAAAAAGCCGGGGCCTGTTCCGACGGAAGGTGTTTCTCGCAGCTTTTATGGTGCCACTTACCTTTTTGATAAGATTGGGGACAAAATAGGTATTACCAATGACCTCAAGAAGTGTTTCCCTGATACATATAAGCAAATTCTTTCCATTGCATACTATTTGATCCTTGAGGACAAAAGTCCACTCAGTCGTTTTTCAAAGTGGGCAGCGCTTCACAAGCACCCTTATGGCAAAGATATCCCCTCCCAAAGAAGTAGTGAGTTATTTGCATCCATCACGGAAGAAGAACGGTATAGCTTCTTTCGTTTACAAGGGAAAAGACGCACGGAAAATGAGTACTGGGCGTATGACACGACTTCGATATCAAGTTATTCACAGAATCTTAAACAAGTACGTTATGGGGTTAATAAAGAAGATGACCGCCTCCCACAGATCAATCTTGCACTGCTGTTTGGAGAACAATCCAACCTGCCGTTTTATTATAGAAAATTGCCAGGTAACATCGCAGACGTGAAGACCGTGAAGAACCTTATAGCAGATATGGACTTTCTAAAATGCAAAAAGATGATGTTGGTTATGGACCGTGGCTTCTATAGTGAGGATAATATCAATGTGCTGTATCAGAATCACTTAAAGTTTCTAATCGCCACAAAGCTTTCTTTGAAATTTGTGAAGACGGAGCTGGATAAGGTGCGAGATTCTCTGCGATCGTGGACAAACTACAGCCAGAAATATGAACTTTACGCTTCTACTCAAAAGATTGATTGGGCTTATTCTCAGAACAGACCTTATAAAGGAGACACGCTCAGAGGGGAACGTCGCATGTATTTGCATCTTTATTTCAACCACGAGAAAGCAATGGAGG
>NZ_JAUSUN010000031.1:0-38661 GCF_030814065.1 Mesobacillus stamsii
AACATCAAAAAGGAAGGATTAAGATTATTAGCGTTAGCATAGAAACAAAAACTCTTGGAACAAGAGGGTTAGCTCGGTCAGTTTTTGTTGGCTAGTAAAAGCAACGATAAGTCGAGAAGCCCCCACTTCAAGCGACCTGTAAGGTTGATAAGTGGTGGGAGTAGTTCACAAAAGGTATCCTGAAAGCGGATAAATAATTAATAGGCTCTCGGAATTTCTAGGGTATTTCCCAAAAAATTACTGGAAATAGGGTTAGGTTGGGGGTGTAACCATCTATTTTCATTGCGTTTTCAAAAATGTGCATGCCAAATAAACTTTAGTTATTTAATTTTTAAAAAATCTGACAACTAGGCTGCGATTTGAAAAATATGTTCTTTGAGAGTTTTTAGTTCATCTTCTCGGTGACTATACCAGGCATCGATATGCTGACAGATCATGATTCCAAAAATACGCATGTACCACATCATTGTAGAGCGATGGTTGCCAGCCTCTAAATGATAATCAATCTTTTCTCGTTTGTTTGAGCGTTCAACGGAGGTGCGTCGTTTGTAAGTGCATTTCCACTTTTCTGTTCCCCGTAAAGTCTTGGGAAACAAGCGCAAATTATCTTTACTGTGCGTATGGTAGGTCCGTCCATACTTGGCAGTTGAACAAGGGGTTGTGCACGTGTTTTTTGACCCGCATGCGAGTGGACAACGCCATTTCTGGCGATTTTGAGTATGGTCATATCCATTTGGCTTCATCTCTTTTCCAATTGGACAAATGGGAATACCTTCTGGTGATATTGTCATGTCACTGCCCGTTTCCATCTTCTTTTTGGTACGTTTATTTAAATCGATAATGGGCTCCACCTTTTTATGATTAATTAGTTTATAAATAGCTTCAGCGTCATGCGCTGCATCAAGGAGCATTTTATCTATCGTGCCCAAGTTGAATCGTTGCGAAAATTCAGCCCAGCTAACCACAAAGCCAATTGAGTCGTGACAGGAAGCTTTGTGTAGACGCGGGTATAAAGGTAAATCATACGGGCTGTCGCAAGCATTGATCATGTAGAGAGAGTACCCGTTATAGTACTTCTCTCGATGACTATCCCATCCGCTATCGCAGTCGGGCTGGGAGTAAATACGAGGATGCTTGCATTTCGCTATACCTTGGGCATGGCAATTACAAGTGGATTTGCTTCGGGTGTGTGAAGCGGTGACGATGGGCGTGCCATCACGTTTGAAAAAGTCATGAAATTGTACCGACACCGGGGGTGTCTCCGGGTTCAAAGCCACTAATAATAGCGTAAAGGGGAACACGGCGAAGTTCATCTACCCATTCATCTATACTCTTAGTTGGATTGGTTAAAAGTAAAAGTAGATACGAACGCATCATGGAAGCAGGATCTCGTGGTTCTGGCCCTCGATTCTTGTAATAAGGCATTAGCATCGCTGTGATTTTGGATAAATCGGTAATCCAAAGTTTTTTGATTACAGGCCAATCATTACTTACAAGGACAAGGATACTACCAGAATAGTGTTTCTGCAGTTGATCCAAAACGAACTGTTGATACTCTTCATGTGGTACAAAAATTGGTTTCAAAATCTCCACCTCAATCATGGTTTTAGTAAGGAAATAAATCCCTTCAACCGCGATTATTGGGGTGGTTCTGAAAAGTCAAGTGGTTTTTCGAATGTTTTATAACAATATTTCGACATTTTATTTCCAGTTTGAAATATTGCCATAAATAAAAAATCTCCTACAAAGTAGGAGGAAAGTCAATTTGATGGGGCGAGGAAATCCTTGTCTCGTCTAACTCGGCGAATGCCGAGAGTCTATATTAGGTTGAGGAGGGATTGTTTTGTCAGATTTTCGGGTGGAAAGGGATACCATTGGTGAAATTAAGGTGCCGGCAGATAAATACTGGGGCGCACAAACGCAGCGAAGCAAGCAGAATTTCAAGATTGGGACAGAAAAGATGCCAATTGAGGTTATATACGCTTTTGCTGAAGTAAAGAAAGCGGCAGCAAGAGTGAATGCTGCTTCTGGAAAGTTATCGGAAACGAAAGCAAAGGCGATTGAGGCAGCCTGTGAGGAAATACTTGCCGGGCAATTCGATACCCATTTTCCGTTGGTTGTTTGGCAGACAGGAAGTGGAACTCAATCGAATATGAACGTCAATGAAGTAGTCGCTAGGAGAGCAAATGAACTGCTTGCGGATCATGCGGAAGAAAAGGTTCATGCGAATGATGATGTGAATATGTCGCAAAGTTCGAACGATACATTCCCGACTGCAATGCATATTGCCGCTGTTAAAAAAGTCACTTCTGAAGTATTGCCTGCTCTAGAGCTTCTAAAGGAGACATTCAGGAAAAAGGAACAGGAATTCAATGAAATTATCAAGATTGGCAGAACCCATCTCCAAGATGCGACTCCCTTGACATTGGGACAGGAAATCAGCGGATGGAAAGCGATGCTGGAAAAAGATAAACAAATGATCGAGGATGGGCTCAAGTATGCTAGAGATTTGGCAATTGGCGGAACAGCTGTCGGAACAGGAATAAATGCAGCGAAAGACTTTGGTGAGCAGGTTGCAAGCCAGCTCAGCAGTCAGCTTGGAGAAACCTTCCATTCTGCACCAAATAAATTTCAGGCTCTGACTTCACATGATGAAATGGTCTTTCTTCATGGAGCGCTAAAAGGGCTGGCAGCTGACTTGATGAAAATTGCTAATGACGTCCGCTGGCTTGCCAGTGGCCCAAGAAGTGGAATTGGTGAGCTGTCGATACCGGCTAATGAACCAGGTAGTTCCATCATGCCAGGCAAAGTCAATCCGACGCAAAGTGAAGCATTGACAATGGTGGCAACCCAGGTTTTTGGAAATGATGCGACAATCGGATTTGCAGCAAGCCAGGGGAATTTTGAATTAAATGTTTTCAAGCCGGTGATTATTTATAACTTCCTGCAAAGCGCAAGACTGCTGGCAGATGGAATGAAGTCTTTCAATACTAACTGTGCCGAAGGAATAGAAGCGAATTTGGACGTCATTGCTGGCCATGTGGACCGCTCGCTTATGCTTGTCACATCCTTGAATCCGCATATCGGTTATGAAAAAGCAGCTGAAATCGCTAAGCTTGCTTTCAAGGAAAATACGACTTTGAAGGAAGCTGCTCTAAAAACAGGTTATGTAACAGCAGAGCAGTATGATGAGTGGGTCAAACCTGAAAAGATGATTTAATTTTATCGGAAGAAATTAGGGAAAAAGAAAAGCCCCCTTATAAAGGGGGCTTAAGCCATGATTATTTAATTGGGAACGAAAAGTTAGCGTGAAGATCCGCCAAGTTGCTGCTCGGCCATTTGTACAAGGCGCTTAGTGATTTCTCCACCAACTGATCCGTTAGCACGAGATGTAGTTTCAGCGCCAAGCTGAACTCCAAATTCTGTTGCGATTTCGTACTTCATTTGATCAAGAGCTTGTTGAACACCAGGAACTAATAATTGATTAGAGTTGTTACTGCTAGCCATTAATATTTCCTCCTTTGAGTTTTCAGAGTTGTATTTGGGTTAGTATTGGAGTCGAACCAATCATGGCTTTTGCCATGTCAACCTTGCTTAACCCATGAGGAAGAGATTGGCTGGGCAAGCCGGAATTGCACCGGCGCGCGTTATAGCTGCCTTCTAGGCTTAACCCAATGTTTTTTCTTGCTGCTTTATTAATAACTAGTATGTTTTGTTTCAAAAAGTTTATGCGCTAGACCGTAAAGGTAAGTAATACCATTGATATTCCTCTACATAACCGAAGTTTCTCCACACAAACTATTGGTAGCACAACAGGAGAAGGGATGGAAAGGAATGGGGATATGTCCAGTATGCAATGGCTTTATGAATGTTGCTCTGCCTTGTCCAAACTGCAGTGGCAGCATGGAAAACAGCGGCAGAGAAGCAGACCTTTATGATGATTACAGCCCGTATATGCCTATTGATCAAATGAAACTAGAAGACGGTTATCCTGCGGATTTTCTAGAGGAAGAATGCCCACATTTGTTTATATGTCCACGATGCGGGACAAGCAAGATATTTTTTATCAAAGAATAATCGATTTAAGTGCATAAAAAAAGCAACCGCAATGGTTGCTTTCTTCCTTATGACCGAATCCTACTTTCTGTTTCTGCATCGAAGAAGTGAACTTTATTCATATCAAATGCCAGTTCAATGATCTGGCCTGGATTAACATCTGAGCGGGAATCCACACGGGCAACGAAATCTTGTCCTTCTAATTGAGAATAGATCATCGTTTCGGCACCAGTCAATTCAGATACCTCCACAGTTGCTTTGATCGTAGCACCGTGGGAAGCATCGATGAATAATGGTTCGTCGTGCAGATCTTCTGGTCTTACGCCGAGGACGACAGTTTTCCCTACATATCCCTTAGTGCGCAGCATTTTCATTTTTCCTTCTGGAATAGCGACGGAAGTTTGGTTGATGGTGAACTTGCCTTCTTCAAGCTTTCCTGTAAAAAAGTTCATAGAAGGAGAACCGATAAATCCGCCTACGAAGATGTTCTCAGGATTTTCATACACTTCTTTTGGTGCTCCAACCTGATGGATAATGCCGTCTTTCATAACTACCAGGCGTGTTGCCATTGTCATCGCTTCCGTCTGGTCATGTGTTACGTAAATTGTGGTTGTATTCAGGCGTCGGTGAAGTTTCGCAATTTCCGCACGCATCTGTACACGCAGTTTTGCATCAAGGTTCGATAATGGTTCATCCATTAAGAATACTTTAGCATCGCGGACGATGGCGCGTCCTAAAGCAACACGCTGGCGCTGACCGCCGGAAAGTGCCTTTGGTTTGCGATCCAAATATGGCTCAAGACCAAGAATTTTTGCTGCTTCTTTCACACGGCGGTCGATTTCGTCTTTGGGAAATTTACGAAGCTTCAAACCGAATGCCATGTTATCATATACTGTCATATGCGGATACAATGCATAGTTTTGGAAAACCATCGCGATATCTCGGTCCTTAGGAGGAACGTCGTTGACGCGCTTTCCGTCGATGTAGAAATCACCTTTAGAAATTTCCTCAAGACCTGCGATCATCCGAAGAGTGGTGGATTTACCACAGCCCGATGGTCCGACAAATACGACGAATTCTTTGTCATCGATTTGCAGGTTGAAGTCTTCTACTGCCGTTACTTTGTTATCATAAACTTTATATATGTGGTCTAATTTTAACTCGGCCATTTTTAAAGCCTCCCCTGAATGTTTGTCTACAAGAATAGTGTAACGGAAAGGCCAGCCATTAATCATCAGCAGGATGCACAAAAAAATGAAAGCCCTTTTATGCAATATGCTCAAAGTAAGTAAATCAATACAGTTCTTTAAAAAGACCGGCAAAATAAACGACGATCGCTGCGTCAAAATCCTTTAGCTGCACGCCGGTTTTTTCGGTGAATTTTTCCAGTCGGTACTGAAGGGTATTCCGATGTACATACAATTTCTTCGCTGCAAGAGAAACATTGGAGTTGCTCTCCAGGAATGTTCTGATCGTAGCCATCAGCTCTTTGTCATCTCTGAATGGTTCTAGAATGGAATTGGCGAGAATCTCCTGTAGATGAGCTGGGAGCTGTGTTGCCAGGAGCATTGGGAACGCTTTTTCAAATGTGAAAACTTCTCTCCGATTCGTAAGTTTCATTACTTCATGAAATACCTGTTTTTCGTTGCGGAAATGGTCAGGGAGCTGCTCGGAAACTGTTTGGAATTTGCCGAGATAAAAAGCAATTTTCATAAAAAAGTCGCTTTCTAATGTTGCTGATATCGATTGAAGCTCGTCGGCATTTTCGATGATTTCCTTCTTTTCTTCCATGATCATTCCATAGGAATCCTTCATCCAGAGGATTGTATGGTCAGGAAAAAAGCCTTTCAAAGCTTCATTGATTTCCTCTGTTTCGATGTTTTTTCCTTGAAGCTGGAATTGGATGAAACGAACCTCATCAGCAGCTGACTGCGGTATTGTTCCACCATGGAAAAGAAAATCACTCCACGCAAGTGCTTTCCCAGAAAGGGAAGCGATCTGGTGATCAATTTCAACATACTGAAGCAGATTCTTCAGCAAGTCAAGCTGGTCCTCCGATATATGTTCCTTTGGAATGCTGATCCACAACGGCTTCTCTGCGGTACTGTGAAACCAGTAATGGTCAGATGATGGATGAGTGGGAAAATGATTATACGTGACAGAATCAGGGAAATAAGCTACTATTTTATTCATCATATTAGTATCCTCAAATTTCATTTGATTAAAATGAACATATCTTATATTATAACAGGTGTGACTTTTAAATGTGTGATCTGGGAGAAACTGATAGAAATAACGAAGATAATAGATGAAGTACGGAGTAAGTAGGAGAGAGGTGCAGGGAAATGGAATACACGCAAGAAATGAAAAATCGCTTAAAGCGGCTGGAAGGGCAAGTTCGCGGTGTGATCCGGATGATGGAAGAAGAAAATCACTGCAAGGATGTTGTCACACAATTATCTGCGGTCCGTTCTGCAGTAGACCGGACAATTGGTGTTATCGTAGCTAAGAACCTGGAATCATGCATCACGGAAGCATCAAAAGAAGGAAAAGAAGCAGATGAAGCAATTAAAGAGGTAGTCAATATGATTGTGAAAAGCAGATAAGACACCAGCATCCCTTTGGATGTGGTGTCTTTTTTTGGTTTTGTCATTTGGATTGTAAATGCGACGGATAGTCTCGGTGTCAAGCCCCAGGTTAAACGGATCTCTGGGGTTTCGGTAACTTTATGGAGGGGAAGGAACCTCAATCGGAAAAACCAGTTTTTCGGAAAAATAAATCAACAAGTGCAAGGATCCTTTTTTCTTCGATTTGGGTTTCATCGAAGCTCATCGGCTTCGAATTCACTTCAAAAATGACATATTCCTCTTCTTCAGTGAGCGCAGCATCAAGCGAGAATTCGCCGAAATAACCGAGTTTTTTTGTTAACAGCTGTCCGATTTCTTTTACTGCCCAAGCGAAAAATTCATCATGTCTAGGATGCTTTACTTTCCGATAGGGAAGCACGATTCCGCCATTCGGTACGTGAGTGGTCAAGTCTTCTTGCTCTGATTGGCGGATGCCGATCCCGGTTACTTCATAACCATTCAGTCCATCGTGGGCATGGACGCGGAAATCAAACCGTTTTCCATCGATAGCTGCAGGCTTGATCTCTTTTTGTGCAATATAATCGTGTTTTAACAATTGCCTTGATTTTGCCTTCCAAAATTCCTCCACATTTGTAAACATATTGCGGTGAGAACGACTCTTAATCTCGATATGTCCATTTAGCTGCCGAAGCCGGAAAATCCCGATACCTTTGGAGGAAGCTGCAGGCTTCAGGTAAATACCCTGATGTTTTTCAAGAAACGCTGCCAGCTGAATCATCGTTTTGACACTAATACTTTCAGGCATGTGCTTCCTTAATGATGGATGGCTTGCAAAAATGGCGTACAACGTGTCTTTATTTAGAAAAGCCGGATTGAAGAAAGGAATACCGAGTGCAGTGAAATAATTGGCTGCGTCCTTGAAAGCTTGTTGCTGTTCTGCTTTTCTAAATGGTACACGGTTGAAGACGAGATGGGGTAGCGGTGTCTTGACAGGGATCCATATGTTAGCTTCTGGTAAAAATGTGAGCCCAGTAAGGCCATCTTTGACGACGGTTTCCGGAGGGAAAACAACAACCAGTCCATTGCGTTCCCTGATCAATTTCTGCAGTGATTGGAATAAGGAACTATTTCCTGCCAGGGCCATCTCTTTGCTCATGGAAGTCATAACTCCCACTAGCGGACCAAGATTACCATCCTTATTTTTGAAAGGGAACGAAAGTGTCTCCTTGGAGCGAATGCTTGAAGGGGTGGAACGAATTGCGATTTCATTAAAGCCAAAGCTGATGGTTTCTAAAGCTTTGGCTTCATGAGTCCATTCCTTCGATTCTGGACGATAGCTTAGATTCATTGGAAAAGCTCCTCAGGTGCAGTAATGGCTTTTTCTGCCAAAAAAACGCCAAAAGACAAGGAAAGCTTACGGGTGAGCAAATCGAAATTTTTCAGTTTCGGATGTTTGAATATCGACCTGCCTGGCTTTGAATTTGCCTCGAACAACCAGACTTTTCCTGATTTATCGATTCCTAGATCAAAACCAATCTCGCCAATTATTCCTTCCATGTTTTTTTCTAAAACGGAGCTTAAGGTCAAGGCTGCCTTTGTAAGTTTTTTTTCACATGTTTCTCGCTCTTCTTGGTCCTCGAATAACTCATCTAGTGATTTTACTGTGCCGCCGTTGTTTACGTGAGTGGTCACACTTCCATTTCCGGCAATTTTTGCGGCAATCGCTGCCAGCTGCCACTGTCCGTATTCGTCTTTATTCGTATGCACCCTGAAATCGATCAGTCGCTTGTCAGAGCGCAGCAGGTGGATGCCCTGCTGGACAATCATTTGTGACAGGTTCCGGTTATGAAAAATCTTTTTCATTAGTTTTTCAAGACTGTCAAATTTCGTTAATTTATTGATTCCTTCCTGATCCCGGTAGCGGCAATAATAGTAGCCATTCTGCTTATCAAACAGGATTTGATGAATTCCGAGGCCAAGGCTTCCATTGGCTGGTTTTACATAGACATTTCCATAGTTTGAGAGCATCCGTTCCATTACAGAGAAAGAAGAAAACTGATGGGTTTCCGGTAAGTATTCAACAGCCCGTTCATCCTGCTGCAGCCGTTCGAATACATCAAGCTTTGAGAAAAAGCCAGGATTATACCAAGGAATCAGATAATCGGTTTGCATTCTTGCTTTTAAGCTGCGTAGCTCCGACTTCCTCTCCGTTCGTCTGTTCGGGAGGCGATCGTATATTACATTAGGAAATGGAACCTTCAATATCTTCCATCCGCCATCGACAAAGAAATAGCCGTCAATTAATCCTTGATCCCAATCGATATGCTCCTCGCCGAAAACAAACGGCAGGGCGCCAACTGATTTGTTGACCGAGAGCAGCTTGGCGAAAACCATCGATCGCTCGCCGATCGGCCTTAAAGGATAAGAGGTGAATCCGGATGTCAGGATGCCAATCAGTGGACCGATAAACAGTGTCTGCTGGTCGATGAAAACATGCAGAGGAACCGATAAATCCGGCATGGAAAGCTCTTTCTGAACGTCATTGCTCAAAACAATTACATTTCTCCCTTTAGGATGGGGTGCGACGGTGACAGGGAGCAGCTTATTGCCAAAAGCGACTCTTCTAATATCCTTGCTATTTGGAAGATCTGCGGGGATGAAGACAAGCTGCTTGGAGTGATGAATAAACTCCACTGGATATTTTTTTCTCATAAATGTTGTTCCTCTCTTTCTGGCAGAGTTTGCGAAAGTAGCATCGCAAATTCAAGCGGAGCTTGGTAGAGAACTTCCTTCAACTCGGGATCGATGGATGTGATCACCTTTCTGCCCGGCTTTGAATTCGTATCCAAAACCCATAATGCATAATCTTTTGAGACGCCGATATCGATGCCGAGCTCAAATAATCTCGGAAAGGACGCTTCAAGGATGCCGGGCAATATGGAGAGGATCTCTTCTAATTCGAGAGAAAGGAAGTTCCTCGTACGGACATCCAGCGAACCTACAAAGTCTTCAAATGCAACGATTTCACCGCCTGCAGCCAGGTTTGACAGGATGCCATCCTGATGCCCGCGTCGTATTCCCTTTCCACGCAAAACCCAATTGTCACTCCGATCCTTTTGCAGCAGAATTCTAATATCGAAAGGACGATTTTGTGAATCGGAAAGTGCGAGGTAAGGCTGGATCATGTATTCATTTTTTTTGAAAAGTCTGTTGAGCCAGTTCTCTGTCTCACTCGTCGATCCAAACACCGTCTCTGATAGCCTGCCATTTACGTCAGCCGAGAGTGTGAACTTTCTGTCTGAATATTTTATTTTAAAGATTCCGGCACCACCAGAACCGAAAACTGGTTTTAGGATGGCGGTATTCCACTTGTTCAACTGGGCGAGGACAGTTTTTCCGCTAGCGGCTAGAATGGTTTCTGGAACATAGGGAGCCAGTTTGGAGCTGGATAGCACCTCGTATATCCTCCATTTATTTGGCAATCCATTACCTAAAAAGGTGATATCTTTCCGGTTCTTCAGCCATTTTACAATTGCCATAGCCTGTTTTGATTCGAGGTCCGTTGCATAAAAGCATCTGTCATAAATAATAGTTGGCAGCGGAAACTGTGCCTTTTCCCACTTCCCTTTCTTGGCGTCATATTTCTCTCCCATTACCACTTCGGTAATCGGCTGGATATTTGCTGGCGAAAACCTGAAGCAAGTAAATTTTTCAGGATTTGCACGCCTGGCAATTTCAGTAAAGTAGCGGTGCTCACTATTGAATGATCGTGCCATCATTCCAAATGAAATCATTTTTCCTGTCTCCTTTTGGGCTAACGCTCACAAAGTCCGTAGCAATGGTCAATCACGGCTTTCGTCGAAGGTCTGATTTTAGAGCCTCGCTCTTCAAAATTCTTAGATGGTTTGGAGTTTGCTTCGATCAGCCATAACTTTCCTTTCGTGTCGATTCCAATATCGATTCCAAGCTCTGCATGATGCCCCGCAGCATTCCGGCTGATTGTTTCAGCGGTTTCGAGTGCCAGCTCCTTCATCAGTGCCAGTTGATGCCGGGCCTGTTCCTTCCCGAAAAGCAATGCAAGTGTGTACACTGGCTTCATGACTTCGCCACCGCGAGCAATATTGGAAACAAAAAACGTTTCGGCGGAAACCCTGGCGACAATCGAAGTTACCTTCCAGAATTGTTGGGCATTTTTATGGCAGAGAATTCTGAAGTCCATAGTACGGCCATTGAATTCGGCAAGCTGCACCCCTTGTTGAATGATGCAAAGCCTTTTCTCGACTAGCTGCGCGATTGCGCGTGCCAGTCCCCCGTCCTGCTGAAACGGAGGGATAATCTTTGCCGGCAGGGAGGATAAGGAAACCTTGATTAAGCCGTCTGACTGGGTCAGCTGAATAATATTCCGCCCTTGGCTTCCATGTACTGGCTTAATATAGAGCTCATCATACTGCTCCAGCATTTTTTTAAGCGCGCTGTCGCTGTATAAATGCGTTTCTGGTAGGAAGGACCGCAAATGCTCCTCCATCATTAAAAATTCATGTATTTCCCATTTGGAAAGAAAGCGATGATTAAAGAACTTTATTCCCAATCTATCCAATTTATTTAAAAAATCGATAAATCTTTTGCTGAATTCGGTTCTTCGGGAAGAGATCCGGTTGTAAATGACATCAGGTAAAGGGAGGAAATCCTTCGTCCATTCCTCGGTGTCCTGATTGTAAAAAAAGCCCTCAACACCTTTTTCAGAAAAGCTTTTCAGTGAAAAAACGTAAAAGCTTCCACCTAAATCCGAAATCCCTTGATGGAGTTCTTCACAAAAGGAATGGACTTTGCCGAAGTTTGGTCGGCCATCTTCGTTTATCTCAGTCAGCAATGCAATGACGGGCTGAGTAGATTGACTTTTAAATGTAGTTAATCTCATAGATTCCCCCCATTTTTTTAAAAGCTGCCGTATGGAAACAGCCTTTTGTAAAATAGGCAAACACATATATTTCATGGTATGAATAATGGTGGTTATTGGTGATTTTGGTGCAACGGAAGTTTCTGCTAACTTGAACTTTTGGCATGGAGCATCATAGTTTGTTATAGTGTAGTGGAGTGTTAAATGGAGAAGGAGTGATGGAAATGGCAGTCAATACTTACGATTCAGCCTATGATTTAGAAAAAGCAATTAGGAACAGTACGGAATACACAGAATTGAAGCAACTTTACGATGAGGTGAACAGTGACCCATCGGCAAAAACGATGTTTGAGAACTTCCGCAATATCCAGCTTCAGCTGCAGGAAAAGCAAATGACCGGCCAGGAGATTACCCAGGAAGAAGTAGAGCAGGCACAAAAGACGGTAGCATTGGTTCAGCAGCATGAGTCGATTTCCAAACTGATGGAAGCAGAACAAAGAATGAGCATGGTCATTGCGGAGCTTAATCAGATCATTATGAAGCCTCTAGAAGAGCTTTATGGTAACCCAGAGTATCAACAGTAGATTTTTCAGGACTCCCGGAGGCAACATACCGAGAGTCTTTTTCGAATGGCGCTCCTGTTCTATTCTTTCGGTTTTTATCATACAAGTTAATTAAGGATAAAAACACCGAAGAAATGGGGGCATAAACATGATTTACCGTCTTCTTGCGCTAAACGTGGATGGAACGATTCTACAATCGAATGGAAGGCTCCATAAATCAACAAGGGATGCGATCGAGTACGTCCAGCAAAAGGGGATTTATGTTACATTAGTAACCTCCAGAAGCTTCCCATCTGCCAAAAAAGTGGCGAAAGCGTTGAAAATACATTCATTGCTAGTAACCCATCTTGGCGCATATATTTCACATGATCTCCGCAGCGATCCTGTGTTTGAAAAAAGAATTCCAGAGGATATGACCTTTCAGCTCGTCAGGTTCCTCGAAAGCTTTCCATGTCAGATTCGATTGGTTCATGAAAAGTTTTCGCTGGCTAATAAGTATAAATTAAATCATAATTTGTTGGCAAAAACAGTGTTCACTTCGGGTGACCCGATTTTCTATTCACAGCAATTCACGGATTCTATTAGTGATACACTTGTGAATGATCCGATATCTTTGCCTAAGATTGAAGTCTACTTTGAGTATGAGAAAGATCTGGCAGATGCACAGCAGGCGATCAACGGAATGTTTTCAGAAGTCTCCGTTTCGAAGTTGAATGAGTATCGGCTCGATATCATGCCTGAAGGTGTATCTAAGCTAAATGGCCTGATCCAGCTTGGCGAGCATCTTGGCATCCCGCTGAAGGAAATGGTCGCAATCGGCGATAGCAGGGACGATATCGATATGATTGAAGCTTGTGGCTTGGGTGTAGCGATGGGCAATGCCACTCCCGAAGTTAAGAAGGCTGCGGATTGGGTGACCCGTTCCAATAACCAGCACGGCGTCAGCTATATGGTTAAGGAACACTTCCGCAAACAGCAGCCAATTGAATTTCTTCGAAAAATGAATATTATTAAAATGTAAAAATAGAAGCATGCCTGACTGTAGGCATGCTTTTATTAATGATTGATTTGCAGTTTAAAACGGGTAGCCTTTACAGTGCATCCCCATTCTATTACACTTATTGCAGCATGTTAAATGGAAAAGGTGATAATTTCATGAGAATTCATATAAAAGGCTTGGCTGATGAAAGGTTCCAACGGCCATTGGAGCTGATCGCGAATCTATTTTTCGAGGAATCAAAAGTGAATTTCGGCGAAACTGAACCAGAAGCAGACGCAAGAATTGATTTTGAAGTTTATTTCGAAGAAACCATTCTTGTAAAAGCAGTTTTAATCCCGCAGGATGGGAAGATTTTTACCGCAGAGGCCAATAAAAAAGTTCCTGCAGGCTTAAGCGAAAAAGAAGCATTCAAACTGTCCAAAACGGTTGTTTCAAGAGCGTATTTACAAGTGCTCCAAAACTGGACAGGCATCATCCAGAAGTGGGGAATTCTTACCGGCGTCCGGCCGACTAAGCTTCTGCACAAGAAACTTCGTGAAGGAGCAGAGCTGGAGACAGCCCATAAAGAACTGAAAGAGCAATATTTGATTTCAGATGAAAAAATCAAGCTCATGCAGCGAATTGTCGATCGTCAGCTTGCTGTTCTTCCAGATCTGTACCATTTAAAAAATGGGGTTAGCATCTATATCGGCATCCCTTTCTGCCCGACAAAATGTGCGTATTGTACCTTCCCAGCATACGCAATCAACGGACGTCAGGGTTCAGTCGATTCGTTCCTTGGCGGTCTCCACTATGAAATACGACAAATCGGCGACTGGCTGAAGAAAAATAATCGTAAAATCACGACGATTTATTATGGAGGAGGAACACCGACTTCCATTACAGCCGAGGAGATGGACATGCTTTATGAAGAGGTCCATCAATCGTTTCCGGATGTCGAAAACATCAGGGAAGTAACAGTCGAAGCCGGCCGTCCAGACACGATCACACCTGAAAAACTGGAAGTCTTGAAAAAGTGGAATATTGACCGGATCAGCATCAATCCGCAGTCTTACATCCAGGAAACATTGAAGGCAATCGGCCGTCATCATACGGTGGAAGAAACGATTGAAAAATTCCATCTTGCCCGCGGAATGGGCATGAACAATATCAATATGGATTTGATTATCGGTCTTCCAGGTGAAGGGACGAAGGAATTCGACCATACGCTTGCTGAAACAAAAAAGCTGATGCCGGAATCGCTGACAGTCCATACGCTTTCCTTTAAAAGAGCATCAGAAATGACGAGGAACAAACAGAAATACAAAGTCGCTGACCGCATTGAAATCGAAGAAATGATGAAGATGGCAGAAACTTGGACGAAAGAGCATGACTATGTGCCATATTATCTTTATAGGCAAAAAAACATTCTCGGGAATCTGGAGAATGTAGGGTACGCCTTTCCAGGTCAGGAAAGCCTGTACAATATCATCATCATGGAAGAACAGCAGACCATCATTGGCCTTGGCTGCGGCGCATCAAGTAAATTCATCGATCCAGAGACCGGCAGCATCACGCAATTTTCCAATCCAAAGGATCCTAAGTCCTATAACGATAGCTTTGTAGAATATGCTGCTAAAAAGATTGGAATTCTTGATTCATTGTTCAACAAAGGGAAGAACGCTCCCGAATGATTCATTTCGGGAGCTATTTTGACCTGTTTAGGGGTTAATTTTGGATAAAAAAAGAAGATTAAGCTATTCAAAGCTGGATTTCCGCTAAAACGCACCTTGATTCCGCGAAAAAGACAAAGAATTCCGCGAAAATTCACCATAATCCCGCGAAAAAGTGGATGAATTCCGCGAACTGGAAAACGCAGAAGATTTTCCAGTCCATGACCAGAACATTCTATCAAAAAAAGTTTTTTAAAATATACCATCTCCCTATATAATAAAAATATACGGACTATTGGAGGGGATAAAGGTGGCGATTGAGTTTCCAACGGACACTGTAAAGTTAGGCATGGACGGGCGTGTAGCTGTCCTGGAAATGAACAGACCCGAATCACTGAACGCCCTTGATGTGGAAATGATCAGGGGAATCACGAAGAACCTTAAAGAAATCTGCCAGTCGGATGAAATCGATATCGTGGTGATAAAAGGGGCAGGTCGTGCTTTTTCTGCTGGCGGCGATATTAAAACAATGCTATCCAATGAAAATGAAAGCGATTTCTACAATGTGATGGATGATATTCATGACATGATTGTCACCCTTTACAACATGCCTAAGTTAACGATCAGTGCTGTAACAGGAGCTGCGGCTGGTCTTGGCTTCAGTCTTGCCCTAGCGACGGATTACATTATTGCTGAGCCATCGAGCAAAATTGCGATGAATTTTATTGGAATTGGCTTGATTCCTGATGGGGGCGGACACTTTTTCATGGAAGAGCGGCTGGGAGAAACAAAGGCGAAGCAGGTGATATGGAATGGTACGACGCTATCGGCAACAGAGGCATTCCGACTTGGAATGATTGATGAAGTAACGGAAGCAGATTTCAGCGCAGCAGTTGATCAAAAAGTACAGGAATGGCTGAACAAACCGGTACAGGCAATGATCAAAACCAAAAAAATCATTGCCGAAAAAAATCGATCTTCATTACTGAAAATTTTGGAATTGGAAAAATACGGACAATTTAAAATGCGTCAAACAGAAGATCATCAAGAAGGCATAAAAGCTTTCCTCGAAAAGAGAAAGCCCCATTTCAAAGGTAGATAAAAAAAGCGAAGAGGAAGGTCCTCTTCGCTTTTTTTACGGATGAAACAATATCAACTTTCCTCTCGGTGAAGTACAGCGGTGTGTTTTATCGCTTAAGTTCTTTTCTTCGAGCATTTTTGCGCCGATTTCTTTTGCCTCGTCATCATTTCCGGCCTGAAACGATTCATCCATCAGTTTTTCTCCATTTGATTCAAAGGCTGTCAGTTTGTATGTATCCATAACAAAATCTCCTTTGTTATAAAATTCAGATGATTACTATTATTTTTGCATAATTATTTCAAATGTGCAAAACAAAAAACATCAAAATATGAAACTTTTTCCAAACTACAATCGTATTATTTTAAGGAAGAAGGAGGAGGACGTTTATGGTGTTAGAACTAGATCAAGTCACAAAGCGATTTGGAAGCTTTACAGCGGTGAACCAGCTTTCGCTTACTATACCGGAAAAAGAAATGTTTGGGTTCCTTGGAGCTAACGGAGCAGGAAAAACGACGACTTTCCGAATGATTCTAGGTCTACTGGATGCATCTGAAGGAAAGATATCATGGGACGGGAAGCCGATTAATTATAAAACCAGCAGTATGATTGGCTATCTGCCGGAAGAAAGAGGACTTTATCCGAAGCTAAAGGTCCGGGAACAGATTGTCTATCTTGCCAGATTAAGAGGCATGCAAAAACAGGCAGCCTTAAAAGAATTGGATTATTGGCTGAACCGCTTTAAAGTGAAGGAATATGCAGATAAAAAGATAGAGGAGCTTTCGAAAGGAAACCAACAGAAAATTCAGTTTATTGCAGCAGTCATTCATAAACCGAAGCTGTTAATCCTTGATGAGCCTTTTAGTGGCTTGGACCCTGTAAATGTTGAACAGTTGAAGGAAGCAGTAGTTGAATTGAAAAATACAGGAACGACCATTGTTTTTGCGAGTCATCGCATGGAGCATGTAGAGGAAATGTGTGAGCTTATTTGCATTATGCATAAAGGCAGCCCAGTTGTCCACGGGTCGCTCAAGGAAATCAAAAGATCCTTTGGGAAAAAGAACCTCGTCATTCATGCGGATTTTGATACAACTTTCCTTATGGAGTATCCTGGCGTGACCAGGGCGAAAGTGACTGCAGAGGGAATCCACCTACAAATCACTAGCGAGCAAGCAGCTCAGGATATCTTAAAAGATATCGTCGGGAAAGGGTTTATCCGCAAATTTGTTCTTGAAGAGCCAAGCTTGAATGATATTTTCATAGAGAAGGTAGGTGCTTCATATGAATAATTTTTTCATCATCCTTCTACATACATATATGAGCAAGCTGAAAACCAAATCCTTTTTGGTTACGACCATCCTGACCGTTGCAATCATGCTGGCACTGACCAATATGACCAATATCATCGACTTTTTCAACAAAGGCGGCGGCGCAGACAAAATCGCCGTGATAGATGGAACCGGAAAGCTATATGAGCCTTTGAAGGAACAAATCAAGATCATTAATAAAGAACTTATTCTGGAAAAATATGACGGGAATGAAGCGGCAGCGAGAAAAGACGTCGCGGAGGGGAAATATAAAGGGCTTCTTGAATTAAAATGGAATGGCGATAACCTTCCAGCCGCATCTTATAAAGCGATGAGCATTGCTGATTCTGCCGTGCCTGCCGACCTTCAGGCAGCTTTGCAGCAGATGAAAACAGCAATGGCCTCCACACAGATCAACATTGCACCGGAACAATTAGAAAAATTGTACGCACCGGTCGAGTTTGAAAAATCGGCTCTTGAAAAAGACGCCAAGACAGAAGAAGAATTGAATCAGGCAAGAGGGCTTGTGTATGTCCTTCTCTTCATCATTTATTTCGCAGTCATTATGTACGCAAACATGATTGCGATGGAAGTCGCTACGGAAAAGTCATCGAGAGTGATGGAAATTATGATATCCAGTGTTTCGCCGATCAAGCAAATGTTTGCGAAGATCCTCGGGATTGGGCTGTTAAGCTTGACCCAGCTCGCCGCCCTTCTGTTAGTCGGGTATTTTTCAATCAAACAAAATCTTGAAACGATGCAAGGTGGCTTCTTTGAGTTTTTTGGCTTTGGAAATATAGCAGGCAGCACGATAGCATACGCGGTGATTTTCTTCCTATTAGGCTATTTCCTGTATGCGACAATGGCTGCGTTCCTCGGTTCACTCGTCAGCAGGATTGAAGACGTGCAGCAGATGATCACGCCGATGACACTGCTTGTGGTCGCCGGATTCATGATGGCGATGTTTGGTTTGAATCAGCCGGAGGCACCATTCGTAAAATATACATCGTTCATTCCGTTTTTCTCGCCGATGCTGATGTTCCTTCGAGTAGGCATGCTCAATATCCCTTTCTGGGAAGTTGCCCTTTCTATCGGCATCCTGGTTGCGACAATCGCTTTCCTTGCCGTATTTGGCGCGAGAGTATACCGGGGAGGAGTCCTGATGTACGGCAAATCGAATTCCTTCAAAGATATCAAGAAAGCGTTGCAGTTATCGAAAAAAGGATAATAGTAAAAAGACGCAAACATTTGGATTGCGGCTTTTTAATACAGGAATATCGTTATGTGGAGTGGAATCTTAGTAAGATGGATAAGATTTTATAAAAGTGCAGTTGGGAACAAATAAGCTCACAAAAGGAGAGTGTTTTAGTTGAGACAAATCATTGCGATGGGGGGCGGGGGTTTTTCGATGGAGCCGGATAACCCGCTTTTGGATTTATATATTCTAGGGCAGTCGGAAAAACGGAAGCCCAAGGTTTGCTTTGTGCCTACAGCAAGCGGAGATGCTGACAATTATGTTGAAAGGTTCTATTCTGCTTTTCGATCCCATGAATGTACACCATCGCACCTATCCTTATTCAGGCCACCAACAAGAGACCTGGAAGCATATGTTATGGATAAGGACATCATTTATGTGGGAGGCGGCAGTACAAAGAATCTCCTTGCTCTTTGGAAGGAATGGGGATTGGATGGCATCTTGCGGAAGGCCTGGCAGCGCGGAACTATCTTGGCTGGAGTCAGTGCCGGTTCAATTTGCTGGTTCGAAGAAGGAGTAACGGATTCTTTTGGTGATGGAATGGAGCGTTTGCAATGCCTCGGATTCTTAAAAGGAAGCAATTGCCCGCATTACGATGGAGAGGCAGAATGGCGTCCGGCGTATGAACAATTTGTTGGTTCTGGAAAGATTGCTGGCGGATTTGCTGCTGATGGTGGTGCCGCCTTGCATTTCATCGATGAAGAACTGGTCAGGGCAGTGAGTTCCAGACCGGATGCCAAGGCATATGAAATTACCCTGGAAAATGGTAAAGTGACAGAGAAAGTGATGAAAACAACATATCTTGGCTGAAACTGAACTGCAGTTCCTCAAAGGGCTGCAGTTTTTTATTTGAGAGGGTTAGAATATATTGGATTTTAAAGAGTGTTGTGCTCTTTCCGAGGATATTTGGCTAAGAAAGTATCAAAGATTGAAAAAGAGGCCATAATTCAAAGGATAAGAACGTGCATTCGCCTTTTTGGAGTGGTAAAATGAAATTAAATAATGATGGGAAAGGAATATTCCAAATGAAACAGGTGAAGTTTTTACATACAGCCGACCTCCATCTGGATAGCCCGATGGTCGGATTGCGGCATCTGCCTAAAGCCATTTTTCATCGGCTTCAGGAGAGCACTTTTAAAGCATTGAGCAAGATTACGGATGCGGCAATTAAACAGGAGGTGGATTTTGTTGTGATTGCCGGCGATCTGTATGATGCTGAAGACAGGAGCATTCGTGCCCAGGCTTTTTTTCGCAATGAAATGGCCAGGCTTGATGAAAAAGGAATTAGGGTCTATGCAATACATGGGAACCATGATCACCTCGGAGCCCAATCGGTAGCAATTAATTTTCCGGATAATGTCCATTTTTTCAATGATCAGGTAGAAACAGTTGTTTATAGAAAAGAGGATGGCACTCTTGTCCATCTATATGGTTTCAGTTATCCTGAACGGCATGTATCGGAGCGATGGATAGAAAAATATACGAAAACAGCTGGTGCTGACTTTCACATTGGTCTGCTCCATGGCCATTTCGAAGGAGCGAGCGATCACGGGAAATATGCGCCTTTCAGGGTATCAGATCTGATCGACAAAGGCTATGATTATTGGGCGCTTGGTCATATTCATAAAAAGTCGTTTTTATCTGAACAGCCTTATATTGTCTATCCAGGAAACCCTCAAGGACGGAATAGGAAGGAGCTTGGAGACAAAGGGGCTTATATCGTTAACTTGACCGAGTCAGGGTCAGAGGTTTCTTTTCTAGAAACAGCCGATGTGATTTGGGAAGAGACTGTAATGGACGCCATGCAGATAGATAGTTTTTATGATCTGTATGAGAAATGCCTAGCAGCCATTGAAGGGAACAGAAGGGATGGAAAAGGTGTTCTCATGGACATTCGGATTGAACGCTTAAACCCTGAGCTGTCAGATGTCATAAATAAAATAAACAGCGGGGAATTGCTTGAACTTCTTCAGGAGACGGAAAAGGGAGAAGATTCTTTTGTCTGGGTTCACAGGCTTCATTTTTCGGAGGATGTCGTGGTCGACCGTGGGAATTTAATCAAACAAAGTGATTTTTATGAAGAATTATTTAAGACAATCGAGCTGTATGAGGAGTTGACTGAAACGCTGTCGCCATTATTTCGGCACAGTCAGGCTCGAAGGCATCTCGGTGGGTTGACTGAAAGCGAGAGGGAACAGCTGGTCAGGGAAGCAGAGCAGCTCCTGCTGCAACAGCTGCTGAAAAATTGATGGGAGGAAGCAGAATGAAACTTATTGAGCTGCATATTTACGGATACGGCAAATTCGAGGATTACGTGATCAAATCTTTGGACCAATTTGTCGTTTTTTATGGTGAAAATGAGGCTGGAAAGTCGACGATCATGTCCTTTATCCATAGCATCCTGTTTGGCTTTCCCGCAAAGCAGAGCGCAGAAGTGCGCTATGAGCCGAAAAATAACCCGAAGTATGGCGGGAAAATCAAAGCCTTCTTTCCGGATAGAGGAGTTGCAGTCATTGAAAGGGTGAAAGGCAAGGCATCTGGTGATGTGACTGTCTCCATTGAAGATGGGACAATTGGCGGGGAAGAGCTGCTCAAAGATTTGTTGAAAAGAATGGATAAAGGCATATTTCAGTCGATCTTTTCTTTTAATGTACATGGGTTGCAAAATATTCATGCACTGAAGGGAGAGGATCTTGGCAGGTATTTATTTTCTGCCGGAACCATCGGCACAGATAAACTTTTCCACACAGAAGGATTTCTCCTAAAGGAAATGGAGCAGCGTTTCAAGCCGAGTGGGCGAAAGCCTATATTAAATGAGAAAATGAGGGAACTGAAGGAAGTTCAGGCTGCCCTGAAAAAAGCCGAGCAACTAAATGATCAGTATTCCAATTGGGTGAGCGAGAAAGAGGAAATAGAGGGAACGATTGACCGGATCGAAAAGGAAATTCAACAGTTGGATCAAGCAGGAGGGCAGCTGCGTGAGTACAAGCGGAATGAAAGGCTTGTCCTCGAAGCTGCGGCATTAGAGCGAAAAATCAAGGAGCAAGGTCATCATTTTTTTCCAGAGGACGGGCTTAAGCGGTTTGAAAAATTGGACGACCAGCTGAAAGTTGCGCAGGCAAGAGGGTTGGCTATAAAAGAGAAACAGGATCATTTTGAGAATGAATTGGAGAAGTACATACCGGATTTTGCGCTGCTTGAAATGGAAACAGAGATTGAGGCCCGAACAAAGAATCTCTCATTATATGAGCAACTTAAGCAGGAAAAAAGGCTTCTTGAATCAAAACTGGAGGAACTAACCGAAGAAATCAGTCTACTTAATGATCAACTCCATACAAATTTTAATGAAGAAAATATCCAGTATAGTAACACAAGTATTTTTATAAAGGAACGGGTCGAAAACATCCAGCAAACGCAGCAAAGGTTGGCGGATAAACAGCAACGGCTTGAGGCTGAGTTTGATGAGGAAAAAAAGGTACTTGCGGAACTGGAAGCAAATGCGCAAAGGCTGAAAAGTCAATTGCTCGGTGAAGACAAAAGGAAGCAATTGATGATGGAACTGGATCAACTAGAGAATCGGGAAAGAATCCAAGCTGAATGGCGCTATGTAAACGATCAGATGGAGGCGGTAAAGTCCAATAAGGCAGCGGAGAAAGTAAAAAGCAAGAAAGAAAAGAGCAAGAACCGGCAGCAAACACTTCTTTTCGGGGGTATTTCCCTCATAGTTTTGATCTGGGGAATCATGAATGGCATCTGGCTATTGGCGGCTGTCGGAATTGCCGGAATCATTTTTCTGACAGTCGGACAGCTTAGATCAATAGATCATCCTGAATCAGAACTTTCTGCAGAGGCACAAATCCTGTCGAAACTAATCGAGCGGGAAAGGGATCTAAAAGAATCGTTAAGCCGACACTCAGATGGCAATTTCTTTTCAACTAAGAGTCTGCTGGAAAAAGACGAAGAATCGAGGCAGCAGCATCGGGAGCTGATCGTCAAAATCGAGCAGCAGCACCATCGATTTGAAAAGGTTGTTCAGCAATTTGAGGAATGGGAAGCAGAACAGGCGAATTGGAAACAGAAAAAAACGGAATTATTGAATCAGTTGGGTTTGTCTGAGAAACAGGGCCCAATAAAATTATTGGATGCCTATCATTTACTAGAAAAGCAGAAACAATACTTTCGTGAAAAGAAACGAACGGAAGAGAGTTTGAAAACAGTAACCGCATCAATAAGGGACATGGAAGATGGCCTTAAAATGCTTGCACATCGGTTTCTGCAAAATGGCAATCTTACTCCGGTTGAAGCTGCAGGTGCTTTAAAACGGGCTGTGCGGGAAGCATTAGAGCAGCAGACAAAACATCGGGACATGATTTCGAAACTAGCCGAGCTCGGAGAAGAACTTGCTTCTTTGCAAAAGGAAGAACTTGTGCTTAGGGAAGAACAGGCAGAATTAATCACCAATGCGGATGCTGTCGATGAGGATCAATTCAGACTGAAAGCAAAAAATACGGAGCAGGTGAAAGGGTGGTCTGCAAGGCTTCAGGATATCAATTATCAACTTGATGCGTCTGGCATCGAAGTTGAGGATCGAGAGAAAATCCTGACGGGCATTTCTCTCGACGAACAATTAGGGGAAAATGCCGCAAAGCTGGAAGCGTACAAGCGGGATTTGACACAACAGTTTGATTCCATTGCTGATGTGAAGCATAAAATGAAGGTAATCGAAGAGGGAGGCATCTATAGCGAATTGCTCCATCAATATCGACAGCTGCAACATGAATTTGCTGAGGATGCGAAAGAGTGGGCGAAGTATGCGGTCGCAAAGGACATGCTCTCGAAGACAATCGGGCGGTATAAAGAAGACCGGATGCCGAGGATGCTTGCCAAGGCAGAGAATTTCCTGTCGGTTTTGACAGCTGGCGTCTACGGGAAGATCATACCTCAGCCTTCTGGCAGCGGTTTTCTGATAGAAAGAGAGGACCATGTATTATTTGAAGCGAATGAGCTAAGTCAGGCCACCGCTGAACAAGTATATGTGTCGATCAGGCTGGCGCTGGCCGCTGTCCATCATGACCGATATCCATTTCCGATCATCATAGATGACAGCTTTGTCAATTTCGATCATCTCAGAACCGCACGCATCATTCAGCTGCTCAGGGAAATGAGCAGCCAAAACCAGATTCTGATTTTTACATGCCATCGCCATTTGCTGGACTATTTTTCAGATAAGGAAATCGTGCATCTGCAGGATAAAAGTTTAAAAGAAGTTTGAAATTAGCATGGTTTAACAATCAGAGACAATAGACTCTATGTGTTATACTGTTGCAAGAGAGGAGAGGTCGGTTAACGATGAATAAAGGGATATTGAATCACGAAACAGGGGAACAGGTTGAATTATTTTTGCTGATCAAACACTCGACAAAGGGGATTGCCAGCAATGGGAAACCATTTTTGACACTTATCCTTCAGGACCAGAGCGGGGAAATTGAAGCGAAGCTATGGGATGTTTCCGTAGAAGATGAAACTACTTATTGTGCGGAAAGCATTGTCAAGGTGCAGGGAGATATACAGAACTACCGAGGGCGCACCCAGCTGAAAATCAAGCAAATTCGTGCAGCATCCGCAGCTGATTCTGTAAAACTAGCTGATTTCCTTGAGACTGCTCCTGTCAGCCAAGATGAAATGAGCAGTAAGCTTACACAATATATTTTTGAAATGAAAAATCCTAATATCCAGAGAATTACCAGACATCTATTGAAAAAGAACATGAATGCATTCATGGAATATCCTGCAGCGACAAAGAATCATCATGAATTCGTCTCAGGTCTTGCCTATCATGTCACCTCGATGCTTGACCTTGCCAAGTCCATCGCAACACTCTATCCAAGCCTGGATAAAGATCTTTTGTACGCCGGGGTTATCCTGCATGATCTTGGAAAAGTCAAAGAGCTTTCCGGTCCTATTTCCACCACATACACGGTAGAAGGAAATCTGCTCGGACATATATCAATTATGGTTAATGAGATTGGCAAGGCAGCGGATGAATTGGGGATCTCAGGGGAAGAAGTAATGATCCTGCAACATCTAGTCCTTAGCCACCATGGCAAGGCAGAATGGGGCAGTCCAAAACCGCCGATGATCAAGGAAGCAGAAATTCTGCATCACATCGACAATCTCGATGCAAAAATGAACATGCTAGACCGAGCTCTATCCAGAGTGAAGCCAGGCGAGTTCTCCGAAAGAGTATTCGCACTCGATAACCGAACATTCTATAAGCCTATATTTCATCATTGAATGACCTAAACCCCCGAGTGAGAGATTCGTACGATTCAGATCAACAAAAAAAAGAAGGCATATTTAGATAAATACGACATATCTTTACTGTAAGAGTTCCATTGGGACAACCTTTACATGGAGGGTATGAAAAATGTCAATTCCTATCTGGGTAATAGCAGTCACAGCAGGAATCGTATTCAGCGCATTTATGGCAGTGAAAACAGGAAAAGCGGAAAGAGAAGAAGAAATGGAAAGCATTGAACGAGAGGGCGAGCTTTATATGAAGCGGCTTGAACAGGAAAAGGAACAACGTGAAAATTCGGCAGAAGCATAAAAAGCACTGGCTCCAGAATCGCGGAGCCAGTGCTTTTTTGTGGGTTCAGCTTGTCCATTTAAGGCTGTGTTGGTGCAGCTGCTTCTGGGAATTCTGCAGCTCCTGTCAAATCTTTATCATTGATTTTAACGTTCGCCCCATCAAGCTCACGTTTTAGTACTTCCTGGACTTTATTAGAGTCAAGCTGGGCAAGCTTTAAGTCATACTCTAATTTGTCTTTCATTTTATCATAGGATTCTTTTTCTTTTTTCTCTGTAACCTTGATGATGTGGAACCCATGCTGTGACTTGACAGGTCCGCTAATTTCATTCACATCAAGGGCATAGGCGGCCGCTTCGAATTCAGGAACCATTTTACCAGGACCAAAGAATCCAAGGTCTCCGCCATTCGCAGCTGAGCCAGGATCTTTTGAGTATTCCTTTGCCAAGTCTTCAAATTTCGCGCCTTCATCGAGCTTTTTCTTGACTTCCTTCGCAGTTGCTTCATCTTCTACGAGGATGTGACTTGCTTTGATCTCAGGCTTGTACTCCTCATAGCTTTTCTTTACTTCATCCTCGCTTACCGTTACATCTTTAAGGGCGGCTTTTTCCAAAAGAAGCTGGTCTTTAAGGACTGCTTTTAACTCTTCCTCATCTTTAAGCTGGTTTTGCTGAAGAACAAGCTCAAAGTTATCGCCTACCTCTTTTTTAAGCTCGGCCACTTTTTGATCGACTTCATTGTCGGTTACTTTATATTTCTCTGAAAGTACCTTCTGGTAAAGCAGTTCTTGAAGTGCCTGCTCCCCATATTTTTCTTTCATTGATTGATAAAGTTCTTCTTTTGTAATATTGCCTGCTTTCGACTCAACGATTACTTCTGAAGAATCACTAGTAGTATTACTGCATGCACCTAATCCGATGACTCCGGCCGCAACCGTGAGGGAAATAATCATTTTTTTCATGGTGAACAACTCCTAAACAGAAAATTCTAGTGGCCATATTTATCCACAAGGTCTACTATACCATAAATAAACTTTTCTACAAAAAATTAATGCTGGATCTTATTTCCTATTCAGCAAAATGGGCGAGTATCTATACCGTTTGCGTGTGGGTGCATACGATGTAGAGAAGAAAAAAAAGGAGGTATTTGTTATGGGCCACTACAATTCGGGATTTGCTTTGATAGTTGTCTTGTTCATTTTGCTAATTGTTGTGGGTGCAGCTTACCTATAACTAACAAAATGCATGAAAAGCAGGATAACTGCCTATGCGGAAATGAACTTGCTTGAATAAGATATCATAACCACTTTGGAAGGAGGTGTTAATATGGGTGCAGGATACGGCGGCGGCTTTGCGTTAATTGTCGTGTTATTCATTCTGTTAATCATCGTGGGTGCAGCTTGGCTTTAATTTCTGAGTAGGATATGGGGGTCAACTCGCCCCCATATGTCTACGAATGATCGTAAGGCAAGTTCTTAGAGCAGAAAGGAGGAACCTCAATGTCTGAAGGAGGCTATGGATACGGCGGCGGTTTTGCATTGCTCGTTGTATTATTTATTTTGTTAATCATCATCGGTGCATCTTGGCTGTAGAATTCGCTGGTACGATGATTTTTCCAAGTTTTGATTAAAAAAAGCAGTTTAGGAAGACCAAAAATAAAAAGCGGTGAGGAGAACCTCATCGCTTCATTTTTGTTCTGCCGATAAAGTCATTGAACAACTTTCCTTCTAGCCATCAGAGCGCCTGTAGACCAAGCCGCGAGCGCAATTCCTATGTACTCACGTATAAAGAATTTCAAGGAAAGATGAAATCAGCAAAATGGTAACTAGGGTATTGATCGTCCTGAAAATATTTGCATGTTTGTCTTCTGGGATTTCCTTCTGGATACAAAGGGAGTCTGTTAACTTATTTATATAGAAAAGAATGAAGGCAGCAAATAGGACAAATACGAATAAAATGGAGATCATCGAAGAATCCCTCCTCATGGGTCTTTTTATCTTAAATACAATACCAAATAATCAAAGAAAAAGATAGTTTTTTACCTAGGGAGCTTTTTTCTCTTTGTGAGACAATGAGCATTCTAAGGGAAGAATAAAAAGCGGAAGCAGTAATAAGCAACCGCTTTATAAATTGAAACATCGTTGTTAAGCAGGAAGCAAGCAAAGTTGTGAATTTTTGAAGGAATTCTCTCTAGTTTGGAGTCACTCTGTGTCTTTTAAGCGTATTCTTTCTTGGCAGGATCGATCTTTTTGAGCGTTCCGTCTTCGTCAGTAAACTTTTTGTCGATATTCGAAAATGATTTCTCGAATATTTCCATAAAATCATCTCCATAAATATTCCTGACAATCGCCATAATTTCAATAATATCAGGAAACTTCCCATAGAGTTCCTTTAATGGCATCGCCCCTGAAAAAACAGCATTATTATCAGGTTCGTAGCTTTCCATCAAAGCGAGCAATACGCCTTCGCCTTCTTCGGTCAACTGGATATACGTATTCCTTTTGTCGCTTTCCTTCTTGGAAAACGTTAAATAGCCTCTTTCTTCAAGTTTCTTTGAAAAATTGAAGGCGGTGGAAACATGCATCACGCCAAATTTAGCTACATCAGAAATCGAAGCACCATTCAAGTGAAAAGCAATCCATAAAATATGATGCTCATTAATATTGAGGTCGAACGGCTTAATCCATTGCTGCCAATCTTTTTCGACCGATTTCCAAAGGGCTTTGCTTAACTGGGCAACTCTCTGGCTAAACATCATCGCTTCTTTCATAGTATAATTTTTATCTCCCATTCTAAAATTCACCTACTTTATTGTTCTATTATCATTATGCCAATAAAACAAAAATTAATAAAGATATAAATTTACTAAATTTTTCGAATTCGCTATTTTCCAGCTAAAGTTTGGTGAAATTATGTAAAGATGGCTCGGTTAAAAGGGATTATGTCATGTATTGTTTCTTTATAAAATAGGAAAATCCTTCTCACCCGAAAAAAATAGTTGGCGGGAAGGATTTCTTCTTTATTTTTCTTCTGTTTTGGCAGCTAATTCGGATTCTAGTTCTGAAATGGATTCTTCAAGCTCTTTGATATCTTCCTGAAGTGCCATTTTATTTTCCTCTGTTTCCAGTTTCCATTCCCATAGAGCGGTCTTTACATCCGTAACAAAAGTTTGGATCGATGCTTTCCCTTCTTTGGAAGCAGTTGCAACAGTATTTTTTAATTCCATAACAGAATCCTTAATATCTTTAAGCGACCCTATATACTCATCCTTATTTGCCTTAAGCGTCCTTCTGGTCTCGTAACCAGATTTTGGCGCAGTGAGCAGCGTTGCGATCCCCGCTGCTACTCCTCCGATAACCATACCCATTAATACCGATTTTGCTTTCATAGCTTGACCACCTCGTCATTTTTTCTGTATATGTTCTGCAAAAGGATGTAAATTCCTCTATTCCTTCTTTATTTAATTTCCTATTCTCGGACAAATAAACGTTTTTGTTTCATAGGCTTATATTAGCAGGCATAATGATGAAATAAGCTCCTATACGGAGGAGAGGGGGGAATAGGAATTTTTACTACTATCATATTTGTCATCAGTATTGCTTTCTTTTTGGGGGCAGTCCATAATCTCCTTGTCTTTAAGAAGCCAGGCATGTATCCTCCAAAGATGCTTTTGCGAAAAAGGGCTGGCACGTTCGCGGGCGGGGGAGCTATTTTCCTACTGCTCGGGATTATTTTTTACTCATTCCGGTAAGGAAAAAAGCCCCTGTCCGAGAAGAGGGGCTTTTTTTCTAGTATCGAATTTCTTTTAAAATTGTCCAGCTGGGGCTGAGCATGGCGCTCTGAGCTTTTCTTAGTTAATTGACTTCTGCAAGTTTGGCTCGTTTGAAAATATTGGTTGCTACTGGATAAAGAATGGCCATGAATACGGTGTTAAAGGCAGCCGCTGGCAGAACAACTCCCGCAAAAAGGGCGATGAACGGTCCTGGAAGGCCAACTAATAAGTAAGCTGATCCGAGGAATACAATTCCGGATACAACCGTTCCGATTGCTGTAAGGCCAGCTGCGATGTAAACGGATGGTTTAAATTTATTTAAGGTGAGCAGGAGTGCCAAAAAGACAAATGCCGTTACAGGCTTGTCGATCATATTTGGAATAAGTCCGCCAGGGAACGTCGTAGTCAATCCTGAAATTAAACCAGTCACAACTCCAACCAACAATACACTTTTCTTGTCAGGAAACATAAGGACCCCAAGGAACATCATGGTCAGCATCATATCTGGCTTCATTCCAAGGATAAATCCTGGGACAACAGTGTGAAGCACTGCACCCATCCCGACTAATAGTGACAAGGCTACAAGATTCTTCGTATTCAATTCTCATCTCTCCTCTGCTATGGTTACTAACTGTTGCTTCTCCTGCAGTGCGCTAGATGCCTGCAGCGAAAAGCTTGCTATTATTATATCATATAATTTGTTTTCGTAAAGGGTTACTATTCTGTTAATTTCTTAACCTGAAATCATTCATAAACTTCGCCAGTTGTTCAACATGCTCGAGCGGAACGGCATTGTAGATAGATGCCCTGCAGCCGCCAACAGATCGATGACCCGCAAGTCCAATAAAGCCTAATTCTTCAGCCTCATGAAGAAAGGAGGCGGATAAGTCGTCGTCAGCGAGCGTGAAGTTGATATTCATCAAGGAGCGGCTGTCTTTTTCAGCATGACCCTTATAGAAACCATTGCTGCGGTCGATCGCATCATAAAGCATTGCAGCTTTCTGTTGGTTCATTCGTTCAAGCTGTTGTACCCCACCAATGGATTCGGCCCATTCAAGGACTAACATCAAGAAATAAACAGACAAGGTCGGCGGCGTATTGTAAAGGGAATTTGAGTCAGCCTGTACTTGATAATTAAGCATTGCTGGTAAATCCGGTCTTGAACGTTTCAGCAGCTGCTTATTGATGATCACTACTGTCACGCCAGATGGGCCCAGGTTTTTTTGCGCTCCAGCGTAGATCAGTCCGTAAGAGGATACATGAATGGGCCGGCTTAAAATATCACTTGACATATCGGCAACAAGCGGAACATTGATTTTTTCAGGAAACTGATGCCATTGAGTCCCATATATCGTGTTATTTGTCGTGATGTGGAGGTAGGATGAGTCGGGCTTTCCATTAATTTCTGAGAGGCTGGGAATTGATTTATAGTTAGTCGACTTTGATGATGCGATTGCCGTCGCGCTCCCGATTTTTTGCGCTTCCTTCAGTGCTTTTTCTGACCAAGCGCCAGTTAGGACATAGCTGGCGGTCGACCCTTCTTCAAGAAGATTCATTGGTACCATGGTAAATTGAAGGCTTGCGCCACCCTGGAGGAAGAGCACTTCGTAATCATCCGGGATGTTGAGAAGTAAGCGAAGCAATGATTGTGTCCGGTCATTAATCGCTTCAAATTGCTTGCTGCGGTGGCTGAGTTCCATGACTCCCATTCCGAGGTCCTGGTAATTCATCATTTCTTTTTTGGCCTTCGCCAGCACCGCCTCAGGCAAGGCGGCAGGTCCAGCATTAAAATTCAGTGCACGTTTCAAGATCATCCCTCCGAAAAAATTCTCTACAGTTTTTCATTAATGCGTTAAAGTTATTATCATGCTAACAAAAATAGATAGATTGTTCTATTGTTTTTTTTAGAAAATAAATATTCTTCCGTTTTTTTCGGTTGGATTCAAAAAAATTCAGCTAGTTTATCAGAGTTAGCAGCACTTCTCGAAATATCCATAAAAAAACTCCCGTAAGTACGGAAGTCTAGATTTTACTATTGATCTCGGCAGCGATTTTTTGGTAGTCATCTGCAGTGTACTGATCTTGGTGAGTTTTCCATACAGCCCCGAAACCGTCTCCGTTGCCATAGCGAGGGATTAGATGCATATGAAAGTGGAAAACGGACTGGCCGGCTGCTTCTCCGTTGTTTTGGAGCACATTAAGCCCAATTGGGTCATAGGCAGCCTTGATAGCATTCGCTACTTTTGGCACAGCTTTGTAGACATTGGCAGCAATTTCTTCCGTTAACGCATACACATTTTCTTTATGTACTTTAGGAACGACAAGGGTATGTCCCTTCGTTACCTGACTAATATCGAGGAAGGCCAATACATTGTCATCCTCATATACTTTTGCTGAGGGAATGTCGCCATTGATTATTTTGCAAAAAATACAATCACCCATCTATCCCACCCTTTCGATTCATCTTGTTTCATTATATTTTATCATAATTTTCTTATAAAGAAAGGACAGGATTCGCATAGAATCCTGTCCTTGAAGGGAAAACGATAAACTGTTCATCGACGTTCGTAAGCAGGTATACCTTTGATAAACACCTCATTTACAATTCATTTGAATTATAATTAGGGTTATTCAGTTCCTGGTTCAATCGGACCATCCCCAGTCTGCTTTAGTCGGTTTCGCAACGTTTAAAGCGGGAAGTGATCTGCGACACACACCTCATCTCAAAATGTGGAGTGATGTTTCTGAACGGCTGGGTTCACATTGCGAGCGCAATGCATCCATCCCTTATCCTGAACGTGTAAATCAGCGTGCTGATAAATCGAATAATATGTCTTTAACAGACACCTCATTTCGAATTACTGCTGTTTCCCCTTCAAAAATTATCATTCCCCGAAAGGCAGGTACTATACAAAGAAGTAGCAGAAACTTTTCTAAAATGAGATGCATTTGTTAAAATAACGGTACACGACTATGAACGGGAAGGACGTTGCACATGTCTTTATTGGAAATTAACCAGGTTACCGGCGGATACACAAGGAATCCTGTGCTGAAAAAGGTTAGCTTCACTGTCAAGAATCAAGAAATCGTTGGATTGATTGGCCTGAATGGAGCTGGGAAAAGTACAACGATCAAGCATGTGATCGGATTGATGGAACCTCACCACGGTGAAATCAAAATCAATGGAAAGACATTCATGGAAGGGAAGGAAGAGTACAGAAAACAATTCACCTTCGTACCCGAAACGCCAATCCTCTATGATGAATTAACTTTGGAGGAGCATCTGCGCCTGACAGCGATGGCCTATGGCCTAAAGGAACAAGAGTACGAGCAGCGAATGGATGTTTTGTTAAAAGAATTCAGGATGAACAAAAGGCTGAAATGGTTCCCAGCCCATTTTTCTAAAGGAATGAAACAAAAGGTGATGATCATGTGTGCATTCCTAGTACAGCCTGCCCTATATATCGTCGATGAGCCATTCGTTGGACTCGATCCACTCGGGATTCAGTCTTTGCTGGATTTGATGGACAAGATGAAGCAGAACGGCGCCGGAATTTTGATGTCGACCCATATCCTGGCTACTGCAGAACGGTATTGCGATCGTTTTGTAATCCTCCATAATGGGGAGGTACGGGCACAAGGGACGCTGGTAGAATTGCGTGAGCAGTTTAATATGGCCGGAGCAACCCTTGATGACCTGTATATCCAGCTGACAAAGGAAGAAGACTATGTTTAATCCGGAAGTCTTATGGAAGGAGCGTTTCAGGTCTTTTGCGAAGGAAACTGGTAGCTATCTCCGATATATCTTTAATGGCCATTTAATGATTGTTGTCCTGTTTTTATTGGGTACAGCGGCGTTTTACTATCAAGATTGGATAAAAACACTGCAGCCTGATTTTCCAGCAGCGTGGATCATTGCAGGTATTCTCTCAGTTGTCCTTACTTATAGTCCTATCCAAACATTCCTAACCGAAGCAGATAAAATTTTTCTTTTGCCGCTCGAAACAAAGCTGGCTGATTATTTCAGAAAATCGTTCCTTTTCAGCCTGAGCCTACAGTCTTATCTTTTGCTGATGGTGCTTGCGGTGTTAATGCCGCTTCATGTAAAAGTCGATGGTGCAGATTTCCAGTCGTTTTTCAGTCTGCTGTTTGCCGTGATACTAATAAAGCTGATCAATCTTTTGATTCGCTGGCATGTTCAATACTTTATTGAATCAAGTGTGAAATGGACAGATAGCATCATCCGGTTCTTCATCAACATCGTGCTGCTCTATTTCCTTTTCTCAGCTGCTCCGTTTCTTTTTGCAGCTGTACCAGCGCTGATTTTAATTTTCTTTTATCTGTACTATAAAAAACAGACTACGCTGAAGGGGCTGAAGTGGGAGCAATTGATTGAGGAAGAAGAACGGCGGATGAATGCCTTTTACCGTGTTGCAAATATGTTCACGGATGTTCCAAAGCTTCGGGACCGGTCCAGACGGCGAAAATGGCTGGACTGGCTGATCAATCGAATCCCTTACCGACAGGATCTTTCATTCAGCCACCTTTATATGCGAACTTTCGCTAGGTCCGGAGATTATTTCGGCTTGCTCGTGCGTCTTACCGCAATCGGCGGGGCTGCGCTTTATTTCGTTACATACGGACCAGGTCAAATTTTGTTCGCTTTGCTCTTCATGTATTTGACAGGGTTTCAACTTTTGCCGTTGTGGAATCATCATCAAAATAAACTTTGGGTCAGGCTCTATCCTTTAACGGAAAAGACGAGGAGGAAATCCTTTACTAGCCTGTTAGTGGGAATATTGCTGTTTCAAGCATTCGTATTTGCAGCAATTGTTTTGATGAAAGGAGAGCTCTTATTTGGAGCCATCATTTTGGCGGCCGGTACCGCTTTTTCCTTCTTCTTTGTCTATTTCTACAGCCTTAAAAAGCTTACATGATTATGAAATAGACTTTTTAAAGTCAATGTTTGCACTGGGGAAGTTTGCGTAAGTATGAACAGGAGGGAAAAGACTTTGAATGAGTATGAACGGAAGGTGTATGAAGAGGTACTTGCCTGGAAGCGGAAGCTGAATAAACGATCGGGAATAGTGGCGCGCGCCTCAAAAAAAGCGCAGACAAAAGTGAACCAGCTGGTCCCGGAAAAAGTCCATCAAATCCTAACGGTAAGTATTAAAAATATGGTGAAAGCCACGCTTGCAGGCTCGAATTTAACAACGAGAAAACAGCAGGGAATCGGATTGTCACTCGCCAGCAAGGATGACATGTTGAACAAGAAACTTTCAGGATATAAACGAACGGCGGCTGTCGAAGGAGCAGGTACAGGAGCTGGCGGAATCTTGCTTGGCATCGCGGACTTTCCGCTGCTGCTATCGATCAAAATGAAATTTCTATTTGAAGCTGCCTCGATATATGGGTTTGATCCTGCCAAATATGAAGAGAGGCTATTCATCCTTTATGTATTTCAGCTGGCATTTTCAAGCGATAGCAAAAGAAAGCAAACATTGGATTTGCTTGAAAATTGGGAAAGTCGGAAAGAGGAGTTGGTGGAACTCGATTGGCAGCAATTTCAACAGGAATACAGAGATTATATTGATTTGGCGAAAATGCTGCAGCTAATGCCGGGGATTGGGGCCGTAATAGGTGCTTATGCGAATTATAATTTACTTGATCAGCTTGGAGAAACAGCCATGAATGCCTATCGAATGAGAATTTTGCAAGCACCGCCACAAATCTGACAGAAAAAAGGACTGCAAACGAGTTTGTCTGCAGTCTGATTTAGCATCTACGCTAATGTTTCCTGGCGGGTATGCTGTTCCTTCGTTTGATAGTTCAATGCAGCTGAACAAAGTGTTTTTGCAGCAATGATCATTGCTTTTTCATCAATATTGAATCTTGGATGATGATGTGGATAGGATTCCGCAGTTTTCGGTTTTGCTCCTGTGAAAAAGAATGTCCCTTTCACATGCTGGAGGTAGTAAGCAAAGTCTTCCCCACCCATTTGCAAGGGACTTTCTTCAATTTTGGTCACGTCCATTACCTTTGAAGCACATTCAATCAGAAATTCGGTTTCTGCTGCATGGTTCACAACGGCTGGATATCCCTTTTCATACAAATATTGATACGTACAATCGGTTGCCAGGCAGGTTCCCTCGACAATTTTTTCAATTTCGGCTGCGATAAAATCACGCGTACTTTCATTGAATGTTCTTACCGTACCAATCAGCTTAGCTTTATCGGCGATAACATTGAATGCATTTTCTGCCACAAACGAGCCGACAGATACAACGGCGGAGTCGACAGGATCGACACGTCTGCTGACGATTTGCTGAAGGCTTGAAATGAGCTGTGCTCCAGCAACAATGGCATCCTTTGTTTTATGCGGCTGTGCACCGTGGCCGCCTTTGCCCTGGATGGCAATCTCAAAGCGATCGGCTGCAGCCATGATCGGTCCAATGCGGTATTGGACAGTTCCCGTCGGTTCAGTGGCCCACAGGTGGGTGCCAAAAATGACATCGACACCTTCAAGGCAGCCGTCTTCGATCATCGAAATCGCTCCGCCTGGTGCGTACTCTTCTGCATGCTGGTGAATCATCACATAAGTTCCGTGAAGATTGCCCTTCGCCTCATGCAATACTTTTGCCAGGATAAGCAATGTCGCTGTATGGCCATCATGTCCACATGCATGCATGACGCCTGGAACGAGCGATTTGTACGGGACATCCTTTTCATCCTGGATCGGAAGGCCATCAAAGTCAGCCCTAAGAGCAACTGTTTTGCCCGGTTTGGCTCCGTATATTTTTGCGACTACCCCATTGCCGCCAACGTTGGTACGCACTTCGACCCCGAGTTTTTCATAAAATTCCGCGATATACCTCGCCGTGTCCTTTTCCTGAAAAGACAGTTCTGGATGTTGGTGCATAAAGCGGCGGATTTCAACCATTTCCGGAAAAAGAGTTTCTATTTTCGTAAATAACTGATCTTGCAAATAATTCATCTCCCTTACGTATAATAGTTTGATAATTAAAATAATTATAACATAATTTATGAATAAAAAGGGAAAAGAAGCTCTCTGAAACAGGAGCTTCTTCTAATAAGGAGAACTAGATTAGGAACATTGCCACGATCGTAGTTACGATCAATCCTATCGTGACGGGCAGGAGGTTGCGTCTTGCCAGCTCGAATGGGTCGACACCGCAAATGGCTGCTGCTGGTATCAGTGCCCAGGGAACGAGGGTGCCACCGCCGACCCAAATTGCGGCAATCTGCCCAAGTGCTGTCAAGGTTGCTGCCCCAGCACCGATCGCAGTCGAGAAAATGGCAGCGACCGATCCAGCGAGGGAGATGCCGGAAAATCCTGAGCCATCCAGTCCGGTTATTGCTCCCACTGCTGTAAGCGTTACTGCACCAACTTCTGCGTTAAGAGGTACAACAGAAGATAGTGCCACACCCAGGTCATTGACAATGCCAAGCGATGTCTTTGGGAGGAACTCACCGATGATGGTTTTGAAGCCGGAGTCGCCAAGGTAGAAAAATGCGGCGATTGGGATAACGGCTCCAAAAACCTTGAATCCAAACTGAAAGCCTTCGATAAGGTAACTGGTTGTTTTTTCAATGCCTTTGTTTTTGTGTGCTGCAAGTGATATCAGCAGCAGAATGAAAATGGAAGTTCCGCCAATTAGCGCAGTCGCATCGCCGCCCTGAAGGTCAAGAATGGACATTGCGGCAACATCCGCTGCGAACAATAGCGGAATCAGGAGAGCGAAGAACCTCTTGGCTCCATCTGACAGCAAAGTCGGATCACTTGTTTTGGTTAATTCAACTTCAAGGGAACCATTGCTTTTTATTTTGCCGTTTTTCATATCATGTTTTAAAAGATAGAAAGCGCTCACCGTTGTAACAATCCCCATGACTATGACCAGAGGGATACTTGCCTGAACGACCGAATCGACGGGAATACCGGCAGCATCAGCTGTCAGTTTTGGAGCAGCCTGGATGACAAAATCACCAGATAGGGCTATTCCGTGTCCGAAGAGATTCATAGCGACCGCCACGCCGATGGCTGGAAGGCCGACTCGTATTGCAACTGGTAAAAGTACAGCACCCATCAAGGCCACTGCGGGAGATGGCCAGAAAAACCATTAAAAGCACTTATAGACACCACTTGAAAGTGTTGGTATCATTGATTTTAGGGAATAATACTAACATCAAGGAGTTGACACCGAAGTGGTAACAAACAACAACATCTTAAAGAACGTAGCAGTTTACCTTCGTATTTCAAGGGATAAAGGGGAGAACGTGGACACCCTACAAAGTCACAGAGAACGTCTTGTAAGGCTATGTGAGGAAAGAGGATACACTTACACCATTTTTGAGGAAATCATATCAGGGCAGGCTAGGATGGAAGCAAGGGAAGCCCTTAATAGTTTATTGGATGATTTAGAGAAATATGATGCGGTTGTTGTTACAGCTATTGACCGTTTAAGTCGTGATTTAGAATACAGTATCCACATATTCAAACGATTAGAAAAAGCAGGTATTCCAGTTATCACTCCTGAAAGAATTTACACCGAACAAGACTTTACTCTTTACGCGATTGAATCAACCTTGGCACATGGCGAGTATAAGCAAATTAGAAAGAGGATGCTTCAAGGTAAAAGGGATAAAGCCCTCAGAGGTGAAATTGTAGCAAGCAGACCGCCATTCGGATATGATTCCATTCTTAACAAGGATAAGAAACGAACCTTTGTACCGAATGAAAAAGCGGAAACCGTTAGGAAAATATTTAACCTTGCGATAAATGGGTACGGTGGGAAATCAATATCTGATATAACTGGTAAGCCTTATAAATCAGTTCAAAATATATTACGCAATGAAGCCTATACTGGAACTATGATTTACAAAGATATTAGGGTAGAGGATGCCTTTCCTGCTATCGTGGATAAGGATACTTTTAAAAAGGCTGATTATGCTATGAGGGAAAGATTTGCAGGAGATAGGGAACAAAGAGTAAGAACAAAAGGTAAGGTGAGAACCATTCTAAAGGATTTAGTTTACTGTGATAATTGCGGTAGAAAGATTAGTTTCCAGTTAAAAAGAAGAGAAGTATATGAAGATGCAATGGTAACTAAGAAATGTGAATGCGGTATGCCAGGAGTAAAAGAAGAAACATTACTGGCAGAGTTTTACGCACAATTCTATTGGGTTGAACTTCACTTTAGAGAAGAATGGCAGAAGGCACTGGATACACCGTTAGAGGACAAAAGGGGAAACATTGAAGGACAGCTTACCGAACAAACAAAGAAGCAAGAGAAACTAAACAGAAGGCTTAAGAATGCGAGGGAAATGAGACTAGACGGTGAACTATCCAAGGCAGAGTTTGAAGAGATTAAAACAGAATCAGAGAATGAACTTATTGCCCTTTCCAGTAAGATAGCAGAGTTAAATGATGAACTATCAACACTGGATACCGTCAAGTTATCACAAGGCTATCAGGAGAAGCTAAGGCTTATTGGGATGATTAAAGAGGAATTAAATTTACCTAAGGGTAAAGGACAACTAAACTATACAAAGGTTGAACCATGTACGAATAAGGAAGAAGCTAACCGTTTGTTAAAACTTCTAATAGATAAGATTTACTATTTCAGAGGAATTCAAGCGGATGCCTTTGGAAATGAAGAAGAAGTAATTAAATTAACCATTGCCCCTAAGTGATGATACTTAAGGGTTTTTTTCCATATAAGAAATTTATTCTTTGACTAAGATGCAGTTTATTTCAGTAAGAGGGAGGACTATTTTAAAGTTATATAGAATATCACTATTGTTGCATAAATAATGTCACAATTTTCAGTTTAATATTTTTCCTCTTTTAGAGCCAAAAAAGTAATTACCTAATCAAAGGTGGCTCC
>NZ_JAUSUN010000032.1:0-37211 GCF_030814065.1 Mesobacillus stamsii
TGTGCCCGAAAAAGCTGGTGAAGCAAGAGATCGGTCACAAAAACCAGGATTATGTGCCCGAAAGAGCCGGAGGAGCAAGAGATGGGTCACAAAAATAAGGAATATGTTCCCGAAAAAGCCGGAGGAGCAAGAGTTGGGTCACAAAAACAGGGAATATGTGCCCGAAAAAGCTGGTGAAGCAAGAGTTCGGTCACAAAAACAAAGATTATGTGCCCGAAAAAGCCGGAGGAGCAAGAGATGGGTCACAAAAATAAGGAATATGTGCCCGAAAAAGCTGGTGAAGCAAGAGATCGGTCACAAAAACCAGGATTATGTGCCCGAAAGAGCCGGAGGAGCAAGAGATGGGTCACAAAAACAGGGAATATGTGCCCGAAAAAGCTGGTGGAGCAAGAGATGGGTCACATACATTCCAAAAAAATCCTGCTAAAGCCAAATCTCGGCTCTATAAGGTGCTCACTACTGAGCAAAATTTCAAACCAATTTTTCACAAAAGGAGGATTTACTTCATGTTTAAAATGATAAAAGAAGATATAGAAGTTGTGTTTGAACAAGATCCTTCTGCGCGAAATACGCTCGAAGTGGTTTTGACTTATGCGGGATTGCATGCAATCTGGTCTCATCGTTTGGCGCATGCTTTTTATAAGCGCAAGTTTTATTTTATCGCAAGGACGATCTCTCAGATAAGCCGTTTTTTTACGGGGATTGAAATCCATCCAGGAGCAAAGATTGGCAGAAGATTTTTCATCGATCATGGGATGGGCGTCGTCATAGGCGAAACTTGCGAGATCGGGGATAATGTAACGGTATTTCAGGGGGTTACCCTCGGTGGTACAGGCAAGGAAAAAGGAAAGCGCCACCCAACGGTGATGGACAATGCGCTGATTGCGACTGGCGCGAAGGTTTTAGGTTCGATCACGATTGGGGAGAATTCTAAAGTCGGGGCAGGATCCGTTGTCCTGAAAGATGTGCCGCCAAACTCCACCGTAGTCGGCATTCCAGGAAAAATCGTTATCCAGAATGGCGTCAGAGTCAAAAAGGACTTCAATCATCGCGATTTGCCAGACCCTGTTTCAGACCGCTGTCAAGAAATCGAAAAGGAACTGGCTAAACTAAAAAAAGAATTGGAACTACTGAAATTACAAGAAGAGTTGGAAGTAGTAAGTCAAGGAAGGGGCCTGGAAAATGGGAATTAAAATTTATAACACACTTACCCGAAATAAAGAGGAGTTTGTCCCGCTAGAAGAGGGAAAAGTGAAGATGTATGTCTGCGGACCTACTGTCTATAATTATATTCATATTGGAAATGCCCGTCCTGCTATTGTTTTCGACATGGTGCGCCGCTACCTTGAATTTCGCGGTTACAATGTAAAATATATTTCTAATTTCACAGATGTAGATGATAAGCTCATCAAAGCTGCCAATGAGCTGGGAGAAGATGTACCAACTATCGCTCAGCGCTTCATTAACGCTTATTTCGAGGATGTCCACGCACTTGGCTGCAAAAAAGCCGATGCTCACCCAAGGGTAACCGAAACAATGGATTTGATCATAGAATTTATCGGTGCGCTAATCGAAAAAGGCTATGCTTATGAATCCGGCGGGGATGTCTACTACCGCACGAGGGAATTCAATGAATACGGGAAGCTTTCTCACCAGTCCATCGAAGAACTAAAGGTCGGAGCGAGAATTCAGGTTGGAGAAAAAAAGCAAGATGCTCTTGATTTCGTTCTATGGAAAGCAGCTAAAGAAGGCGAGATTTCTTGGGATAGTCCATGGGGCAAGGGTCGTCCAGGCTGGCATATCGAGTGCTCAGCAATGGCCCGTGAATACCTGGGAGATACGATCGATATCCATGCAGGAGGCCAGGACCTTGCATTCCCGCACCATGAAAATGAAATCGCCCAGTCAGAGGCATTGACAGGGCAGACATTTGCCCGTTACTGGATGCATAATGGTTATATTAATATTGATAATGAAAAGATGTCTAAGTCACTTGGCAATTTTGTCACCGTCCATGAGATTATCAAACGGCATGATCCACAGGTGTTAAGGTTCTTTATGCTGTCAGTCCATTACCGTAATCCAATCAACTACAGCGATGAACTGCTTGAAAATACGAAGGCAGCCTTCGAACGCCTGAAGACTTCTTATAAAAATCTAAAGCATCGGATTGCTGCGAGCGCTGAATTGACCGCAAACAACCAGGAATGGCTAGCTAAAATCGCTGCGATCCACAGCCAGTTCATCAAGGAAATGGATGATGATTTCAATACAGCGAATGGAGTATCTGTTCTGTTTGACTTATCCAAGCTCTCCAATCTGTACTTGATGGAGAAAAATACGTCTGCAGAAGTGATCAGATCATTCCTGAATGAATTTGAAATTTTGTTTGGAGTTCTAGGCCTGTCGCTGACGGATGAAGAGCTATTGGATGAAGAGGTCGAGGAGCTGATCGGAAAAAGGGCGCAGGCAAGGAAGGAACGGAACTTCAAGCTTGCAGATGAAATCCGTGACCAGCTGAAGGAAATGAACATCGTCATCGAGGACACTCCTCAGGGCATCAGATGGAAAAGAGGCTAAAAGGATGCTGCATTACGAAAAAACTGTTGACGAAAAACAATTAAATAGCCTGGCGCTTGCTTACATGGGGGATGCGGTGTACGAACTGTATGTCCGGCATCACCTGCTGCATAGCGGAAAGGTTCGGCCAAATCAGCTGCACAAGGAAGCTACCGCCTTTGTATCAGCTAAAGCACAGGCGAAATACCTGCATAAACTGATGGATATGGATGAGCTGTCAGAAGAAGAAATGGCCATTGTAAGACGGGGCCGCAATGCAAAATCTGGCTCTGTTCCGAAAAATACAGATGTGCAAACATACCGATATAGTACAGCTTTTGAGGCATTGATTGGTTCTTTGCATCTGGCGGGGAATGAAAGACGGATAGAAGAACTGATTGCCAAAGTATTTGCAATCGCTGCAGAATAGTCAGGAAGGAGGGTTCCAGATGAGCCAGAGACAAAAGCAAAACCAGGATCAGAACACCAGACGGAATAAGGATGACGATAAAAGCCGGAAACCCGCGCGGAAGACGGCTGAGAAACCGGAGGACAAACGAAAGAAACAAGCCAAAATCCAGGATGATCATACAAGGCGTGTCCAGAAATCCAATGCGGAGCGTGACACCAAGCAGCAAAAGCCAGAACAACAACAGGAGCAAAATGAAAATCAGGATTACATTATTGGCAAAAATCCAGTGATTGAAGCGCTGAAATCGGATCGTGATATGAACAAGATCCTGATTGCAGAGGGCTCCCAAGGCGGCCAAATGCAGCAGGTTATTGGCATGGCGAGGGAAGCCAATGTTATGGTTCAATTCGTTCCAAAAAAGAAGATCGACCAGCTTGCCACAGGCAATCACCAGGGCGTTATTGCCCAGGTAGCAGCGTATGAATATTCAGAGCTAGATGATTTGTTCGCGGCAGCGGAAAAGAAACAGGAGGCTCCTTTCTTTTTGCTTCTTGATGAAATCGAGGATCCACATAATCTTGGGTCGATCATGAGGACAGCCGACGCCTCAGGAGCCCACGGAATAATCATTCCGAAGCGGAGAGCAGTAGGACTGACGTCTACTGTTGCAAAACTCTCTACCGGTGCAATCGAATATATCCCGGTTGCGAGGGTCACGAATATGGCACAAACAATCGATGAACTGAAGGAACGCGGTATTTGGATAGTCGGAACCGATGCATCGGCGAAACAGGATTACCGCCAAATGGATGGCACAATGCCTCTAGGCCTGGTAATTGGCAGTGAAGGAAAAGGAATGGGAAGATTGATTCGTGATAAATGTGATTTCCTATTAAGCCTGCCGATGGCTGGACATGTGACTTCCTTGAATGCATCAGTGGCTGCGGCGCTTTTGATGTATGAGGTTTATCGCAAACGGCAGCCACTAGGGGAATAGATATGGATATCCTGCTTGTTGACGGCTACAATATTATCGGCGCATGGCCAGAGCTGGTCAATCTCAAGAAAAAAGATCTCTCAGCGGCCAGGGACAGACTGGTGGAAATCATGGCTGAGTACCAGGCATATACTGGCTATCGCGTCATTATTGTTTTCGATGCTTATTTTGTACCAGGCACACAAAAGAAATATAAAAATTACAAAGTGGATGTAATTTTTACAAAAGAAAATGAAACGGCGGATGAGCGGATTGAAAAGATGGCGATCGAGCTGAGCAACCGCAAAACGCAAATTCATGTTGCCACCTCTGACTATACCGAGCAATGGGCCATTTTTGGACAGGGAGCCTTAAGGAAGTCAGCAAGGGAACTGCTCCACGAAATGAATCTCATCCGCCAAAAAATAGAAAAATCGGTGAAAGTGATCCAGGAAAAGAAGCCAAGTGCAAAGATTCCGCTCTCGAAAGAAGTGGCAGAAATTTTTGAAAAATGGCGTAGAGGAGAGAAGTGAGCTGTTGACGGCTTAAAAAATTCTGCTGTATAATATTTCTAACTGTATGTGCGGGCGGGGGGATCGATATGAGTGCTGACATCAGAAATCGTTTAAATGACGCTTATTTATTGCTGGAGGATGAAGAAATTATTGAAGCGGTGCACAGGGGAGAAAGCGATGCGCTTGACTATTTGATTCACAAATACAGGAATTTTGTCCGCGCAAAGGCACGTTCCTATTTTCTGATTGGTGCGGATAAAGAGGATATTGTGCAGGAAGGGATGATCGGTTTATATAAAGCAATTCGTGATTTCCGAGAGGACAAGCTAACATCATTCAAGGCATTTGCAGAACTATGCATTACCCGTCAAATTATTACGGCAATCAAGACGGCGACAAGACAGAAACACATCCCGCTTAACTCTTATGTTTCCCTGGACAAGCCGATTTATGATGAAGAATCAGACAGAACACTGATGGATGTTTTATCCGGAACGAAAGTGATGGACCCCGAACAATTATTTATTAATCAGGAAGAATTTGACCAAATTGAAGTGAAGCTGTCAGAGCTACTTAGTGATCTTGAACGAAAAGTGCTCGCACTGTATTTGGACGGACAATCCTATCAAGAGATTTCCGAAGAGCTGAATCGTCACGTCAAATCAATTGACAATGCGCTGCAACGCGTGAAACGAAAACTTGAACGGTATCTTGAACTGAGGGAGCTGTCAGTGTAAACGAAATGCCATAATAGCGAGAAATCGGTTTTTTCCTCTCGAAAGCGTTTATTGACACAATCTATCAACCGTGTTATCTTTTTATAGATACAATAGACGGCGGTTTCATAGAATCCTGCCTGTTAAAGCGGGTGTAGATGGTAATGAACAATAAAGTGACTCTTGCTTGTCAGGAATGCGGATCTCGAAACTACTCAACTGCAAGCAACAAGCAAACGCAAACGGAGCGACTCGAGCTGAAAAAGTACTGCAGCAATTGTGGTACCCATACAGTTCATAAAGAAACGAAATAAGGTTTTCAGATAAAGCATCATATGGAATTTCGATAAGTTGGAGGGTACAAAATAATGCAGCGCATCACTAAGTTTTTCAGTGAAGTTGGACGTGAAATGAGAAAAGTCAGCTGGCCTAAACGCAAGGAATTGACTCGCTACACGATTACGGTTTTGTCTACGGTTGCGATAGCTGCTCTGTTCTTCACGGTGCTAGACCTTGGTATTTCTAAATTGATTCGCTTAATTCTTGAATAACCACCGCACACTCATGGTATAATGGAAAATATAAATGCAGAACATGGATCAAAGCCCGGATAACGGGTTTTTTGTTTGCTTGAAAAAATCACCATTACATTAGATGCAGTAAAGCTAGTGCATTTGGAAATAGGGAGGGACGGACGTTTAGTCCTCGATAATGGAAAAAAGTTGGTATGTAGTGCATACTTACTCGGGATACGAGAACAAAGTGAAAATGAATCTTGAAAAACGTGTTGAAACAATGGGCATGCAAGATAAGATCTTCCGCGTGATCGTGCCTGAAGAAGAAGAAATAGATTTCAAAAACGGCAAAAAGAAAGTTGTGAAAAGAAAGACTTTCCCTGGCTATGTTTTAGTAGAATTGGTCATGACAGATGATTCATGGTATGTTGTCCGCAATACTCCTGGCGTAACAGGCTTCGTCGGCTCTTCGGGTGCTGGATCAAAGCCAACACCATTGCTTCCGGAAGAGGTAACTTTTATTCTTAAACGCATGGGCGTCGAAGAGAAGAAAGTGGATATTAATTTCGAACTTGGTGAAACAGTCCAAGTCAGCGAAGGACCGTTTGCGAAATTCACGGGCGTAATCGAAGAGATCGACAAGGACAAAGCGAAGCTTAAAGTGCTTGTGAATATGTTTGGCCGCGATACGCCGGTAGAACTTGAATTTTCACAGATTGAAAAATTATAATCCGAAATACCTTGAAATCAACTTTAAAAAGTGGTAATATTTCATAAGTCAGTATGTCTTGGACGATTGACAAATATATGTCAAGTTCTTTATTTACTATAAAGGCTTTCGTTATGAGTGGGAGGGGAAAATCCCCTATTACCACATCACGGACTTTAAGGAGGTGTGTCTCGTGGCTAAAAAAGTAATTAAAATGGTTAAATTGCAAATCCCTGCTGGCAAAGCCAATCCGGCACCACCAGTTGGACCTGCACTAGGTCAAGCCGGTGTTAACATCATGGGATTCTGTAAAGAATTTAACGCTCGCACAGCTGATCAAGCTGGATTGATCATTCCTGTTGAAATCACGGTTTTTGAAGACCGTTCCTTTACATTTATTACGAAAACTCCTCCTGCTGCAGTTCTTTTGAAGGTAGCAGCTGGAATCCAGTCTGGTTCTGGTGAACCAAACCGTAATAAAGTAGCAACAGTCAAGCGTGATAAAGTACGTGAGATTGCTGAACAGAAAATGCCTGACTTGAACGCTGCTAGCGTTGAAGCAGCAATGCGCATGGTTGAAGGTACTGCACGCAGCATGGGAATCACAATCGAAGACTAATTTCTGCTGCAGAGGATGGAAGGGTTGCGGAGCTGAATTCGATTTCACCCGCAACCTTTTGTCTGAAACGGCGCCTATAAGGCGCCTTCGCTTTTCGTTTGTCTAGCTCTGGCCCCTTAGCCCCTCGGGTCACTTCGGTCCGCCCGTTGAAGTCAAAGAACGACTTCATCGGTCGGCCCTCCAGTGCCTGCCGGGGCTGACCAAGGGTCCGCCGCTTTTCGTTTGTCTAGCTCTGGCCCCTTAGCCCCTCGGCTCACTTCAGCCCAGCCAATAAAGTCAAAGAACGACTTTACTGTCTGGTCTTCCAGTGCCTGTCGGGGCTGACCAAGGGGCCGCCGCTTTTCAAAGTGGGAGGGTATTCCGTTAAAACCACAATTTAGGAGGAACTAAAAATGGCTAAAAAAGGTAAAAAGTATCTTGAAGCTGCTAAGCTTGTAGATCGCTCTCAAGCGTATTCAGCTGTTGAAGCAATTGAGCTTGCTAAAAAGACAAGCACAGTTAAATTTGACGCTACCGTTGAAGCTGCTTTCCGTTTGGGAGTAGACCCTAAGAAAGCAGACCAGCAAATCCGTGGAGCAGTCGTGCTTCCAAATGGAACTGGTAAAACTCAACGTGTCCTAGTATTTGCTAAGGGTGAAAAATTAAAAGAAGCAGAAGCTGCTGGTGCAGATTATGTTGGCGATTCAGAGTACATCAACAAAATTCAACAAGGCTGGTTTGATTTTGATGTGATCGTTGCTACCCCTGATATGATGGGTGAAGTTGGTAAGCTTGGTCGTGTATTGGGACCTAAAGGCTTAATGCCAAACCCTAAGACTGGCACAGTTACTTTCGATGTAACAAAAGCAGTGAACGAAATCAAGGCTGGTAAAGTTGAATACCGCGTTGATAAATCAGGTAACATCCATGTACCTATCGGAAAGGTTTCTTTCGAAGACAACAAGCTTGTTGAAAACTTCAACACAATCTTCGAAACCATGATGAAGGTAAAGCCTGCAGCAGCTAAAGGAACATACATGAAGAACGTTACGATCTCTACAACAATGGGACCTGGCGTTAAAGTGGATCCTTCTACTGTAAAATAATAGTAGTTGACAATCAACAAAGGATTGTATATAATTCCTTTTGTTGTGAAAATAGAATTACATTTGTACCGCAGACAGCAGGGGCTTCATGCTTAATATCCTGCCGAGGTCATACGATAAAGCAAAATACTTGCTATTGTATCCTTCCTCCGTGTCTGCCATGATGCGGAGGTTTTTATTTGATCGGTATAAATGCAGAAATCTACAGGAGGTGTAAGGATGAGCACAATTATCGAAGCGAAAAAACAAATTGTAGACGAAATTGCTGGCAAATTGAAAGAAAGCAAATCAACAATCATTGTTGATTACCGTGGACTTTCCGTTGCTGAAGTAACGGCACTTCGTAAAGAGCTTCGCGAAGCTGGTGTTGAATTCAAGGTTTACAAAAACTCGATGACACGCCGTGCTGCGGAAGCTGCTGATCTTGCTGACTTAAACGCATCTTTAACAGGACCAAACGCAATTGCGTTCAGTACGGAAGATGTTGTTGCACCAGCTAAGATTCTTAATGAATTCGCTAAGAAGCACGAAGCCCTTGAAATCAAAGCAGGCGTAGTTGAAAGCAATATCGTTACAGTAGAAGAAATTAAGGCACTTGCAGACCTGCCATCTCGCGAAGGTCTACTTTCTATGCTACTCAGCGTACTTCAAGCTCCAATTCGCAATCTTGCTCTTGCTGCAAAAGCTGTTGCAGACCAGAAAGAAGAGCAAGGCGCGTAAGCTAACAATCAATACCGTTTAACAATAAAAATTACCTATTAGGAGGAAATAAATCATGACTAAAGAACAAATCATTGAAGCAGTTAAAAGCATGACTGTTTTAGAGCTTAACGATCTAGTAAAAGCAATCGAAGAAGAATTCGGCGTAACTGCTGCTGCACCAGTTGCAATGATGGGTGGAGCTGCTGGAGCTGTTGTTGAAGAGCAAACTGAATTTGACGTAGTTCTTGCATCAGCTGGCGACCAGAAGATCAAGGTTATCAAAGTTGTTCGTGAAATCACAGGTCTTGGCCTTAAAGAAGCGAAGGAAGTTGTTGACAACGCTCCTAAAGCAGTTAAAGAAGGCGTTTCTAAAGAAGAAGCAGAAGAAGTCAAAGCTAAGCTTGAAGAAGTTGGAGCTAACGTCGAAGTTAAGTAATCCATTTACAATAAAAAGCTCGCTGTTTAAGCGAGCTTTTTTCTCTTTTTTTCTTTTAATTTTTGCTTTTTTTCTTTTGAAAGTTTATACTACCGCAGTAGCGCTGTAATCCGCGATCGCATTCTTCTAGCTTAGAGTCCCCATGGAGGTGAGAGGTTTTTGACTGAACATTATTACTCCCGCAAACCCAGTACTGTAAGTAATCCTGAGAAATGGCAAAGTGAATTGAAGGGGAATAGCTTCCACTTTAAGACGGACAGCGGCGTTTTTTCGAAAAAGGAAGTCGATTTCGGGTCAAGATTATTGATCGACACTTTCGAACTGAATAAAGCAGATGGAATAGTCCTGGATGTCGGATGTGGATATGGACCGATTGGACTTTCGATTGCGAAAGCTTATCCAGAAGCGATGGTCCATATGGTGGATGTAAATGAAAGGGCGCTTATGCTTGCTGAAGAAAATGCATCCGAAAATAAAGTTGACAACGTGAAAATCTATGAAAGCGACCGGCTGACCGAGGTAGAAGAAAAAGGATTCGATGCAATTCTCACAAATCCGCCGATTCGTGCCGGAAAAAAGGTAGTGCATGATTTTTTCGAACAAAGTCTTCAACATTTAACTGAAGGTGGAGAGCTATGGGTAGTCATCCAAAAGAAACAGGGTGCGCCATCCGCAGGAGAAAAAATGAATGCACTGTTTGGCAATGTAGAGATTGAGGCGAAAAGTAAAGGATATTTTATTCTCAAATCTGTTAAATGTTGACGTGAGAAAACCGCTATGATAATATTATAAAATGCCAATATATTAGTTTCCTGTTTGCATGCTAATTTCATCAGAAGTTGTATAATTTTGGGCATAAAGGGAAAACTAACAAAATAATTGTTCGTTGCAGGAAATGTGGTTTTTAGGTGAAAACCCTTTTTCTTTTTGTCTTTGGAAATGGAGGAAACTTCATGGACAAGGCAGGGATTATGAATAATAACGCTTGATTTGAGGGGTGAATCAGTTGACAGGTCAACTAGTTCAGTATGGACGACACCGCCAACGTAGAAGTTATGCTCGCATTAGTGAAGTTTTGGAATTGCCGAATTTAATTGAAATTCAAACCTCTTCCTATCAGTGGTTTCTTGATGAGGGCCTTCGTGAAATGTTCCAGGACATTTCACCGATTGAAGACTTTACCGGGAACTTATCATTAGAGTTTATCGATTACAGTCTTGGCGAACCGAAATATCCAGTCGAAGAATCAAAAGAAAGAGATGTCACATACTCTGCTCCATTGCGAGTAAAAGTCCGCCTTGTCAATAAGGAAACAGGAGAAGTAAAGGACCAGGATGTCTTCATGGGCGACTTCCCGCTAATGACAGAAACGGGAACCTTTGTCATTAACGGTGCGGAAAGAGTTATTGTTTCCCAGTTAGTGCGTTCACCAAGCGTCTACTACAGCGGGAAACTTGATAAGAACGGGAAAAAAGGGTTCACTGCGACCGTGATCCCAAACCGTGGCGCCTGGTTAGAGTATGAAACAGATGCCAAGGATGTTGTATATGTAAGGATCGATCGTACGAGGAAGCTCCCTGTTACGGTTCTTTTGCGTGCATTAGGGTTCGGTTCTGATCAAGAAATCATTGATCTGATCGGCGATAACGAATATATCCGGAATACACTTGAAAAAGACAATACGGAAAGTGCGGAAAAAGCGCTCCTCGAAATATACGAGCGTCTCCGTCCTGGTGAACCGCCTACAGTTGACAACGCAAAAAGCCTGCTTGTGTCAAGATTCTTTGATCCAAAACGCTATGATCTTGCAAATGTAGGACGTTATAAAATGAACAAAAAGCTCCATATTAAAAACCGTTTATTCGGGCAAAAGCTTGCAGAAACATTAGTAGATCCTGAAACAGGTGAAATCATCGCAGAAAAAGGCGTTACTCTCGACCGTCGTACGCTGGATAAGATTATCCCTGCGCTTGAAAACAATGTTGGCTTCAAGACAATCAGCCCATACGGCGGCGTGGTGGAAGAGGATGTAACGCTGCAAAGCATTAAAATCTACTCTCCGAACGATGTTGAGGGCGATAAAGAAATTAATGTTTTAGGGAACGCCTATGTCCCGGAACCAATTAAAAACATCACGCCAGCTGATATCATTGCATCCATCAGCTACTTTTTTAACTTGCTGCACGGTGTTGGCGACACAGATGATATCGACCATTTAGGAAACAGACGTTTGCGGTCTGTTGGGGAACTGTTGCAAAACCAATTCCGCATTGGTTTATCCAGAATGGAGCGGGTTGTCCGGGAAAGAATGTCCATTCAGGACACAAACACGGTAACACCACAGCAATTAATCAATATCCGCCCGGTTATTGCGTCTATTAAAGAGTTCTTTGGCAGCTCTCAGCTATCACAGTTCATGGATCAGACGAACCCGTTGGCTGAACTGACACATAAAAGGCGTCTTTCGGCATTGGGACCTGGTGGTCTTACACGGGAACGCGCTGGTTTCGAAGTGCGTGACGTTCACTACTCGCATTACGGACGTATGTGCCCGATTGAAACACCTGAAGGTCCAAACATCGGTTTGATCAATTCACTTTCTAGTTTTGCAAAGGTGAACCGCTTTGGATTCATCGAGACTCCATACCGCCGTGTTGACCCTGAAACAGGGAAAGTAACAACCCATTTTGATTACTTAACAGCGGATGAAGAAGATAATTATGTTGTGGCACAAGCGAATGCTCGTCTTACTGACGATGGTTCTTTTGAGGATGAGGAAGTAATTGCCCGCTTCCGTGGAGAAAACACTGTTGTAAAGCGTGATCGCGTTGATTACATGGACGTATCGCCTAAGCAGGTTGTATCTGCAGCGACTGCATGTATTCCATTCCTTGAAAATGATGACTCCAACCGTGCCTTGATGGGTGCTAACATGCAACGTCAAGCAGTTCCGTTGATGCAGCCAGAAGCGCCGGTAGTCGGAACCGGAATGGAGCACGTCTCTGCAAAAGATTCCGGAGCTGCCGTCATCTGTAAGCATGAAGGGATTGTCGAGCATGTGGAGGCACGTGAAGTTTGGGTACGCCGCGTCCAAGAAATAGACGGGCAGGAAGTCAAGGGTGATCTTGATAAGTACCGAATGCTGAAATTCATCCGTTCCAACCAGGGTACATGCTACAACCAGCGGCCGATCGTAAGTGTTGGCGACCGAGTAACCAAAGGGGAAATCCTTGCAGATGGCCCTTCGATGGAAAAAGGAGAACTCGCACTTGGACGGAATGTCCTTGTTGGTTTCATGACTTGGAATGGTTATAACTATGAGGATGCGATCATTATGAGTGAGCGCCTCGTTAAAGATGATGTGTACACATCCATCCATATAGAAGAATATGAGTCCGAATCGCGTGATACAAAACTTGGACCAGAAGAAATCACTCGCGATATTCCGAATGTTGGGGAAGATGCATTAAGAAACCTTGACGAGCGCGGAATCATCCGTGTTGGTGCCGAAGTAAAAGATGGAGATCTTCTGGTAGGGAAGGTAACACCTAAAGGGGTTACTGAATTGACTGCGGAAGAGCGTCTCCTTCATGCGATCTTCGGTGAAAAAGCTAGGGAAGTGCGGGATACTTCTTTGCGCGTTCCTCACGGCGGCGGCGGTATTGTTCTTGACGTCAAAGTGTTCAACCGTCAAGATGGCGACGAGCTTCCTCCTGGAGTAAACCAACTTGTCCGAGCTTACATCGTGCAGAAGCGTAAGATTTCTGAAGGGGACAAAATGGCGGGACGCCACGGGAACAAAGGGGTTATCTCAAAAATCCTTCCGGAAGAGGATATGCCTTTCTTACCGGACGGAACACCAGTTGATATCATGCTTAACCCACTAGGGGTACCTTCACGTATGAATATCGGTCAGGTGCTTGAGCTTCACCTTGGCATGGCGGCGCGATACCTTGGTATCCATGTTGCTTCACCAGTTTTCGACGGTGCCCGTGAGGAAGACGTATGGGCGACGATCGAGGAAGCAGGGATGGCAAGGGACGCTAAGACCATCCTTTATGATGGCCGCACAGGTGAGCCTTTCGACAATCGTGTATCTGTCGGTGTTATGTATATGATCAAGCTTGCCCACATGGTAGACGATAAGCTCCACGCTCGTTCTACTGGACCATACTCACTAGTTACGCAGCAGCCACTTGGCGGGAAAGCCCAGTTCGGCGGACAGCGTTTTGGCGAGATGGAAGTTTGGGCGCTTGAAGCATACGGCGCAGCATACACCCTGCAGGAAATTTTAACTGTCAAGTCCGACGATGTTGTTGGACGCGTGAAAACATACGAAGCAATCGTTAAAGGCGAAAACGTTCCAGAACCAGGTGTCCCTGAGTCATTCAAAGTATTGATGAAAGAACTTCAGAGTCTTGGTATGGACGTCAAAATCCTTTCAGGCGATGAAAAAGAAATCGAAATGCGCGACTTCGATGAAGATGAAGAAATGCAGCATGCTGAAACATTGACAATTGCTCCTGAAGCAGAAAAAGTGGGAATGAAGGAATAGGATCGTCTAATTGGCACACGTGTACAAACAGTTGAATAACAGTATTGTTCACGTGTGTTCCATTTTGGATGGCCATAAGGGTAAAACCCTAGATAAAAAGGGAGGTAGGCCCCTTGCTAGATGTTAATAATTTTGAGTACATGAAAATCGGCCTCGCTTCACCAGACAAGATTCGATCATGGTCTTTTGGTGAAGTGAAAAAGCCGGAAACAATCAACTATCGTACTTTAAAGCCTGAAAAAGACGGCTTATTCTGTGAACGTATTTTCGGTCCAACAAAAGACTGGGAATGTCATTGCGGAAAGTACAAGAGAGTCCGTTACAAAGGCGTGGTCTGTGACCGATGCGGTGTGGAAGTAACTCGTGCAAAAGTCCGTCGTGAAAGAATGGGGCATATTGAGCTAGCGGCTCCTGTTTCTCATATTTGGTACTTCAAAGGGATTCCTAGCCGCATGGGGCTTGTCCTTGACATGTCTCCGCGTGCACTGGAAGAAATTATTTACTTTGCATCCTATGTGGTAACGGAGACTGGTGATACTGCTCTTGAAAAGAAGCAGTTGTTATCGGAGAAAGAATACCGTGCTTACCGTGAAAAATACGGCAATAAGTTCCAGGCAGCAATGGGAGCAGAAGCAATCAAAAAGCTGCTATCTGACCTCGACCTGGATAAGGAAGCAGATATGCTAAAAGAAGAATTGCGAACTGCCCAAGGCCAGCGTCGTACTCGTGCGATCAAGCGTCTTGAGGTAGTAGAAGCATTCCGCGGGTCAGGCAATGAGCCATCATGGATGATCCTGGATGTTCTTCCTGTCATACCACCAGAACTTCGCCCGATGGTTCAACTTGACGGTGGACGTTTCGCAACTTCCGACCTAAATGACCTTTACCGCCGGGTAATCAACCGTAACAACCGACTTAAGCGTCTTCTTGACCTTGGTGCACCTAGCATTATCGTCCAAAACGAAAAGCGTATGCTTCAGGAAGCTGTTGACGCGTTGATCGATAACGGCCGCCGCGGTCGTCCAGTAACTGGACCAGGTAACCGTCCATTGAAGTCCCTTTCTCATATGCTGAAGGGCAAGCAAGGCCGTTTCCGTCAAAACCTTCTTGGTAAGCGTGTCGACTACTCTGGTCGTTCTGTTATCGTTGTAGGTCCTAACCTGCAAATGTATCAGTGCGGTCTACCTAAGGAAATGGCACTTGAGCTGTTCAAGCCATTCGTAATGAAAGAATTAGTGCAAAAAGGTTTAGCGCACAACATTAAGTCTGCTAAACGTAAAATAGAGCGCGTTAGCCCTGAGGTTTGGGATGTTCTAGAAGATGTAATCAGAGAGCACCCAGTATTGCTTAACCGTGCCCCAACTCTTCACAGATTGGGAATCCAGGCTTTCGAACCGACATTGGTAGAAGGACGCGCAATTCGTCTTCACCCGCTAGTATGTACAGCTTATAACGCCGACTTCGACGGGGACCAGATGGCTGTCCACGTTCCGCTTTCTGCTGAAGCACAAGCGGAAGCACGTTTGTTAATGCTTGCCGCACAGAACATCCTGAACCCTAAGGACGGCAAGCCGGTTGTTACTCCTTCACAGGACATGGTATTGGGGAACTACTACCTGACACTTGAAAGAGAAGGCGCTGTCGGTGAGGGGATGGTCTTCAAGGATACAAACGAAGCATTAGTTGCCTATCAAAATGGCTACGTGCATCTTCATACACGCGTTGCTGTTGCCGCTTCGTCCCTTGGCAACCAAACATTTACGAAGGAGCAAAACGGTCAGCTTTTGATTACGACAGTTGGTAAGTTGATTTTCAATGAAATCCTTCCAGCTTCCTTCCCATATATAAATGAGCCTTCCAAACAAAACCTAGAGGAGAAAACTCCGGAAAAGTATTTTGTAGAAAAAGGTGCAGATATCAAGGAAGTAATCAAAAGTAAGCAATTGGTTGATCCATTCAAGAAAAAAATCTTAGGAAACATCATTGCGGAAGTTTTCAAGAAGTTCAAGATCACCGAAACTTCAAAAATGCTGGACCGGATGAAGGGCCTTGGATTCCAATACTCAACGAAAGCTGGTATTACGGTTGGTGTTGCAGATATCGTGGTTCTTAAAGAGAAGAAGGAAATCATATCTGAGGCGCAAACCAAGGTAGATAATGTCCTTAAACAGTTCAGACGCGGTTTAATTACTGAAGATGAGCGTTATGACAGAGTTATTTCTATCTGGAGCCAGGCGAAGGATGATATCCAGTCGAAGTTGATGAACTCTCTGGATAATTCCAACCCAATTTTCATGATGAGTGACTCCGGTGCCCGTGGTAATGCATCTAACTTTACGCAGCTTGCTGGTATGCGTGGTTTGATGGCTAACCCGGCTGGACGGATCATTGAGTTACCGATTAAATCAAGTTTCCGTGAAGGTTTAACCGTATTGGAGTATTTCATCTCTACTCATGGTGCTCGTAAAGGACTTGCCGATACAGCGCTTAAGACTGCTGACTCCGGTTACCTGACGCGTCGTCTTGTAGATGTAGCCCAGGATGTCATTGTTCGCGATGATGACTGCGGCACAGATAGAGGCCTATACATCAAAGCTCTTAAGGATGGCACCGAAGTCATCGAAACACTGGAAGAGCGTTTGATTGGCCGCTACGCAAGAAAAGCAATCAAACATCCGGAAACGAAAGCTGTGATGGTCCCAGAGAACGGGTTGATCACAGAAGATTTGGCAGCTGAAGTGACAGCGGCTGGAGTGGAAGATGTTTGGATTCGTTCTGCATTCACATGTAACACTCGTCACGGCGTATGTAAGAAGTGCTACGGCCGCAACCTTGCAACTGGCCAGGAAGTGGAAGTAGGAGAAGCAGTCGGTATTATCGCTGCCCAGTCAATCGGTGAGCCAGGAACACAGCTTACCATGCGTACTTTCCATACCGGTGGTGTTGCGGGAGACGATATTACACAAGGTTTGCCGCGTATTCAAGAATTGTTTGAAGCACGTAATCCGAAAGGGCAGGCTGTCATCTCTGAATTGGAAGGTGTCGTAGTAGGCATCAACGAAGGAAAAGATCGTCAGCAGGAAATCGTTATTCAGGGAGAAATTGAGAGCCGAACATACAATGCGCCATACACAGCCCGCTTGAAGGTTGCAATAAATGACCATGTAGAACGCGGCCAGGAACTCACTGAAGGTTCGATCGATCCTAAGGAACTTTTAAGAGTCAAAGATGTTCAATCTGTGCAGGAATACTTATTGAAAGAAGTTCAAAAGGTATACCGTATGCAGGGGGGTGAAATCGGCGACAAACACGTAGAAGTAATGGTACGCCAAATGATGCGCAAGATCAGGGTAATAGATGCTGGCGAAACAGATGTACTTCCTGGCACATTGCTTGAGATCCATCAGTTTACCGACGCAAACCGTAAGGCGCTTCTTGAAGGAAAAACACCGGCAACAGGCCGTCCAGTATTGCTTGGTATCACGAAAGCTTCACTTGAGACGGATTCATTCCTGTCAGCGGCGTCCTTCCAGGAAACAACAAGAGTGCTCACAGATGCAGCAATCAAAGGCAAACGAGATGAGCTCCTCGGCCTGAAAGAAAATGTTATCATCGGAAAACTTGTTCCTGCTGGAACTGGCATGCAGCGCTACAGACAAGCTGAACCAATTTCAATAGAAGAAGAAAACGAAGATGTCATCACTGTAGAATAAGAAATAAGTGCGGTGCTCTCTGCTTCGGCAGAAAGTACCGCCTTTTTAAAAAACAAAAGCGACCTTGCGAAAAAACTCTATAAATATTGTTGACATTCTGTGCACAAAGTGATAATATTTCAAAGGTGCTCCTATTTACTGGTTACTTTGGAGGATATCGATGTCTTATGAAAAAGTAGCTGCGGCTAAAAAGATTATAGTAGGATCAAAGCAAACAGTGAAAGCACTGAAGGCTGGCGAAGTAATCGAACTGGTCATTGCCAAGGATGCTGACATGAAAGTGACAGCAAACCTATTGCAAATTGCCAAGGAAAGAAACATCGCCATCACCTATGTCGACTCTATGAAAAAGTTAGGATCGGCATGCGGAATTGCCGTCGGAGCCTCAGCTGTGGCGATAACCAAGTAAAAACTGTTTTTGCAGAGGGCTGCAAGGACTTTGTTTTTTGCAAAAAAATGAACCACCTGGATGTGTGGGCTTACACAAAAAGTGAAGGGAGGAAAATGATCATGCCTACAATTAACCAATTAGTGCGCAAGCCACGTAGCTCAAAAGAGGAGAAGTCAAAATCTCCGGCGCTAAATAAAGGTTACAACAGCTTCAAAAAAGCACAAACTAACGTTTCTTCACCACAAAAGCGTGGTGTATGTACTCGTGTTGGGACTATGACTCCTAAGAAGCCAAACTCAGCATTGCGTAAATACGCTCGTGTACGTTTAACTAACGGAATCGAGGTAACAGCTTATATCCCTGGTATCGGGCACAACCTTCAAGAGCACAGCGTTGTTCTTATCCGCGGAGGACGTGTAAAAGACTTACCGGGTGTTCGTTACCACATCGTTCGTGGTGCTCTTGATACTGCTGGTGTGAACAACCGTATGCAGGGCCGTTCTAAGTACGGTACTAAGAGACCGAAAGCAGCAAAAAAATAATAATTAAACTAGAAACCCTTTTTGAAAGGAGGAAATTACATGCCACGTAAAGGTCCAGTTGCAAAGAGAGATGTATTGCCGGATCCGATTTACAACTCAAAGCTTATCACTCGCTTGATCAACAAAATGATGATCGATGGGAAGAGAGGTAAATCACAAAAGATCCTTTATTCAGCCTTTGATATTATTCGTGAGCGTTCAGGTAAAGAGCCAATGGAAGTGTTTGATGCCGCTCTTAAGAACATCATGCCTGTTTTAGAAGTAAAAGCACGCCGTGTAGGTGGAGCTAACTATCAAGTACCAATTGAGGTGCGTGCAGACCGCCGTACAACTCTTGGTCTTCGCTGGTTAGTAAACTACTCACGTCTTCGTGGGGAAAAGACAATGGAAGAGCGTCTTGCTAACGAAATTCTTGATGCAGCCAACAACACTGGGGCTTCCGTTAAGAAACGCGAAGACACACACAAAATGGCGGAAGCAAACAAAGCATTCGCTCACTATCGTTGGTAATCTTACCTTCAATTTAAAAACAACATTTATACTAGGAAGGAGAAAGACCAAATGGCAAGAGAGTTCTCCTTAGATAAAACTCGTAATATTGGAATCATGGCTCACATTGATGCTGGTAAAACAACAACAACTGAGCGTGTTCTATATTATACAGGCCGTATCCATAAAATCGGCGAAACTCATGAAGGTGCTTCTCAAATGGACTGGATGGAGCAAGAGCAAGAGCGTGGAATCACGATCACTTCTGCTGCAACAACCGCTTCATGGAAAGAGCATCGGGTGAACATCATCGACACACCAGGACACGTAGACTTCACAGTTGAAGTGGAACGTTCTCTTCGTGTGCTAGATGGTGCAGTAGCAGTACTTGACGCTCAGTCAGGTGTAGAGCCTCAAACAGAAACAGTATGGCGTCAGGCTACTACTTACGGAGTGCCACGGGTTGTATTCGTTAATAAAATGGATAAGCTTGGTGCAGACTTCCTATATTCTGTTTCAACACTCCATGATCGTTTACAAGCGAACGCACATCCAATTCAGCTCCCAATTGGAGCGGAAGATGAGTTCGAAGCGATCATCGACCTAGTTGAAATGAAAGCTTTCTTCTATTCGAATGACCTTGGTACAGATATCACTGTCGGGGAAATTCCTGAAGAACATAGGGCTCAAGCAGAAGAATATCATGAAAAGCTTGTGGAAGCGGTAGCTGAGCTTGACGAAGAATTAATGGAAAAATACCTTGGCGGAGAAGAGCTAACAGTCGAAGAGATTAAAGCTGCGATCCGTAAAGGTACCATAAACGTCGAGTTCTACCCAGTTATCTGTGGTTCAGCGTTCAAAAACAAAGGTGTTCAGCTAATGCTAGACGCTGTTATCGACTATCTTCCATCTCCGCTTGATGTACCTGCAATCCAGGGACATCTACCGGATTCAGAAGAAGTAGTTGAGCGTCACTCTGACGACAGTGAGCCATTCTCTGCGCTTGCGTTCAAAGTTATGACGGACCCTTATGTTGGTAAATTAACATTCTTCCGCGTTTACTCCGGTACTCTTGAGTCTGGTTCATATGTACAGAACTCGACTAAAGGAAAGCGTGAGCGTATTGGCCGTATCCTGCAGATGCACGCAAACAGCCGCCAGGAAATCTCTAAGGTTTATGCGGGTGATATTGCAGCAGCTGTCGGTTTGAAAGATACTACAACAGGTGACACTCTATGTGATGAAAAGAACCTTGTTATTTTGGAATCCATGCAGTTCCCTGAACCAGTAATTCAGTTATCTGTTGAGCCTAAGTCAAAAGCTGACCAGGACAAGATGACAACTGCATTGCAAAAACTTCAAGAAGAAGATCCTACATTCCACGCTCACACTGACCAGGAAACTGGGCAGGTAATCATCGCTGGAATGGGTGAACTGCACCTTGACATTATTGTTGACCGAATGAAGCGCGAATTTAAAGTGGAAGCTAATGTAGGTGCACCTCAGGTTGCATACCGCGAAACGTTCCGTGAATCAGCGAACGTGGAAGGAAAATTCGCTCGTCAATCCGGTGGACGTGGTCAATACGGGCACGTTTGGATCGAGTTCTCTCCTAACGAAGAAGGAAAAGGCTTTGAATTCGTGAACGGAATCGTCGGTGGTGTTGTTCCTCGTGAATACATCCCAGCTGTTCAAGCTGGTCTTGAAGACGCCATACAGCGCGGAGTACTTGCAGGATATCCACTAGTTGACATCAAAGCAAGACTTTTTGATGGTTCATACCACGATGTTGACTCCTCTGAAATGGCGTTTAAAATCGCTGCTTCAATGGCACTTAAGAATGCTGCTTCCAAGTGTAAGCCAGTCATTCTTGAACCAGTCATGAGAGTTGAAGTTGTCATTCCTGAAGAATATCTTGGTGATATTATGGGTATGATCACTGCTCGTCGCGGACGCGTCGAAGGTATGGGTGCTCGCGGTAATGCGCAAGTTGTTCGTGCGATGGTTCCACTATCAGAAATGTTTGGTTATGCAACGGCTCTTCGTTCAAGCACACAAGGACGCGGTGTATTCTCCATGCACTTCGATCATTACGAAGAAGTTCCTAAATCCGTTTCTGAAGAGATCATCAAAAAAAATAAAGGTGAATAATTGATTTTCATCTTTTAATCAAGTATAACTACTAATGTAAGCATAACGCTGTGGAATAGGGTTTCCTATTTCACGGTACATTAAAATATACTTAATTTTCATATATTAAAGGAGGATTTTTCTAATGGGAAAAGCTAAATTCGATCGTTCAAAGCCACACGTTAACATTGGTACAATTGGTCACGTTGACCATGGTAAAACTACATTAACAGCTGCTATCACAACTGTTCTTTCTAAGCAAGGCGGCGGAGAAGCACGCGGTTACGACCAAATCGACGCTGCTCCAGAAGAGCGCGAGCGCGGGATCACAATCTCCACTGCTCACGTTGAGTATGAAACACCTAGCCGTCACTATGCACACGTTGACTGCCCAGGACACGCTGACTATGTTAAAAACATGATCACAGGTGCTGCTCAAATGGACGGCGGTATCCTAGTAGTATCAGCTGCTGACGGCCCAATGCCACAAACTCGTGAGCACATCCTTCTTTCTCGTCAAGTAGGCGTACCTTACCTTGTTGTATTCATGAACAAATGCGACATGGTGGACGATGAAGAACTTCTTGAACTAGTAGAAATGGAAGTGCGTGACCTTCTTACTGAGTACGATTTCCCTGGCGATGACATCCCAGTTATCAAAGGTTCTGCTCTTAAAGCTCTTGAGGGAGATCCACAATGGGAAGAAAAAATCAACGAGCTTATGGCTGCAGTTGACGAGTACATCCCAACTCCAGAGCGTGACACAGAGAAGCCTTTCATGATGCCTGTTGAGGACGTATTCTCAATCACTGGCCGTGGTACAGTTGCTACTGGACGTGTAGAGCGTGGAAAAGTTAAAGTCGGTGATGTTGTTGAAATCATCGGTCTTACCGAAGCACCTAAATCTACTACTGTAACAGGCGTAGAAATGTTCCGTAAGCTTCTTGACTATGCTGAAGCTGGAGACAATATCGGCGCACTTCTTCGTGGTGTAGCGCGTGAAGAAATTCAACGTGGACAAGTACTTGCTAAGCCAGGTTCTGTAAAGCCACACACAAAGTTCAAAGCAGAAGTATATGTTCTTTCAAAAGAAGAAGGTGGACGACACACTCCATTCTTCACCAACTACCGTCCTCAGTTCTACTTCCGTACAACTGATGTAACTGGTATTGTGCACCTTCCAGAAGGCGTAGAAATGGTTATGCCTGGCGACAACATCGAAATGACTGTTGAACTGATCGCTCCAATCGCTATTGAAGAAGGAACTAAGTTCTCCATTCGTGAAGGCGGTCGTACAGTAGGCGCTGGCGTAGTTGCAACAATCACTGAGTAATTTTTTAAAAATATAAATCTGGATTACGATCCGGATGAAGGAGCAGCTGGGTGACGATCCAGCTGCTTTTTTTTATGGAGAAAACCAACAAGGAGAGTCAAACTATACGCGGAAATATAGAGAAGGATATACCTGTCTATTTAATGATATGTCTGGTTTTGAAAAAGAGAGGGGTTTACACAAAATGCAGTATTTCTCGAGAAAAGTTAAAGTAAATATAATTCAGAATATATAAGGAGAGCAACATGTGCCCAATCAAGAGTGAAAGAGAAACTGACAGTCACATAAAGGAGCAACATGTGCCCGATAAAGAGTGAAAGAGAAACAGACGGTCACATAAAAGAGCAATATGTGCCCGATCAAGGGTGAAAGAGAAACAGACGGACACATAAGAGAGAAATATGTGCCCGATAAAGAGCGAAAGAGAAGCAGACGGTCACATAAAAGAGAAATATGTGCCCGGTAAAGAGTGAAAGAGAAGCTCAGGGGCACATAAAAGAGAAATATGTGCCCGATAAAGGGTGAAAAAGAAGCTCAGGGTCACATAAAAGAGAAATATGTGCCCGATCAAGGGTGAAAGAGAAGCTCAGGGTCACATAAAAGAGAAATATGTGCCCGATAAAAAGCGAAAGAGAAGCTCACGGTCACATAAGAGAGCAATATGTGCCCGATAAAGAGCGAAAGAGAAGCAGACGGTCACATAAAAGAGAAATATGTGCCCGGTAAAGAGTGAAAGAGAAGCTCAGGGGCACATAAAAGAGCAATATGTGCCCGATAAAGAGTGAAAGAGAAGCTCAGGGTCACATAAAAGAGAAATATGTGCCCGATAGAGAGCGAAACAGAAACAGACGGTCACATATTAAGAGAGCAACATGTATAAAACGGAAAGAAAAGATCAAGCTCACGTTTGAGGTGATTTTTTCAAAAAGCAAAGTCACGCTAGTTTCTTCTATATATAAATGTATATCCTCCCATGATACAAAAGGAATATTTTTCACCACGTCCAAATAGTTAGAATTCTCCTCCCCCACTTGTAAAATCCCATTGCGCTCGCTATAATAGTAAAAGTGTGTTAAACATAAAGAAAAGCAGAAATTAATGTTGCGTTTGATTTATGTTTTATGTATAATAGACAATGTTGGTCTTTGACTGCGATGATGCGAAAGGTTGCTGACACACCCGGCCGCTTTGCCATGGCGAGTGTGTGGGAAATTTTCGCGGAGAATGTCTATTTTAAAATAGGCGAAAAGGAGGGAAAGTAATGGCAAAACAAAAAATTCGTATCCGTTTGAAAGCTTATGATCACAGGATTCTTGATCAATCTGCAGAGAAAATTGTTGAAACTGCGAAACGTTCTGGTGCGGCGGTGTCTGGTCCAATCCCACTACCTACAGAGAAGACTATTTACACAATTCTTCGTGCGGTGCATAAGTACAAGGATTCTCGTGAACAGTTCGAAATGCGTACGCATAAGCGTCTGATTGACATCATCAATCCGACTCCGCAAACGGTCGATTCACTAATGCGTTTAGACCTGCCATCAGGTGTAGATATCGAAATCAAACTTTAATCAATAAACCATTATAATTCACAGGAGGTGTGACTGAAATGACCAAAGGAATCTTAGGTAGAAAGATCGGTATGACTCAAGTATTTGCTGAAAATGGTGACCTTATCCCGGTTACTGTGGTAGAAGCTTCTCCAAACGTAGTGCTTCAAGTGAAATCTGCTGAGACAGATGGCTACGAGGCAATTCAGCTTGGCTTTGAAGACAAGCGCGAAAAGCTTTCTAACAAACCGCAAAAAGGCCACGTTTTAAAAGCAAACACTGCTCCTAAGCGCTTCGTAAAGGAATTCAACGAAGTCGAAGCAGCAGGATATGAAGTTGGTCAGGAAGTCAAAGTTGATATTTTCGCTGAAGGCGATGTCGTAGATGTTACAGGAATCTCAAAGGGGAAAGGTTTCCAAGGTGCTATCAAGCGTCACGGACAATCTCGCGGACCAATGGCTCACGGTTCTCGTTACCACCGCCGCCCTGGTTCAATGGGTCCCGTTGCTCCAAACCGTGTATTCAAGGGTAAATTATTGCCTGGACGCATGGGTGGAGAACAGATCACTGTTCAAAATCTGCAAATCGTCAAAGTGGACGCGGAACGTAATCTTCTTTTAATCAAAGGAAACGTTCCAGGTGCTAGGAAAGCCCTTCTAAAAATCAAAACTGCTGTAAAAGCGAAGTAATTTTTACAGGAAAGGAGGAAACAAGAATGCCTAAAGTAGCATTATTCAACCAAGCTGGTTCACAAGTTGGAGAAATCGAACTTAATGATTCAGTATTTGGTATTGAGCCTAATAACCACGTATTGTTCGAAGCAGTAGTCATGCAGAGAGCTTCATTGCGTCAAGGAACTCATAAAACGAAAATTCGTTCTGAAGTAGCGGGCGGTGGACGTAAGCCGTGGAAACAAAAAGGAACTGGACGTGCGCGTCAAGGATCGATCCGTTCTCCACAATGGCGCGGAGGCGGTACTGTATTTGGACCTGTTCCACGCAGCTACAGCTATAAATTACCTAAAAAGGTTCGCCGTTTGGCAATCAAATCTGCTTTATCATCAAAAGTGCAAGCTGAGAACATCCTTGTTCTTGAAAGCCTAGCTTTCGAAGCTCCAAAGACAAAGGAATTCAAAAGTGTGCTAAATGGTCTTTCTGTTAATACGAAAGCATTGATTGTAACAGCAAGTCTTGAAGAAAACGTTGCATTGTCTGCACGTAATATTCCTGGAGTAACAGTTGTTACTGCTGATGGAATCAACGTTTTAGATGTTTTAAATCATGATAAGCTGATCATGACAAAAGCAGCTGTTGAAAAAGTAGAGGAGGTGCTTGCATAATGGATGCACGTGATATCATTAAGCGCCCCGTAATAACAGAACGCTCTTCCGATTTAATGGCTGAGAAAAAATACACTTTCGAAGTTGATACAAGAGCGAACAAGACTCAAGTGAAAGACGCAATCCAAACTATTTTCGGCGTTAACGTTGAAAAAGTTAACATCATGAACTACAAAGGTAAGTTCAAGCGTATGGGCAAATTCGGCGGTTATACAAACAAACGTCGTAAAGCAATCGTTAAACTTACTCAAGACAGCAAAGAAATCGAATTCTTCGAAGTATAGAATCTAATAAGAAGAGGAGGGAAACGAAATGGCGATTAAAAAGTACAAACCTACCTCCAACGGTCGTCGTAATATGACAGCATCTGATTTTGCTGAAATTACAACTGACAAGCCGGAAAAATCCTTGCTTGCTCCGTTGCACAGAAAAGGCGGTCGTAACAACCAGGGTAAGTTAACTGTTCGTCATCAAGGTGGCGGCCATAAGCGTCAGTACAGAATCATTGATTTCAAACGTACAAAAGATGGCATTCCAGGACGCGTTGCCACGATTGAGTATGATCCAAACCGTTCAGCAAACATTGCGTTAATTAATTATGTAGATGGTGAAAAGAGATACATCCTTGCTCCTAAAAACCTAGAGGTAGGCATGGAAGTTATGTCCGGCACAACAGCTGACATTAAAGTAGGGAACGCTCTTCCACTAGCTAATATCCCAGTTGGTACAGTCGTACACAACATCGAGTTGAAGCCTGGCAAAGGCGGACAATTGGTTCGTTCTGCTGGAACTTCTGCACAGGTTCTTGGTAAAGAAGGCAAGTATGTATTGATTCGTTTGAACTCAGGCGAAGTGCGTATGATCCTTGCTGAGTGCCGTGCTACTATTGGTCAAGTCGGCAACGAACAGCACGAATTGATCAACATCGGGAAAGCAGGTCGTAATCGTTGGTTAGGCAAGCGCCCAACAGTTCGTGGATCTGTCATGAACCCTAATGATCACCCACACGGTGGTGGTGAAGGACGCTCTCCAATCGGACGTAAATCACCAATGTCTCCATGGGGCAAACCGACTCTTGGTTACAAAACTCGTACGAAGAAAAATAAATCCGACAAGTTTATTGTACGTCGTCGTAAAAAATAACGGGATTGAGCTACGGTTCGCGGGAACCGTAGGACAATCACGAAGGGAGGTTCAATCATGGGTCGAAGCTTAAAAAAAGGACCTTTTGTCGATGAGCACTTAATCACAAAGATCGAAAAGTTAAATGAAACTGAAGGCAAGAAAGTTGTTAAAACTTGGTCTCGCCGTTCTACGATCTTCCCACAATTCATCGGACACACGATTGCTGTCTATGATGGTCGCAAACATGTACCTGTTTATGTCACTGAAGACATGGTAGGCCACAAGCTTGGAGAATTCGCTCCAACTCGTACTTACAAAGGTCATGGGAATGACGATAAGAAAACAAGACGTTAATGAGAGGAGGGCATCCAAATGCAAGCAAAAGCTGTTGCTAGAACAGTTCGTATTGCTGCTCGTAAAGCTCGCTTAGTTCTAGATTTAATTCGAGGAAAGCAAGTTGGTGAAGCAGTTGCTATCTTAAACCTTACCCCAAAGGCAGCTTCTCCAATCGTAGAAAAAGTGTTGAAATCTGCATTGGCAAACGCAGAGCACAACTATGAAATGGATGTTAATAACCTTGTCGTAACCGAAGCGTACGCGAATGAAGGACCAACGTTGAAACGTTTCCGTCCACGTGCTATGGGACGTGCAAGTGCAATTAACAAACGTACTAGCCATATTACTATCGTTTTATCAGAAAAGAAGGAGGGATAATCAGTGGGTCAAAAAGTAAATCCAGTCGGTTTGCGTATCGGAATCATCCGTGATTGGGAATCAAAGTGGTACGCAGGCAAAGACTACGCTGATCTTTTACACGAAGACCTTAAAGTGCGTGAGTACATCACTAAGCGTTTACGCGATGCTTCTCTTTCTAAAGTGGAAATCGAGCGAGCTGCAAACCGCTTGAATGTAACTGTCCACACTGCGAAGCCAGGAATGGTAATCGGTAAAGGTGGTACAGAAGTGGAATCACTTCGTAAAGCGCTAAATGAACTAACAGGCAAACGTGTTCATATAAACATTCTTGAAATCAAAAGAGCTGATATCGAAGCGAAATTGGTTGCTGAAAACATCGCTCGCCAATTGGAAAACCGTGTTTCTTTCCGTCGTGCACAGAAGCAAGTTATCCAGCGTGCCATGCGTGCAGGCGCTAAAGGAATCAAGACAATGGTTTCCGGCCGTCTAGGCGGCGCAGACATCGCTCGTTCAGAACATTACAGCGAAGGAACAGTTCCACTTCATACTCTTCGTGCCGATATCGATTATGCTACTGCTGAAGCAGATACAACTTACGGTAAGCTAGGCGTTAAAGTATGGATTTATCGTGGAGAGGTCCTTCCAACGAAGAAGAAAACTGAGGAAGGAGGCAAATAATATGTTATTGCCTAAACGCGTTAAATATCGCCGTCAACACCGTGGCAAAATGCGCGGTCAAGCGAAAGGCGGTACTGAAGTAAACTTCGGTGAATATGGTTTACAGGCTCTTGAAGCTTCATGGATCACAAACCGTCAAATTGAAGCTGCCCGTATTGCAATGACTCGTTACATGAAACGTGGCGGTAAAGTCTGGATCAAAATCTTCCCTCACAAGCCATATACTGCAAAGCCTCTAGAAGTCCGAATGGGTTCTGGTAAAGGTGCTCCTGAAGGTTGGGTAGCAGTTGTTAAACCGGGGAAAATAATGTTCGAGGTAGCTGGCGTTTCTGAAGAAGTCGCACGCGAATCACTACGCCTTGCAGCACACAAGCTTCCTGTAAAGTGCAAGTTTGTTAAACGAGAAGAAATTGGTGGTGAATCTAATGAAAGCTAATGATATTCGTGACCTTACCACTGCTGAAATTGAACAAAAAGTAAAATCATTAAAAGAAGAGCTATTCAACCTGCGCTTTCAATTAGCGACTGGACAACTTGAAAACACAGCTCGAATCCGTGAAGTGCGCAAAGCGATTGCTCGCATGAAAACTGTAATTCGTGAACGAGAGATCGGCGTTAACAGATAATTGAGAGGAGGTTCTCACAATGAGTGAACGCAACCAACGCAAAGTTTATACTGGACGCGTAGTTTCTGACAAGATGGACAAAACAGTTACGGTTCTTGTCGAGACATACAAAAAGCATCCATTATACGGCAAGCGTGTGAAATACTCTAAGAAATTCAAAGCTCATGATGAGCAAAACGAGGCAAAAATCGGCGACGTAGTTCGTATCATGGAAACTCGTCCGCTATCTGCGACAAAACGTTTCCGCCTTGTAGAAGTAGTGGAAACAGCTGTTATTATTTAATTGTTCGGATTAAGGTTCATTCCGAAGGGAGGTTACTCGCATGATCCAACAGGAAACGCGTTTAAAAGTTGCTGATAATTCAGGTGCTCGTGAAGTGCTTACTATTAAAGTTCTAGGCGGTTCCGGCCGTAAGACTGCTAATATCGGAGACGTTATCGTATGCACAGTAAAACAAGCAACACCAGGTGGCGTTGTTAAAAAAGGCGACGTTGTCAGAGCGGTTATCGTTCGTACAAAAACTGGTATGCGTCGGACTGACGGCACTTATATTAAGTTTGACGAGAATGCTTGTGTCATCATCCGTGACGATAAGAGCCCTCGTGGCACTCGTATCTTCGGACCAGTTGCACGTGAGCTTCGTGATAACAACTTCATGAAGATCGTTTCATTAGCTCCAGAAGTACTATAATCAATTCCAAATGCCTTTAAGGAGGTGCACACAGATGCATGTAAAAAAAGGTGACAAAGTAATGGTCATCTCTGGTAAAGACAAAGGCAAATCAGGGATCATCCTTGAAGCTTATCCAAAGCAAAGCCGTGTTCTTGTAGAGGGAATTAACATCGTGAAAAAGCACGCAAAACCTTCTCAAGTGAATCCACAAGGTGGAATCTTGAACCAGGAAGCAGCTATTCATGTATCAAACGTAATGCCTATAGATCCGAAATCCGGTCAACCAACCCGAGTTGGTTACACTGTCGAAGACGGCAAGAAGGTACGCGTTGCGAAAAAATCCGGTGAAGTTCTAGATAAATAGTCTATTGAAGAAGGGAGGTACAATCGATGAACCGCCTAAAAGAAAAGTTTAACAATGAAATTACTCCTGCTCTTATGAGCAAGTTTAACTATAAGTCAATCATGGAAGTTCCTAGACTTGAAAAGATCGTAATCAACATGGGTGTAGGTGATGCTGTCGCCAACGCTAAAGCTCTTGATGTTGCAGTGGAGGAATTGGCAACGATCACTGGTCAAAAGCCAGTTGTGACTCGTGCAAAGAAATCAATCGCAGGCTTCCGTCTTCGTGAAGGAATGCCAATCGGTGCGAAAGTTACTCTTCGCGGTGTGCGCATGTACGAATTCATCGACAAGTTAATTTCAGTATCTTTGCCACGTGTACGTGACTTCCGCGGTATCTCCAAGAAGTCTTTCGATGGACGTGGAAACTACACACTTGGGGTTAAAGAACAATTAATCTTCCCTGAAATTGATTACGATAAAGTAAACAAAGTACGTGGCATGGACATTGTTATTGTAACGACTGCTAACTCTGACGAAGAAGCACGTGAACTATTAACCCAATTCGGAATGCCATTTCAAAAGTAATCTCTAATAAGAGGGAGGCGAAAACGTGGCTAAGAAATCAATGATTGCGAAACAAAAACGCACTCCTAAATACAAAGTACAAGAGTACACTCGCTGTGAGCGTTGCGGCCGTCCGCACTCTGTATACCGCAAATTTAGGCTTTGCCGTATTTGTTTCCGTGAATTAGCATACAAAGGACAAATTCCTGGTGTGAAAAAAGCTAGCTGGTAAAACTGAAAGCTTTGGAAGGAGGTAAATTAAATGGTCATGACAGATCCGATTGCAGACTTGCTAACTCGTATTCGTAACGCGAATATGGTTCGTCACGAAAAATTAGAAGTACCTGCTTCTAACATTAAAAAAGAAATCGCTGAGATCCTTAAACGTGAAGGTTTCGTGCGTGACGTTGAATATATCGAAGACAATAAGCAAGGTATCATCCGTATCTTCTTAAAGTACGGTGCAAACAACGAGCGTGTTATTACTGGTCTAAAAAGAATCAGTAAGCCTGGACTTCGCGTTTATGCAAAATCAACGGAAGTACCTCGTGTACTCAACGGTTTAGGTATCGCGCTAGTATCAACTTCAACTGGCGTTTTAACGGACAAAGAAGCTCGCGCTAAGCAAGTAGGCGGAGAAGTTTTAGCATACGTATGGTAATAGATTTTTCTGAATGAATGGAGGTGCAACAAATGTCACGCGTAGGGAAAAAACCAATTGAAATTCCAGCAGGTGTTACTGTAACTCTTGATAACCATCACGTAACAGTAAAAGGACCTAAAGGTGAATTGTCTCGTACTTTTCACGCTGATATCGAAATTAAGATTGAAGAGAATATAATCAACATTTCTCGTCCAACGGAGAACAAAGAACATCGTGCATTGCACGGAACAACTCGTGCGATTCTTGCCAACATGGTTGAGGGTGTATCGAATGGATTCGAAAGAGGCCTTGAACTAGTAGGTGTTGGTTACCGTGCCTCAAAACAAGGGAACAAACTCGTACTAAACGTTGGATACTCTCATCCGGTTGAAATCGAGGCAGAAAAAGGACTTGAAATTGAAGTCCCAACTAATACGAAGATCATTATCAAAGGAACGGATAAAGAGCGTGTTGGCGCATTGGCTGCTAACATCCGTGACGTACGTCCGCCAGAGCCTTACAAAGGCAAAGGAATTCGTTATGAAGGCGAATATGTACGCCGCAAAGAAGGTAAAACAGGTAAGTAATGCCGCATAGGTTAACGAAAGGAGTGACGTAAATGATTACGAAGGCTGATAAAAACGCTACTCGCCGGAAGAGACATGCTCGTGTACGTGCGAAACTTAGCGGAACTGAAGCTCGTCCTCGTCTAAATGTGTTTCGTTCTAACAAGCACATTTATGCTCAATTAATCGACGATGTAAACGGAGTAACTCTAGCGAGTGCTTCTACTTTAGATCAAGAAGTGAATGTTGAAAGCAATAACCTGGAAGCAGCAAAGAAAATCGGTGAATTAATCGCTAAACGTGCTGTAGAAAAAGGTTATAAATCTGTAGTATTTGACCGTGGCGGATACCTCTATCACGGACGCATCCAGACACTTGCAGATGCTGCCCGCGAAAACGGCTTAGAATTTTAATAGAAAAAGGAGGGACACAAAAGATGCTTCGTATTGATCCAAACAAACTTGAACTTGAAGAACGCGTGGTTACGATTAACCGTGTTGCGAAAGTTGTTAAAGGTGGACGCCGTTTCCGTTTCTCTGCTCTTGTAGTAGTAGGAGATAAAAACGGTCACGTCGGCATGGGTACTGGTAAAGCACAAGAAGTACCTGAAGCGATTCGCAAAGCTATCGAAGATGCGAAGAAAAACCTAATCCTAGTTCCTATGGTTGGTACTACCATTCCTCACGAAGTAATCGGACACTTTGGTGCTGGTGAAATCCTTCTGAAGCCTGCTTCTGAAGGTACTGGAGTTATTGCTGGCGGACCAGTTCGTGCGGTACTAGAATTAGCTGGTGTGGCGGATATCCTGTCTAAATCTCTAGGAACAAACACTCCAATCAACATGGTTCGAGCAACTTTAGAAGGTTTAACTCAACTTAAACGTGCAGAAGACGTAGCAAAACTACGCGGTAAATCTGTGGAAGAACTGTTAGGATAAGGAGGGAAATCAAATGGCTAACAAATTAGAAATTACCCTCACTCGCAGCCTGATCGGCCGTCCGCAAGATCAGCGCGAAACAGTTAAAGCACTTGGCTTACGCAAAATGAACCAAACAGTGGAGAAGGTTGATAATGCAGCGATGCGCGGCATGATCAACAAAATTTCTCACCTCGTAACAGTAACAGAAAAATAATTTTACCTTTTTAAAATAAGGAGGTGCCAACATGAAACTTCATGAATTAAAGCCTGCAGAGGGTTCCCGTAAAGAACGCAAGCGTCTTGGACGTGGAATCGGTTCTGGTCAAGGTAAAACTGCTGGTAAAGGTCATAAAGGTCAAAACGCTCGTTCCGGCGGCGGTGTTCGCCTTGGTTTTGAAGGCGGTCAAACGCCTTTATTCCGACGCTTGCCGAAACGCGGTTTCACGAACATCAACCGCAAAGAATACGCAGTTGTAAACCTAGATAGCCTGAACATATTCGAAGATGGAACAGAAGTAACTCCAGTACTTCTCATCGAAACAGGTCTTGTCAAGAAGGAACTAGCAGGTGTTAAGATCCTTGCTAAGGGAAGCCTTGAGAAGAAATTGACTGTTAAAGCTCATAAGTTTTCCACAGCAGCCGAGGAAGCAATCAAAGCTGCCGGCGGTCAAACTGAGGTGATTTAATGTTCCAGACAATCTCCAATTTTATGCGCGTGGGTGAAATTAGAAATAAAATTCTCTTCACCCTTTTAATGTTGATTGTATTTCGGCTTGGTACATTTATTCCTGTACCAAACGTAAATGCAGATATTTTGAAAGCACAGGATGACATGAGTGTCTTCGGAGTGCTGAACACATTTGGCGGCGGCGCACTAAAGAACTTCTCCATCTTTGCGATGGGAATCATGCCGTACATCACCGCTTCGATCATCATCCAGCTTTTGCAAATGGATGTTGTGCCAAAGTTTACGGAATGGTCTAAACAAGGAGAAGTCGGACGTCGCAAGTTAGCTCAGTTTACCCGCTATTTCACGATCGTTCTTGGTTTTATCCAGGCATTCGGTATGTCTTATGGTTTTAACAATATTTCAAGTGGCATGTTGATCGAAAATGCCGGCGTCACTTCCTACCTGATGATTGCCCTTGTTCTGACAGCTGGAACTGCATTCCTAATGTGGCTCGGTGAACAGATTACGGCAAAAGGTGTGGGAAATGGGATTTCGATCATTATCTTTGCAGGTATTGTTGCTGGAATTCCGACAATGGTCAATCAGATTTATGCACAGCAGTTCTCGGACGCTGGGGGAGCTCTGTTCCTCCGCATTGTAACTGTACTGCTGATTTTGGTTGCGGTTATTGCCATTATTGTTGGGGTTATTTTCATCCAACAGGCGACGCGTAAGATTCCGATTCAGTACGCTAAACGCATGAGTGCTGGAAACAATCCGGTTGGCGCACAGAACACCCACCTTCCTTTGAAAGTGAATGCGGCTGGTGTCATCCCGGTGATCTTCGCGATTTCGTTTGTCGTTACGCCTCCGACAATTGCTCAGTTCTTTGGCACGAATGATGTGACACTCTGGATTCAGAAGACGTTTGATTACACACAGCCGATCGGCATGACCGTCTACGTGGCGTTAATCATCGCCTTCACGTATTTCTATGCGTTTATCCAGGTCAATCCTGAACAAGTCGCCGATAACCTAAAGAAGCAGGGCGGATATGTTCCTGGCATACGCCCGGGAAAGAGCACACAGGAATACTTGACTAGAGTGCTATACCGCCTTACTTTGGTCGGTGCGCTTTTCCTTTCCGTAATCTCTGTGCTGCCAGTGTTTTTTATTAAAATTGCTGGTCTGCCGCAATCGGTACAGATTGGTGGAACGAGCTTGCTAATCGTAGTCGGCGTTGCGCTTGAAACGATGAAGCAGTTGGAAGCTCAACTTGTAAAACGCCATTATAAAGGCTTTATAAAATAAGATTTAGGGGACTTTTGTCCCTTGAATCCTTTAATAGAGACTGGGGGGAAATCTTGTGAATTTGGTTCTGATGGGGCTTCCGGGTGCCGGGAAGGGCACGCAAGCCGAAAAAATTGTTGGTAAATACAACATCCCTCATATCTCAACTGGAGATATGTTCCGTGGAGCGATCAAAGAAGGAACGGAACTTGGATTACAGGCAAAAGCATTTATGGATAAGGGAGAGCTGGTTCCTGATGACGTAACAATCGGGATTGTCCGTGAACGTTTAAGCAAAGAAGACTGTAAAAACGGATTCCTTCTTGACGGATTCCCGCGTACTGTTGCACAGGCTGAAGCGTTGGACAGCATGCTTTTCGATCTTGGCAAAAAAATTGATTATGTCATTAACATTGATGTAGATCAGAGCATCTTAATGGAACGATTGACAGGACGCAGAATTTGTAAAAACTGTGGCGCAACCTACCACCTCGTTTTCAATCCTCCTGCAAAGGAAGGCATTTGTGATCGTTGTGGGGGAGAACTTTACCAGCGTGCAGATGACAATGCAGAGACTGTTCAAAATCGTCTGGACGTTAATATCCAACAAGCAAAGCCTCTGTTCCACTTTTATGAAGAGAAGGGTTACTTACGCAATATCAACGGTCAGCAGGACATTGATGTCGTTTTTGCTGATATCGAGAAATTGCTTGGGGGCTTAAATGAATGATCATATTGAAAACCGCTCGTGAAATAGAAGTGATGCGGGAAGCAGGTCGCATAGTAGCGATGACGCACCAGGAGCTAAAGAAACAGATTGCGCCTGGCATTACAACAAAAGAGCTGGATGCAATTGCCGAGGATTTTATCCGAAAACAAGGTGCAACTCCTTCTTTTAAAGGTTATAATGGTTTTCGCGGCAGCATCTGTGCTTCCGTTAACGAAGAACTAGTTCACGGGATACCTGGAGATCGCGTTCTTAATGAAGGGGACATCATCAGCATTGATATCGGAGCAAAATACAACGGATACCACGGGGACTCCGCTTGGACTTACCCGGTTGGAAAGATTGATGAGCAAGCCCAGCGTCTTTTAGACGTGACAGAAGAGTCATTGTTCAAAGGACTGAAAGAAGCTAAGCCAGGGGAACATCTTTCGAACATCTCCCATGCAATTCAAACGTATGTTGAATCAGAAGGCTTTTCTATTGTTCGTGAGTATGTCGGCCATGGAATTGGGAAAGAATTGCATGAAGACCCGCAAATTCCTCATTACGGCCCTCCTAACAGAGGACCAAGGCTTAAGCCCGGAATGGTTTTGTGCATAGAACCAATGGTGAATGCTGGAAGCCGCTATGTGAATACGTTAGCCGATAATTGGACTGTGATAACAGTTGACGGTAAAATATGTGCTCATTTTGAGCATACGATTGCGATCACCGAAGTTGGTTATGAGATCTTAACCAAAGTAGAATCTGGTGCTCAGCCGTCTAATTCAGATATCTAGTCGATAAATAGGCAAAAATGAATTTTCTTTGCGGACGGGAAGCGACCTTTGTGTTATAATTATAAGGTTGAGTATTTTCACCTTTATTCTCGATGGCATGGGCTGTATCATAAATAGAAAAGTACTATTCCGCTATTGCGGACATGATTGAATACGTATTTGAATAAGGAAGGGAGACCAGTTTATGGCGAAAGATGATGTAATTGAAATTGAAGGCACAGTAATAGAAACTTTGCCGAATGCCATGTTTAAGGTAGAATTAGAGAATGGTCATACAGTGTTGGCTCATGTTTCCGGTAAAATCAGAATGCACTTCATTCGGATCCTGCCTGGAGACAAAGTAACAGTTGAGCTTTCTCCATATGATTTGACTCGCGGAAGAATTACTTACCGCTTTAAATAAACCGTGACTCCGTACTATCAAGGAGGTTAGAGTAATGAAAGTGAGACCATCTGTTAAGCCAATCTGTGAAAAGTGCAAAGTCATCCGCAGAAAAGGCAAAGTAATGGTGATCTGTGAAAACCCTAAACATAAACAAAAACAAGGTTAATATAAAAGGAGGTGCGCATCTAGATGGCACGTATTGCTGGTGTAGATATTCCACGTGAAAAACGTGTAGTTATTTCTTTAACTTATATTTTTGGAATCGGCAGACCCACTGCTGAGAAAGTACTTGCTGAAGCTGGTGTTTCTGAAGACACTCGCGTTCGCGACCTTACTGAAGATGAACTTAACAAAATCCGTGAGATCATCGACAAGTTAAAGGTTGAAGGTGACCTTCGACGTGAAGTTTCATTAAACATCAAACGTCTAATGGAGATCGGCTCATTCCGTGGCTTGCGTCATCGTCGTGGCTTGCCTGTTCGCGGACAAAACACGAAGAACAACGCACGTACTCGTAAAGGTCCTCGTAAGACTGTAGCTAACAAGAAAAAATAATCCGTAAAGGAGGGTAACATTTAAATGGCTCGTAAAACTAATACACGCAAACGCCGCGTCAAAAAGAATATTGAAAGTGGAGTTGCGCATATTCGTTCAACTTTCAACAATACTATCGTAACTATTACAGATGTACATGGCAATGCATTATCATGGTCTAGTGCTGGTGCGCTTGGTTTCAGGGGTTCACGTAAATCCACTCCATTTGCAGCACAAATGGCAGCTGAAGCTGCAGCTAAAACTTCTATGGAACATGGTCTGAAAACTCTAGAGGTAACTGTTAAAGGTCCAGGTGCAGGTCGTGAAGCAGCAATTCGTGCTCTTCAAGCTGCAGGTCTTGAAGTTACAGCTATTAGAGATGTAACTCCGGTTCCACATAACGGCTGCCGCCCGCCGAAACGTCGCCGTGTTTAATTTTTCTGTATAGAATTTGTACTCCTGTCAATAATGGGATATGATACAAATATTTTCTAGTTATACAGAAATCATTAATCCAGTTGTTGTGCACAAACGGGAACGTATACATGGGGGAATTTCGGTAAGGGAAAAAAACTGCCGGGGTTTCGACGTTTTGAAGGAGGGTATATTTGATGATCGAAATAGAAAAACCAAAAATCGAAACGGTTGAGATCAGCGATGATGCCAAATACGGCAAGTTTGTCGTAGAACCGCTTGAGCGTGGAT
>NZ_JAUSUN010000033.1:0-34702 GCF_030814065.1 Mesobacillus stamsii
GGTCAGTTTTCGTTGGCTAGGAAAAGCAACGATAAGTCGAGAAGCCCCCACTTCAAGCGACCTGTAAGGGTGGTAAGTGGTGGGAGTAGTTCACTTTCTTACGGCCACACTCATCGTTGGAAGGGAAAGTACCAGTCCTTCAACTGAGGTGCTTCAACTGCCGAACATGCCTGCCAGATGGGCCATACTGATTGGTTTATCCCAAAATTGGATTGAAGGGCGAACATCCTAACCATTGTCAAGAGAGATTGACTAACGTTTTTACAAGTTCCCTGTGAAATCCTTCACCTAGAATTGATTTTTCATTGAACTTTTGACACTCCCCTAACGGATGGCATAGGGGTCATTCTCAATTTAGAAGGATGGGGGATAACATAGTTGATCATCTTAGCGGTGCGAAAGTTCCCCACTGTCTTATTTCAAAGAAAATTAATTGCTGGTATTGGAATCTATACTACTAGTGTGGACTTGAATCCATGAGGTATTGTACCTCTTCCAATTTGCTATTAATTGATTCCTATAATTCAATGATTTTTTTCCTCTGCTCTTCTGTCAATTCAATTCACCTCCCTCTTTTTTTACATTATTCGTCAAATGGAAGGTTTTTCCTTTTATATGTCGAATATTTCGAAGCACTTTATAGGGTGAAGAGTTATTCTTCGAAAGAGAACTTTATTCAGTAATCATCGCAATATTTTCAAGTGCTAAGAAGCAGGATAGTTTTTTAAACTTTTTTGTTAGTAATTAAAAAGAATAATAAACGTGAAGAAAAGGCTGCTGAAGAACAATCTTCCAAAATCACTGAGGTAAAACCCGTTGCTGAACAAGCACCAGAGAATCATCTTTTTGTCAGTGATCGGATTCCGAGCGATTTCGTCAATCTTGTAAAATACTTTTACCCAGCCGTAAAATCCATCGAGGAATTCTGGCGGATGAGAAAGGTCCGTGTCGCTGGAATCCTTCAAGCAGCTCGTCCGGAAGCTGAAATCGAAGGTGGAAGTTAGTTGAAGGACGGTATCCAAATCTTTATGTGGCAGCCAAAATTGCTGCTATAACAGGAGATAAATCAACCTATATTAAGAATAGAGCATTTGATAATGAACATTATAAAAAACTTATTATTTCCTTTATTAACCAATATGGGTCCGCAAGTAGACAAGATATAGATAACTTGTTATTGGATAAGCTATCTGATGCATTAGATGCAAATCAAAAAAAGAAAAAAGTAACAAACCTCTTGTACGAAATGCATAAGAAAGACCAAATGATTATTAATAAAGGCTCCAACAAGAAGCCGAAATGGGTACTTTTATAACAATGTTTTATTTCTTTTAAGAACTAATTTAGAAATAAAAAGATATAAAAGTTGAGAATTTTAGATATAAAATAACATGGGTGTTGATTAACCAATAAAATCCAACAAAATAATACCAAAAAGGACACCCTTCTTGTAGAATGTAGTTTGCCAACAAACAAACTACAGAAGAGGTGCCCTCATGAAAAAGAATACCACATTCCATAACTTGTTTCAAAAGATTGTTTCAGAAGACGAAATAGCTGTCATTCGAGATGTTATCGGTTACAAGGATACGGCACGTAAACTGGATGTGTTAACACTCATTAATTATTTGCTTTCCGCTTCAATGAATGAACTTAAAAGTTACCGAGACTGTGCGGATGTAGGCGACCAATATGGACTTCCAAAGGTAAATCATTCCACTCTTTCTAAAAAGGCTGGTCATATGGACTATAACATCATGAAGAAATTATTCCATTTGGTTGTTTATAAATGCAACCGTATGACACGCCGAGTATTAAAGATTCCAAAAAGATCTTCTTTTAGTGGACTCCACCACGATAACAGTGGGAAAGTCGCGCCTAGCTTGGGCCCTTTATCATGGAAAACGTGCGGGAATCAAACTGCATGTCAGCTCAGCTATTCCCCACTAACTGAAATGCCACTTCAAGTTGTTGAAACGACCGGACTTTTACATGATGGGCCGATTGGCGAGCAGTTAGTAGATTCTCGATTTATCATGGTGGAAGATCGAGCCTATTTTAAGATCAAACGAATCGATCAATTTACTGTAGACCAGCAAATGTTTGTTATTCAAAGGATAAGTTTGTCTAATTTTGGATAATCACCACTCATGATCCTCTAATTTAATCAGCTGGCCCAAAAAGGTACAGGTTGGGACCATTTTATCAACTCCTTTTGAGGGAAAAGTTACATAAAAATAAGAATATTCAAATTATTTAATAATATTATATAATTAGGATAGTCTTTAGAGGTTCGAAATATAAAAATTTTCCGAAAGAGAGGATGAAAAGGATGGGGAAGAATAAGCCATTTATTGTAGGTGCATTTCTAATCATTACCTTAGTATTTATGGTGTTGCTGACCATTCGAATCGAAAATAAAACAGTTGATGTATCAGGAGATGCGCCTAATCCTGAAACGGCTTCAGATGAAATCGATTTCAAACCTGAAGTTGTAGATCCAATTGCACCAGCCTTTACTGGAGTTGATTTGAAAGCGCTGCCAAATGAAAATTGGTTTGCAAATGGCGGGAGTGTATATAATCAACGTTACTCTACGCTAAATGAAATCAATACATCTAACGTGGCAAACTTAAAAGGAAAATGGGTAACTCATCTTGGTTCTGGTCTAGAATTTAAATACTCTGGTGAGTCCAGTCCGATTGTCTATAATGGTGTCATGTATGTCAATACAGGTGCCCATGAAGTTTCTGCACTAGATGTAAAAACAGGAGACGTTCTTTGGACTTACAAGCCAGACCTTCCACCATTAGAAACGGTGTGTTGTGGATGGACGAGTCGAGGTGTTGGGATTGGAGATGGGCTTGTATATGTAGGATTATTAGATGCAAGATTAGTAGCACTCGATCAAAAAACGGGCGAGATTGTTTGGGAGACAAGGGTTGAAGATTGGAAAAAAGGTTACACCATCACAAGTGCCCCACTTTATTATAATGGCAAAGTCTATACTGGTTTAGCAGGCGGTGAATATGGTATTCGTGGAAGACTTACTGCCTTTGATGCTAAAACTGGAAAAGAGCTTTGGAGGTTTTATACGATTCCAGGACCTGGTGAAATTGGCCATGATTCATGGCCAAGTGATAATGATTCTTGGAAACGGGGTGGGGCGCCAGTCTGGCAAACTCCAGCGGTCGATCCTGAATTGGGAATCCTTTATTTCTCAACAGGAAACGCAGCACCTGATTTAGATGGAAGTATAAGAAATGGAGATAATTTATTCGCTGCCTCCATAGTTGCGATTGATGCAGAAACAGGCGCTTATAAATGGCATTTCCAAGAGGTACACCATGATATTTGGGATTTAGACGCACCAAATCCGGTCGTTCTTTTTGATGTAACGATTGATGGAAAGGAAAGAAAGGCTCTTGGTCAAGCAGGTAAAACCGGTTGGGTCTACTTCTTAGACCGCACAAACGGGGAGCCGTTAATCGGTATTAATGAAACTCCTGTACCACAAGATGAAAGACAAGCGACCTCCCCTACTCAGCCGATTCCTGTCGGAGATTCCTTTGTTCCTCAAATTGTAACCAAAGAGGATGTGGAAAAAGATCTACCTAAGTATGGAGGAACATATGGAAAGATATTTGACCCATTTTGGGATGAAGCTCTACTATTAAAACCATCTGCATTTGGAGGGGCTAATTGGCCACCATCTGCCTATAACCCGGAAACGGAATTGTTTTATGTACTGGGAACTGATATGTATATGAATTTCACTAAGAGTGAAGAGGAATATGAGGAAGGTGAAATGTACATTGGGAGTATTATTGCCCCTGTAAATGAAGCACCCGTTAGAGGGACGATCACCGCACTAGATGTCAAAACGAATAAAATCGTTTGGCAGCAGGTATGGGATTCTATGGCTTACAGTGGAGTCTTAACCACTAAAGGTGGATTAGTTTTTGTTGGACATAATGATGGAAGACTCATCGCTTTTGATGCTAAAACAGGTAATCAAGTTTGGGAATTCCAAACAGATGCAGGAGTTAATGCACCTCCTGTCACCTATGAAGTGAACGGTGTACAATATATATCCGTACTTGTTGCAGGTAACTCATTAGCAGGTTCTGAACATGGCGACTCCTTATGGACATTTGCTCTTGATGGTGATATTGCTTCAGGGGAAGTCGCAGCTGGGGACGATACGAATTCCGATGAAGTAAGCGGCCAAGAATTGGTTGCTAATGTAGACGAAGGTCTAAAAATATATGAAGGAAATTGTTTAGCCTGTCATGGTAAAGGTGGGGAAGACGGGCATAATGGTCCTAACCTTAAATTAAGTAATATAACAAGTGATGAACAAAAAGTCATTGAACGAGTGAAAAAGGGCGGAACCACCATGCCAGCATTTGAAAAAATTTTGACTGAGGATCAAATCAATAATGTTGCTGCTTATATTACTGAGGTGATAGCTAAAGATAAATAACGAAACAAAGTGATAGTACTTTAAGAGAAAAAAGTAGTAATAGGAATGAATTGATAGAATTGAGTTTTAGTCGCGATGGGAGGGTGGTTGGTTGTCTTTCATCTTTCCTTTGGTAGGAAGGTCAGTGATGATCATGGAGGAATCATTCCAAATAGCGAAAGGTGTTGTAGGTCTAACAACATTTTTCATATCGTCATTTAAACAATAGAAAACCTGGCCATAGGAAATATAAGAGTGGTTTTCTAGACAAAGATTAATAATTTTGAAACCATTACCTGAAGGGAGTGGTTCAAGGGAGAAGTGTTATCGGCACTTCTCTTTTTTAATAGTATCAGAATTTATATGTTGACCGTTTTTTTGCAATTGCGGGAAAATCGAGGCATGGAGCCAAATATTCTTAAATGGATCTTTTTTGTTGATAGACACGAAGGCGAAAAACGTCTCGAGGAGTTAGCGGCAAACGGCTTGCCTAAGCGTTGGGCTATGTACTAATGCTGGACAAATTTATTTTGACAGGTTTGGGGGTAGCGAGCGAAAAGTTGTCAAGAAAGCTCCGTTATTTTGACAGGTTTGAGGGTGTAGAGCGAAAAGTTGTCAAGAAAGCCCCGTTATTTTGACAGGTTTGGGGTGGTAGAGCGAAAAGTTGTCAAGAAAGCCCCGTTATTTTGACAGGTTTGAGTGTGTAGAGCGAAAAATTGTCACGAAACCATCGTTATTTTGACAGGTTCTATGTTCTTATCAAAAAAACCGATCCTGTGAGGGTTTGGGGTGAAATTATTTATTTGGATGGTGATAGGCTCGGTTGCGATCGGAATAGGTTAGAGCGAAGCGAGGAGGAGGCTCGCCAGTTGCTCCGCGGAAAGCGAGTGTCTGGAGTAGAAATCGATTATCCGCCAAACCAAAAAAGGACCGGGCGCAGTTTGCCCGGTTTTTCTTAGAGATGGGGTCCTGTGCCATTCGGAATGCAAGGTAGTGGTACACTCAATGATCTTCTGAAGTTGATATTGTAATAGTAATGATGAATTTGTCATCGGAATTTAAGATAGCGGCACTTTCATTCACCCACCTGCTATCTTTAGTTAAACGCTTGGTAATGGTGAATGTGACAAAGTTATGGTTATAGCGTTTGTGATATTTTAAGTCCAACAGAACAGTCACTCTGTCAAAAACCCACCCGTGAACAAAATGAACAAAATGTTTACTAAGTTTTTAATGCTGTTTAAATGAATAATCAATTCTATTTTCAAAACCGTTGTAAAATTAAGAAAACGCTTACAAGGGGGAGTTGCAAATGTTTTTGAAAAATAAGATTTCTGTGGTTTTATGTGCGGGGGCACTGGCAATAAGCCTTGGTGCTTGCAGCAATGATGCTCCTGCATCCTCGGCTAAAAAAGAAGGTTCAGGTTATCCTGACAAAACTATTACGGTGGTGGCACCATCAGGAGCAGGCGGTGGCTGGGATTTAACTGCACGTTCATTGACTAAGGTTTTGAGTGAGACAAAGATTGTGGAGCAGCCTTTGACAGTTGAGAACAAGCCGGGCGGCGGAGGTGCCGTGTTTATGGCCGAATATGCTACGGCGCAGGCAGAAAATAATGAAATGCTTTTTGTCAATTCACCTCCGATTGTTATCAACAATCTGAAAAAAGAAGGGAACAGCCCATATGGAGTGAAAAATACGACGCCACTGGCCCAGTTAACAAAGGATTATGGTGCCATTGTTGTAAAAGAGGACTCTAAATTCAAAGACCTGGAATCTGTTCTGAAAGAGGTAAAGAAAGATCCTAGTAAACTCACATTCGCCGGAGGATCCGCGCCTGGCTCCATGGACCATCTGATTTCGGTCCTTCCAGCTTATGAATATGGCGTTGATCCAACGAAAGTGAAATATGTTTCTTATGATGGCGGTGGAGAAGCCATTACGGCACTGCTTGGCGGGAACGCTGATGTCATTGGTACGGACGCATCCAGTGTAAAAGAGTTCTTGAAGGCTGGTAAGGTAAGAGTGCTGGCGGTAACTTCTGCTGAGCGTCTATCAGGTGATTTCAAAGACATTCCAACAGCAAAAGAACAGGGAGTGGATGCTGAATTTACGATTTGGCGCGGTGTGTTTGGTCCTGAAAAAATGTCAGAAGAAGCAAAAGCTTATTGGGAAAAATCACTTGAAAAGCTCGCGAACTCCCCAGAATGGAAGAAGGAAGTAGAGAAACAGGGGTGGGATCTTGATTATAAGAATGGCGAAGATTTCAAAAAGTTCCTAGAAGAGCAAGATGGCCAGGTTCAGCAATTATTAGAAGCCCTGGGTATGCAGAAGTAACCAATGCTGGAGGAGGGTTTTCCTCCCTTCCCCCATTCTTGAAAGGAGTAAGCAATGAGTATTCAATTCGATCGGATTGCCTCGATCCTATTCTTGGCTACAGGTGTTCTATTTATTGTTGGGAGCAGACAGCTTGGGAGTTCTTCATATGGCAGCTCCGTTGGTCCTGATATCTTTCCTTTATTACTTGGTATCATTCTTGTTTTGTTAAGCATTCGTTTGTTTTATGAAACAATGGTTGCCAAAACACAGCATAGTTCGAAAAAAAAATTACTGTATAAACCTTTTTTGATCATCTTTTCCGCTACATTGGTTTATATTTTGACATTGGAAACAATTGGGTACGTCATCACAACGTTTTTATTTTTATTTGTAAGTTTTCAAACGATGGAACGCTCTAAGGTGATTACTTCCCTTATCATATCTGCTTTTTTTTCCGGATTCGTTTATTTTATGTATGTTGAAGTATTAAAAGGGACGCTGCCAGGATGGCCAATTTGGCTTTCATAATTTATGGTGTTGCTTTTTTGAAAGGTGGTTGTAGAAAATGGGTACACTCGATTATTTATTTCAAGGCTTTGAAACAGCCCTCATTTGGTATAACCTCATTTTTGCCTTCGTTGGAGTATTGATTGGGACCGCCGTAGGCGTGCTCCCGGGGATTGGGCCAATGAGCGGAGTAGCGCTGCTTATTCCTGTTACTGCATCAGCTACTGGCTGGCTGCCGCCGGAATCCGCTGCAACAAGTGCGATCATTTTACTTGCGGGAGTCTATTATGGAGCCATGTACGGAGGTTCCACCACCTCCATTCTATTGAATACACCTGGGGAATCATCCTCGGTGGTCACAACGTTGGACGGTTACCAGATGGCCAAGAAAGGGAGAGCAGGCAGTGCCTTATCGATTGCGGCAATTGGTTCATTTGTCGCCGGGATCGTTACGCTTGTGGCCCTTATAGCTTTAGCCAAGCCTCTATCATCGGTTGCGCTGAAATTTGGTCCTGCAGAATACTTTTCATTGATGCTTTTAGGACTTGGGGCTGTCAGCGGCCTGGCCGGAACATCTGTGACAAAGGCATTAATCATGACTGTTGCTGGATTATTGTTGGGAACGATCGGAATTGATAATGTTTCAGGTATTGCCAGATTCACTTTTAATGTTCCGTGGCTTTATCAGGGAATTGAGTTCCTGACGATTGCGGTTGGATTGTTCGCGCTTGGTGAGGTTTTTAAGACGATATTGGAAAAGGATGAAGAAGAGGGAGAAATCGCAAGGATTAATAACTTGCTTCCTTCCAAGGCTGAGCTGAAAGAATCAGCTGCACCGATTGCACGTGGTTCCATATTAGGCTTCTTTGTTGGGATCTTGCCAGGCGCAGGGGCAACTCTTGCATCCTTCTTTTCTTACATTTTAGAAAAAAAGATCTCAAAAAATCCTTCGAAATTCGGGACGGGAACCATTGCAGGGGTTGCAGCACCGGAATCAGCCAATAATGCTGCGTCAGGCGGTGCACTGATTCCACTATTAACATTAGGGATTCCTGGTTCAGGGACAACGGCTATTTTAATGGGAGCCTTGATGATGTATAACGTCCAGCCAGGTCCATTATTATTTGAAGACCACCCGCAGGTAGCATGGGGACTGATCGCCAGTATGTTTATCGGCAATGTTATGTTATTGATCTTGAATCTTCCACTGGTAAAAGTGTTTGCAAAAATTATTCAAACACCTAAACAATTTCTGATTCCAATGATTATTGCCATCTCGATTTTTGGTGTCTATGCTGTCCAGGTATCAACAAATGATCTTTTGCTTTTATTGGGCTGCGGGATATTAGGATATTTCCTCAGCAAAAATGATTATCCCATTGCTCCGCTTGTACTCGGGCTAGTGCTTGGGCCAATGGTTGAGAATAACCTGCGACGGGCCTTAACGATTTCAAATGGGGATTTTAGTATATTTGTATCACGCCCTATTTCTCTCGCGTTTCTCCTAATTACCCTGTTATGGCTTGTGATTCCGCTATTGATGAAAAGGCGGGGCAAAGAAGTTATTATCAATGCAGAAGGTTGAATAGTTAAAATAGTAAAAAAACTCCTTTCCATAAGGAGTTTTTTTACTATAATGAGGATAGAGGTGTTGATGTGAGGCTACATTCCAAATTAATGCTCTTAATAGTGATTCTTATTCTCTTGATTGGCGGTATTTTTGAAATCACCTTTAAAAATATTCTCGAAATGAATATGAAGAAGGAAATTGGCTCGAAAGCGCTGGCAGTGGCTGAATCCGTTGCCAATATGCCACAAATTGAAGAAGCTTTTTACGAGGATGATCCAGCTTCTATTATACAGCCGATCGCCGAAAGGATTCGGAAACAAGTAGGAGCAGAATTTATTGTGATTGGCAACAGAGATGAGGTGCGATATTCCCACCCAAATCCTGTGCGGCTGGGACAAAAAATGGTTGGAGGGGATAATGGCCATGTTTTTAAAGGAGAATCAGTTATTTCGGAGTCTGTTGGGACATTAGGCCCTTCTCTAAGGGGCAAAGCCCCCATTTTCAGCAAGGGAGAAGTGGTAGGTGTGGTGTCTGTAGGATACCTTCAGACCGATATTGAAAAGGAAATCTCGACTATACAGAAAAAAATTTTCACTGATACGTTTCTTATTTTAATAGGAGGCTTGATGGTGGCATTTCTGATCACGTTGAATATAAAAAAGGCTTTGTTCGGTCTTGAACCAAAAGAAATTGCTTGGATGTATCAGGAGAAACATGCCATATTGGAATCCATTCATGAAGGCATCATTGCCATTGATACTGATGGACGTATCACTGTTGTGAATGAAAACGCTCACAAGATTTTGAGGGTGCCGAATGAGGTTCTTCTTCGTGGAAAAAGAATCGATGAAGTATTGGAAAATACGCATCTTCTTGCAGTCGTTGCTACAGGACAAGCAGAATACGATAAGGAGATTATGATATTTGGAGAAGTCTATTTAGCGAATAGAATTCCCATTTTTAATAAGAAAAGCGATGTGATCGGGGCAGTCGCAAGCTTACGAAGCAAGTCAGAGCTGGCCAAGCTGATGCAGGAATTATCCCATGTAAAAGCCTATGCAGAAGGGTTGCGTGCCCAAACCCATGAATATTCCAATCGGCTTTATACGCTTCTCGGCCTGATCCAGCTAGGGTCTTACAAGGAAGCCATCGACTTCATTTCTAAGGAAGTTGATGTAGCGCAGGGATTCATTCAATTTTTAATGAAGGAAGTACCTGACCCAATCATTGCTGCCTTCGTCCTTGGAAAATTCAGCCTGGCAAGTGAGTTGAAGGTTGATTTTACAATTGACAGGGAGAGCAGCTTTAAAGATGTGCCAAATGAAATTGACAGAGATCATTTGGTGACCATTATTGGGAACCTGATCAATAATGCTTTCGAAGCTGTTAGAGAAAACGGGAAAGCTGAAAAAAGAGTCATGCTGTTCCTGACTGACCTTGGCAAAGAATTGATTATTGAAGTAGAAGATAACGGGCGGGGGATAGAAAGCGAAGACAACGAACACATTTTTCAAGAAGGTTTTACAACGAAGAAAAGGAATAGCAATTCAGGTATTGGTTTAAGCCTTGTGCAAAATGCGATTAATCAACTAGGTGGTTCCATCACCTTTTCATCTAATCCGGGGGAAGGCACAATTTTCACTGTAGCGATACCAAAAAGCAGGGGGAAGTGAACAATGGAGAAAAGAGACATTGAAGTACTGATTGTCGAGGATGATTTAAGGATAGCCGAAATCCAAAAACGGTTTATTGAACAAATCGAAGGATTTCAGGCTGTCGGGATTGCAGCCGGTTATGTAGACGCTATAACCTTAATCGAGATTTTAAAACCAGATTTGCTTTTGCTCGATGTTTATTTTCCGGATATGAACGGCCTCGAATTGTTGAGGGAACTGAAGCTGCAGTCCAAGCAAACCGATGTCATTATGATCACGGCAACGAGGGAAATTGAAAAAGTTCAAGAAGCGATCAGTATTGGAGTTTTCGATTATATTATCAAGCCTTTAGTGTTTGAACGATTTAAGCAATCCTTGCTGAGATATCAGGATTATCATGAAAAATTATCGCAATTAGGTAAAGGGAATCATGTTATCACACAGCAGCAGGTTGATAAACTGCTTCGGAAAGAAACGACTGAATTGAATAGTGATAAATCATACCTTCCGAAAGGGATCGACCCGCTGACACTTGAAAAAGTGATGGAGGTCATTGGAAAAGGTGGAGCGGGACTAACGGCGGAAAGTGTCGCAAAAGAAATTGGTGTGAGCCGGACAACGGCGAGACGTTACCTCGAGCATCTCGTATCCATCGAAAAGATAGAAGCGGATTTGACATACGGTAGTGTTGGGCGGCCGGAACGGGTTTATATGAGTATAGGATAACGAAAGCATAAGGACATGTTAACTGTGTAATCATACTCGAAAAAATGAACTTGTCCCCAATTTAAAAAAATTGTAAACCATAGGGTCTATTAGGGCTATACTTAAATGTTTCGTTTCCCGAATAAGACACGAGTACAAACGTCCCCTTGTCTCTTTCTGTGATGAAACTTTCCCCCGTTTGAATCGTATATGTAAAGGACAAATTAAAAGGGGATCTGAATATTGGGAAATATACTTCTATTTGCACTCTTAGTTGGATTGGTTTCCGCTTTGATTCTTGTACCTTTTTCTAAAAAACGGAAATCCTTGATGTTGTTGATCACAGCGGTTGTTCTGATTACAATTGGGACTTTTGCATGCTATTATCTATTTAATCTGGACCGGAACCTGTCGTCGCTATGGCCGTTCGCGATTCTGGTCACGCTTGGCGGAACGGCCTTTGCAGTTGGGAAGGAAAGAATCGTCAAGGGAAGCTTGTTTTTGCTGGCCTTGGTTGTCAGCGTGTATTTTATGATTGCCTTTCTTTTTAACGCCGAGGAAAAATATCAATCTGCGAAAATGACGGAAAAGACGGAGATTTCGACCTTCGATGAAAAAGAAACTCCGGCGAGTGTCCCGCCACAGTTCGCACGCAATAAGATGAAAAAGGCATTCGGCCAGGTTCCGAAAACAAGTTATTATGAGCTTGGCAACCTGCAAATCCAGAAGGTTAACGGGGAGTATGTCTATATCGCGCCTGTTGAATTTTCAGGCTTTTTCAAATGGTGGAGTGGCGGTTCCACACCGGGTTATTTTACCGTCAGCGCCACTGACTCAACAGCAAACCCGAAATTCAAGAAGTCTGAGATGGTTTACACCCCATCTTCATACTTCAATAAAAATCTCGAACGCCATATCCGCATGCAGTATCCGGAGGCAATTTTTTACGGAGATACCCAGCTTGAGATTGATGATGAAGGAAAACCTTATTATATCAGGACATTCGGAGAGTTCGTCTCAGCCCGAAATGGTTTTGAGGGCACAGGGGTTGTCGTCGTTGATCCGGAATCAGGCAAGACGAAGGCATATGCTTTGGTAGATGTACCTGAATTCATCGATGGTGCTGTTTCACCGGAAGCCGTCAGCCTGCAAAATAGCTATTATGGGAATTATATTCATGGCTTTTGGAACAGCGTATTCAGCAAGACGGATGTGAAGCTGCCTTCCGATGAAGGAACCGAAGCCCAGGTCAGCCCAATTTTCGATGCAAATGGCGATATGTATTATTTTACCGATTTTACCAGCCCGAAAGAAGGAGTCGACTCCATGCTTGGCTACGCTCTGACGAATTCGAGGACGGGGGAAGCGACTTTCTACACCGGAGACCTTGAAGAGTCCTATATGGATTCCGAGGGCGCGCTGCAGATCATTGAAAAGAAGTTCATCGAGAAAAAATGGTACGGGGAGATGCCGATCATCTACAACTTTTATGGAGAAGCAAGCTGGTTGTCAGGTGTACTTGATTCGAATGGTTTCCTGCAAAACTACTTCATCGTGTCAGCAGCCAACCCGGAGATTTCAGCATTTGGAGCCAGTCCGAATGAAGCACTGCGAAAATACAAAACGGCCCTGCAGCATGGCGGCGGAACAGTAGATGGTAGTTCAAAATCCGAAGAAAAGCAGGGAAGTGGAACCGTGCTCCGCGTCTATAAAGAAAAAACCGGCGATTACACCATCGTCTCCATCCTGCTCGACAACAAAAAGAACTACATCATCTCATCCGAAACCAATCCACTAGCAATTTATGTAAAAGAAGGCGACCAGGTGGACCTCAGATACATGGACACCGGTGAAACCTTCCTGCCAGTGAAGGAACTGAAGATACAAGGCTTGGAATAGTCTGTTTCGTACCAGACCCATCGTGTTTAAGCGGGGTCTGGTTTTTTTGTGTGGATAGGAATATACGATTGGTTTGCTAAAACACGAGAAACCGGAAAAAGAGGTCACCGATAATGGGTGTCCTAAAAAGATGTCGCTGTTGTCCTATGATTTATGCGAAAACTTTGCATAATAAGTACAAACTTTATATACCTTTTAACATAAAATAACAATTAGAGCCCAGCGATTTCCAGTTCGCGGAATTCCGAGGCGAATTCGCGGAATCAACCTGGATTTTCGCGGAATAACCAGCCGATTTCGCGGAATTAGTAACTAAACTCGCGGAATACCTTGAAAAATCATCCAAATTTAAAAGGAATATAATGTTTTTTGTTGAATTCTATCCTAATTAGGGGGGGAAGAAGGTTCTTTTTTACATGAATGGAGGAGTTCCCATGGTTTTCGATGCAATTAATAAGCAATGGGGAGATCGCTTATTGGATTGGAGAAGAATACTGGGGAAAAGGATATCCGACGGAGGCATGATAGATTTTGTGCTTCAGTAAAGGGCTACCACAAAGTGTATGCTCGTTATTTTCAGTCGAACCCGGCATCCGGGAAAGTGATGCAAAAGTTGGGCATGAAGCAAGAGGGCATTTTACTTAAACAGGTTGAGAAAGAGGTTGAAGACATAATCAGTAATGGAATCATCAAGTGAATTTTTAGTAGGGAGTGAGGGGATGAAAGAAAGGTTACATGGTTTTGCGATCATTGGTGCTTTATTCATTTTTGCCGGAGGAATTTTGACCTTTAAAAGTGTGTCATTTGGTACATCGATGGCTGAATCCTGGCTCGTTAGTCAGGGTGGGGCGGACTCAGGTCATTATCAAATTGTGATCACAAGTTATATTAATACCTTTTTAGTTGCTGGGGGAGTCATGCTGGGATTTGGGCTTTTGCTGACCACATTAATAACGTACAAACTGATTAAACCGAATGAAGAGACGAAGCATGGCTAAATTCTGTGCTTCTTTTTTTATTGCTTCAGTCTTACGGTTTAGGGCCTCGCCCTTTAGTATGATAAATGTCTTGCAAAGAGACTTCGAGGAACTACAAAGAATGAGAAAGCTGTTATTGAAGGGGCTATTTACGGGGAAGAATATCGATGGTTAAAGCGAAAGTGTCAAGCAGACAGACCAAAAGATACCCTTATAAGTGAGAAACGAGCACAAAAGGGTATCTTCAGCCGAGATACCCACACTTAAAGAGGGCAAAGGAATTCCTGTGCTCTTTTAATTAAGTCAATTCATAATTATTTCTTATCATTAATCATTAAAAACTTCAATTTCTCTTATCATGGTAGTAATTTTCTCACTCCTATTTTTTCCAGCTGGCATTATGTAAACGATTAATAACAATTTACAAAATATTGTTAACAACCATTTACAATACTATCGCTGTCAAACTTTATGTGGTGCTACTATGCTGTTGGCATGAATTTTGCATTATATAAAAATGAAATGGAGGGAAGAGAATGATACCATTAAAAGAAAAAGAAGAGGAAATTTCATTATTGAAAAAATCAATTGAGTCTTTTGCAAAAAAAGAGATGGAGCCCTTCTATGGTAAATGGGAACAGGAGGGGAATATTCCTGTAGGGTTATGGAAGAAACTTGGTGATGCTGGCTTTCTCTGTGTGGATATCCCAGAGCATTATGGCGGATTGGGAACTCCTTTGCGTTATGCAACAACCATTATCGAAGAATTTAGCAGGCTTGGATACAGTTCATTAGCTGTCAATTTATCTGTCCATTCCAATATAGTAGCTCATTATATTCTGAGTTCAGGTACAGAAGAACAAAAGAATCACTACCTGCCGAAAATGGCTACTGGGGAATCAATAGGTGCGATAGCGATGACTGAGCCTGGTGCCGGAAGTGATCTACAAGGAATCAGCACAACTGCAATTAAGAACGAAAGCACGAATGAATATTTCATAAATGGCACAAAAACGTTTATTTCAAATGGTCAGAATTTTGGTTTTGTCATTGTTGTTGCACGAACAAACCGGAAAGTAAAGGCATCAAAGGGAACTTCCTTGTTTATAGTTGACGCTGACACTTTTGGACTCACTAAAGGTAAAAAATTAAAAAAGATTGGCCTTCACTCTGCAGATACATCCGAATTAATCCTAGAAAATGTATCTGTTCCATCCAGCCAGATACTCGGTGAAGTGGATTATGGTTTTGCCGTGCTGATGACTGAATTACCACGGGAAAGGCTGACTTTAGCCATTGGAGCATGTGGGGCAATGGAAGGTATGCTTGATATAACCGTCAAATATCTTCATGACCGGGATGCTTTCGGAAAACATCTCAGTCAACTTCAGGTAATCCGGCATAAAATTGCTGAAATGACAACAGAGGCAAAGGTTAACCGTGCCTATGTAAACCAGTGTTTGAGACAACTGGAGAATAACCAGCTTTCCACTGCGGATGCCAGTGTGGCAAAGCTATCAAGTACGGAAGCTCAAGGACGAATTGCAGACGGCTGTTTACAACTATTTGGTGGATATGGCTATATGCAGGAATATCCAATATCCAGAGCTTTTACAGATGCGAGAGTTCAACGAATTTATGGTGGTACATCAGAAATTATGAAGGAAATCATCAGCAAAGATATTTTAGATAAATAGTTGCTTTGTAAAGTTGGACAATTAATGAATAAATAAGGAGATGGAATGATGGACTTGAAAGGGAAAGTTGCCGTGGTTACAGGTGGAGCGTCTGGATTAGGTTTGGCAACTGTTGAAAGGCTTGCGGAAAAAGGTGCTAAGGTTGTTATTTTTGACCTGAATGAAGAGAATGCGAAAGAAGCTGCCGAACGATTAGGCAACAATGTCACTTATGCTGTTGTAAATGTTACAGATGAGGATTCTGTACAAAACGGGATTGACGTTGCAATTAAAACCTTTGGGGCGATTCATATTTGTGTTAATTGCGCCGGCGTGGGGACACCGGGGAAAACAATTGGCAAAAAAGGTGTACTGCCATTGGAAAAATATAAGCAGGTTATCGATATTAATCTGATTGGAACATTTAATGTTTTACGATTATCTGCAAACAGGATGAAGGATAATGAACCAATCACCGATTCCGGCGAAAGAGGTGTCATTATTAATACAGCCTCGGTCGCAGCATTTGATGGTCAAATGGGCCAAGCCGCTTACGGTGCAAGCAAAGCAGGTGTAGTCGGGATGACATTACCGGTATCACGGGATTTATCCCAGTATGGAATACGTGTTAACACCATTGCACCAGGTTTGTTCATGACACCAATGGCAAATACCCTATCCGAAAAGGTGATACAAAAATTATCAGAAAGTGTTGAGTTTCCAAAGCGTTTGGGACAACCAAGCGAATTTGCTGAACTAGCAACTTTCCTTATGGAAAACGAATATTTAAACGGTGAGGTCATTCGACTGGATGGTGGTATTCGGATGTCGCCAAGGTAAAAAGATAGGCAAATAAGGGGGAATGAAGAGAAGAAAAACGGCAAGAAAGACCCTCTTGAACTTATTTTATCAAAAAATATTGAAGATTTGGAAGGCATAATGGACATTCACGTCATTAGGGTTCACTTCCTGAATTAATGTATAAAAATTCCCCAAAACTAGGATAGGTCCATTCAGCAAAAAGAAGAGATACGAAACCCTTTATAGGAGTGACATAACGAACTATTGAATAAATTATTATTACGCAGTAAAACAATATAAAACCCGAATTTTATCAATTTGGATAAAATTCGGGTTTTTGTGTTTTTAGTAGATAGGAAAGTATAAAACTTTCCTATCTGAAGGCTACAACGTAAGCGCTACACATAACATACCACTCTCAGCATTCAAAGACGCACGACAGAGGCATGGATTCGCTCCACAAGTCACTGAAATACGACGTCAGTATCATTAATGAATCGACAACAAAAAATAAATCCAATGTGACAAAGGCGGACGGTACACTTGACTCAGCTTCCGCAATCTTACAAGATATTAATACCCTTTAAATTCAGGTGTTCTTTTTTCTGAAAAGGCGCTTAATCCTTCACTGAAATCATATGAATGCGTATGATTTTTTAGGGAAAGCAGTTCTTGTCTTAATGAGGTGTCCAGTTTCTGATCAGCGCTGTCTCTCACTAAACGTTTCATTTCTCGCAGGACAAGGGGGCTTTTTGCTGCTACTTTATCTGCTATTTTTTGTGCAGTCTCATTGAGTTCTTCGGCAGGAACGACCTCATGGACAAATCCGTAGTCCTTCCATTCTTTAGCTGGAAACATGTCCCCTGTAAACAGCAGATATTTTGCTCGATTTATGCCAATTTCTTTATGCAGCCTGACTGCACCTCCACCGCCAGGAAGGACACCAAAATTGGCGTGGCCGTCGCCTATTTTGGTTTTTTCTGAAGCAACAACAATATCGGCTGTCATGGCAAGTTCTAGTCCACCGGCAAGTGTAACCCCATTTAATGCCACGATTAGTGGTTTCGATAAATAATTCAGTTTACGGAACAGTTCTTCGGCATAATCAAGAATACCCTTCTCACCATCCGGGTCTTTATTTAAATCCCTTAAAAGTTCTTTTAAATCAGCACCGGCACAGAATGCTTTACCTTTACCGGATAAAATAACAACCCGAATATCATCATCCTGCTCAATCTCCTCAAGTGCTTGAAGGATCTCCATGGTCATTTTTTTTGACAAAGAGTTCATCTCTTCCGGACGATTTAAATAAATCCAGGAAGATTGCTGTTTTTTTTCATAAATAATGGCTTCATAAACCAAGTTAGAAACACTCCTTTTATTCGCTATTTAGAAACTAATGCGGATATTTCTGCTTGTAAAACTTGAATATCATCATAATTGTAAGAAGTGAGTAATAATGTAACCTCACCGGATTTCGTTTTATCTGTTTTTTTAATCACTTCAGCCGTTACATATAGCGTATCTTCCGGATAGACCGGTTTTGTAAATTTAAGATTATTAACGCCTGTTCCAGCAATTATATCCTCTCCCAAAATATTCATATCTGTCCATAATTTAAAGCTAATGCACAAGGTGTGTAATCCTGAAGCAATGATCCCTTTGAACATACTCTGTTTCGCTTTTTCCTCATCAATATGCATGTATTGAGGATCGAATTGTGAAGCAAATTCCATGATTTCTTCTTTAGTCACTGTATAGGAAGCACTTTTGAATTTTTCATCAATCATAATTTCATGATACTTCATCGGCTTACTCCAATCCTAAATTATTCCAATTATTTTAACTCTTTTCCATTAATATGTCCTTGTATTCATCCTTAAGGGAACGTTTTAATAATTTCCCGGCAGAGGTTAACGGCAAATTATTCCGGAAAACAATGTGCTTCGGCGTTTTATAACCAGACAGTGTTTTCTTGCAATGTGCTATAATTTCCTCCCCGGTAAGTGTTGCCCCGTCTTTTAAGACAACTGCCGCGATAACTGACTCCCCCCATTTCGGATCAGGTACACCGAAAACTGCACATTGATTTATTTTGGGGTGCTGACTGATAACGCTCTCCACCTCTTGGCTGGAAACATTTTCTCCGCCTGATTTAATAATATCTTTTTTACGGTCTGCAAAATAATAATTGCCCTGATCATCGCGAATTAAAACATCCCCGGTATGGTACCATCCATTTTGAAAGGCCTTATGATTGGCTTCTTCATTCCTGTAATAGCCGGTGACAACAACAGGACCGCGGGCAATTTGTTCACCTGGCACCCCATTCGGAACTTCATTGCCATCGTCATCCATTAATTTAATTTCACTGCCTGCGAGCATAACACTTCCCACATACCTTCCGTCGCCATTTGGAACTTCATCCCATGTTTTAAACCAGCTGGCAGTTAGAGGAGTTGCTGTTGTTTCACTGGAACCTTGTATAGTTAAAAATTTCGCATCCGGTGCAATTTTATTCCATCCATCCACCATGCTCCTTGGAATGGTACTTGACCATGTAATCAATTTCTGACAAGAAGATAAATCATATGGATCAGCAGCTCCCAGGATTCCTAAATACAGTGTAGGCGGAAGGGCGGTAAAATTAATTTGATGCTTTTCTATCAGCTCTGCCATTTGTGCGGGAGTAGGCGTCTCCGTCATGATAATCGTTATGCCGATCATATTGGCATTCAGCAAAAAGGTGAATCCGGCCATATGAATTATAGGCAGAGATAATAGCAGAATATCCTCTGGATGAAACGCACCTGTTGACATATAGGTATAATTTGCAAATAGGAAGTTTTTGTGATTAATCATCACACATTTTGGGGCGGACTCGGTGCCGCTCGTGTAAAAAAGTGATAACACATCATCATCATATAATTCCGTTTCTGGTTCAGCATCACTTCCGTGCAGCAACTGACTAAAATCTCCCCAACCAGCAGGCAAATCAGCTGTACGAAGACTGTATATCTTTTCAATTCCGGTTAATTTATCGGCAATTGACTTCACTAGGTCAATATGTGTTTTATCAACGAAAAACAGCCGGGGTTGTGACGTATGAAGAAGCTGGCGTACTTCTTCTGCCTTCAGCATAAAGTTCAACGGCGTATACCAGGCACCAATTTTTGCCAGTGCGTAGGCTAAAATAACAATCTCCGGGCTGTTTTTTCCAATGACTGCAATCCGGTCTCCTTTTTGTACCCCTTTTTCTCGAAGTGAATGGGCCACCTGATTGACCTGTTTATTTAATGCTGCATACGTGTACGTTCGCTGTTCGCCGTCTACACTGTAAAATACTAATGCAGGCTTTTTCGGATACCGGTAACTTGCTCTTTTTAATCCATCCCCAATAGTTGCTCTTGTTTTCAAATTTTCATTTAACAAAATTTTACCCTCCCATTTTTGTTCGTCTCATTTAATTCGACTTTTATTCGAGCAACATGATTAATAATTGCAATCTTATTTAGCTTTTTTTCAACTTTATTCACTCCCTTTTAAGTTTTTTATTAATTGAAGAAAATGCTTATTCCCCTTTAAAGACTGGTTTTCTTTTTTCAATAAATGCCTGCCTCCCCTCTTTAAAATCCTGCGTTTGAAATATAATGGCCTGCCCCATCGCTTCCATTTCCAATACACTTTCCAATGATGAATAGGGCGCTTGGTGCATGATCCTTTTTGCTAATCCCAATGCTTTCGTTGGCCCTCTTGCTAATAATCTAGCAAGTTTTTTGGCTTCCTTCCCTGCTTGACCTTCTGCTACAACCTGATTTATTAAGCCGAACTCCAACGCTGTATTCGCATCAATCGTTTTTCCAGTAAAAACTAATTCTGCTGCCTTATGCATGCCGATTTTTTGTGGAAGGAGATACAATCCTCCCATATCAGGTAAGGCACCCACATTGGCAAAAATTTCCGCGAATGAAGCTGTTTCGTCGGCAATGATTATGTCACAGGCAAAAGCCAGATTACTGCCTGCTCCAACTGCGGGTCCATGCACTGCAACGACTACCGGCTTCTCCATATTGTACAAACCGATCAACGCTTCATGGCCGCGTTGCAGAAATTCCTTTACTTCGATTGGATTCGTATCGTCCATTCCAAAATCCTTTAAATCGCCACCTGCACAAAATGCTTTTCCTTCACCATAAAGGAGGATCGACCGAATGGACGGATCTCTTTTTGCCTTATTTATCGCCTCTCCGAGCTCTGATAACAGCTCCGCATTTAGGGCGTTCAACCTATCTGGACGATTTAGCGCGATCTCGAATACGCCCTGATTACATGTTGTATTGACAATGGACATATTTACACCTCATTTTCAACGATTGTGTATTGCTGTCTAAGCTGATATTTCAACAGCTTTCCAGAAAGGTTTCTTGGCAAGACATCAACAAAAATCACTTTTTTCGGAGTTTTATAACTTGCTATATTTTCTTTGGCAAATGCGATCAATTCTTTTTCTGTTAGTTCAGAATCAGCTTTTTTAGCAACAATTGCAGTTACAAGCTCGCCCCATTTTTCATCCGGTGTTCCAATAATCCGTTCGCTAATTTGTTAACGCTTTCATTAAACTCAAAATAATTGTACCGCCGGTCTTCATAATGTAAGGCCTCGTGAAGGGGCTGCCTTTCTGTGTTAATTTCTAACGCTTCTACAATATTCATCAACGAACACTCCTATTTTTTTAAAATGGAATACAGTAGCCCTGACCCGTCACCGTGTTACATTCATGCCACTATACCGTTTGATACATCGTAACTATGCAAGCTCCACCAAGGCCCACATTATGCTGCAATCCAACTTTTGCTCCCTCAACTTGCCGTTTTCCCGCTTCTCCACGAAGGTGCCAAACAAGCTCCGTGCATTGTGCAAGCCCTGTTGCACCAAGGGGGTGTCCTTTAGACATTAGCCCACCTGAAGGATTAACGACGAATTTTCCGCCATAAGTATTGTCCTCATCATAGATGAGCTTCTCTGCTTCACCTTCTCCGACAAGTCCTAGTCCTTCATAGGTGATTACTTCATTAGGGGTAAAACAATCATGCAATTCCACTACATCAACATCTTCCGGGCCAACACCGGATTTTTCGTACACTTCTTTTGCAGCTTCTTCAGTCATTTTAAGACCGACCAGTTGCATATTATTTTCCTTCGAATCCGGTTTATCTGTTGTCATCGATTGAGCAGTTATTTTGACTGCATTTTGAATATTGTGTTTTTTGGCAAAGTCATCACTGCAAACGACTACTGCAGCTGCACCACACGTTGGCGGACATGCCATCAATCTGTTAAGACCAGGATACACTTCCGGCGATTGCATCACTTCATCTAATGTGATTTCTTTGTTAAACAGGGAATAAGGGTTATTTACTGCGTGCTTCCTGGATTTAACAGCAACCTTTCCAAATATATCCGGACTTGCGCCATATTTTTCAAGATACTCTATTGCGGCTGCACCAAATACTTTTAAGGCAACAGGTCCATCCGGTAATTCAGGGTTTAATGTTTCAAACTGATCGTAAATCCATTGAAACGGCGACATGCGGTCGGTCCAATTTTCACTCAGTGCCCCCGGTTTCATTTCCTCAAATCCAAAAGCCAGTACACATTCCTCTGCACCAGATTCGACTGCCTGTCGTGCCAAGTAGAGTGCGGTGGAACCTGATGAGCAATTGTTGTTCACATTTATAATCGGAATTCCTGTCATGCCGACGCGATATAAGGCGGTTTGACCGCTTGTACTGTCACCATAAACATAACTTGCATACGCCTGATTAACATCTGAAAGACTGATTCCCGCATCTTTCAAGGCGTTCGTAATTGCCTTCGAAGCCATGATTTCATAAGGCTCATTTTTTCCCGGCTTTTCAAACTTCACCATACTAACACCGATCACGTTTGCTTTGCTTGTCATATTGTTTCCTCCCAATTTTTCGGGCGAACCCATATTCAGATCCACAGCCCTTTAATCATATCGTTTAACCAAAAATTCCTTTTTCGGACAGTACGGCTATTTTCGAATCATTCCAGCCTGCCTTTTTTAAAACCTCCTTTGTATGTGTTCCGGTTTGCACACCCGTATGGCGATAGGAAGCTGGTTGATTGGAAAACTTTATCGGAAACGCAATCTGATCCTGCGTGCCGCCACTTGGCATTGATACAGGAACAATCATCTCACGCGCTTTTATGTGTGGATGTTCAACTGTTTCAGCGAATTTCAAGACAGGTTCGACACATCCGTCAAAATCATTCCCAAGGAGCGCAAGCCATTCATCAAATGTTTTTTCTTTAAACGCGATCTTCACTTTTTCCTTAAATTGCTGTTGGTCCGCTGTCTTCGTGCTACTGCTTATTGTCAGTAATGCTGGTTCCCCAAGTAAATGACACAGTTCTTTTTGGAATTTTGGCTCCAGACTACCGACAGAAAAATATCGACCGTCTTTTGTCTCGTAATAATCGTAAAACGTTCCCCCATTAAGCATCAGTGATTCCGCACCCGGATTTTCCCCACCTGCCAGATAACCAGATCCGTATAATGCATTAAAAGCATACAAATTGTCCGTAATACTCACATCAATATGCTGGCCTTCCCCAGTCTGCAGTCGGTGATAGACAGCAGCTAAAATACTGATTACTGCAGGCATAGAGCCACCGCCAATATCAGCCACTTGAATCCCTAACGGAATGGGTGCCTGATCCTTTCTCGAGGAATAACTTGCAGCACCTGATATGGCTAAATAATTAATATCGTGCCCCGCCTTATTACTCATTGGTCCTGTTTGTCCATATCCGGTCAGCGAGCAATAGATAATGCTCGGGTTCACTTTTTTCAATGTTTTATAGTCAATTCCCAACCGCTCCATAGTACCCGGCCTGAATTGTTCAATAACGATGTCGTACTCCTTAATGAGGCTGAAAATCACTTCTTTTGCATCCACTTGTTTTAAATCAAGTGCAACTGATCGCTTGGAGCGGTTGAGTTGCGCATATGCTGCCGATACTTCATCGATTATTGGCGGAAGATGTTTGGTCATATCCTCCCGGTGCGGAGATTCCACCTTCACGACATCTGCGCCCATATCCGCCAGCATCATCGTTGCAAACGGACCCGGTAGCAGCGTCGTAAAATCCAATACTTTCAAACCATTCAAAACACTCATCATGTTTCCTCCTCGTATCAACAATGGACTGATTGCCATCAAGTCCTCACCTGGGTTCTTTATACCTATACTTTTCTTACACTATATACTAGCAAAAAGCATGCCAACTTTTCGGTGGGTCACGGCAAGGGTATTTACGATATATTGTTAATAACCATTAACAGATGAAGTGTAAAGTGATAAGATTAGTTAACAAAAAGTTGACTAAATAATTTTAAATTTCTGATAATAATTTGATACAATAGAGTAAAGATTATTTTTCGAAGGAGGAATGAATTTGCTAATCTCAAACTATATGACAACCCATTTTGTAAAATGCACATTGGGAGATACGTTAGATAATGTTCTCAAGGTGTTTTTAAAGGGAAATTCAAAAATATTACCAATTGTAAATTCGAATGGAGAACTGACCGGAATCATCACAAAAAATTCAGTTTTTCGCCTTCTGGTAAATAAAACACCACTTGAAACATCAATTGAAGAATTCTATAAAGCGGATCCGGTTTTTGTAACCGAAACAGATACACTGGAAGAGGCAAGAATTCATTTGCTGAATCATAATATAGGACATGTCCCTGTGGTGAATAAAGAAAAAAAACCTGTTGGATTGCTCTCAACCCAGGAATTATTAGACTCCTATAATATTATCTATACTCAATTAAATTCGGTAATTGATTTTGCCTATGACGCGATGTTTGTCGTAAATAAAAATGCAGTCATTACCTTGGTGAATACCAGTTTCTCTGATTTATTTCAATTAAGTAGCAAAGACGTTTTATCCAAATCCGCTGCGGAATTATTCCCTGAACTGGATATAGAAAATGTGATGAAGCGGGGAATAAACATCATCAACGCACCACAAATTATAAATGGGCAACAATGCCTCCTTTCTATCAACCTGATCAAGGAAAATGGAGATTTGAACAGTGCCATTTGTAAAATTGCCTTCCGAGGCTTAACACAACTGCAGGAGGCACTGACAAAAGTCAAAAGACTGGAGAAACAAGTTTCAGCCTATAAAGATGAAATCCATAACACCAAAGGCACGAGATACACATTACATGATATTGCCGGCGAATCCAACGTAATTAAAAAAGTTAAACATGAGGCGGTACTAGCTTCAAAAAGCATTTCCACCGTTTTGATCACTGGCGAAACTGGTACAGGGAAAGAGATGTTTGCCCAAGGGATTCACGCTGCATCCAATCAACCAGGAAGATTTGTGGAAGTGAATTGTGCTGCAATTCCGGCGGAACTGCTTGAATCAGAGTTTTTTGGATACGTAGGCGGTGCGTTTACAGGCGCAAAACCAGGCGGGATGAAAGGTAAGTTTGAAGTAGCACAAAATGGAGCAATATTTTTGGATGAAATTGGGGATATGCCTCCCCAACTACAGGTGAAATTGTTGCGCGTTTTACAAGAGAAGGAATTCCAGCCAATCGGCAGTTCGAAGACTATTCATTTAAACATGAAAATCATTGCTGCGACAAATCAGGATTTAGAAAAGTTAATTCGTGTCGGTAAGTTTAGAGAAGATTTATATTATCGTTTAAATATTATGAGTATCCATATCCCCCCTCTTCGCGAAAGAATAGAAGATGTGCCTGAGATTGTAAATAGCATTATCCATAATCTAAATCAGAACGGTTTCTATATTAAAGGTATAACACATTCAGCATTGACAAATTTAATGGAGTATTCATGGCCCGGCAATGTGCGTGAATTACAAAACACTCTCGAAAGAGCAGCAAATATACGAACCGGAGACTATATTGATGTTGATGATATTTCTCCCATGCCAAGGAATGTTGAGAAAACAATAGGTATTCCAAATAATAGTGGATATAATTTTAAAAACAGAATTCATATCACTGAAAAAGATACGATCGTAGAAGCACTTCAGAAAACGGGTGGGAATAAAACACGGGCGAGTGAGCTACTTGAAATTAGCAGGCCTTGGTTGTATAAGAAGATGAAAGAGTATGGGTTGTATTAACGGGACACCCGTCACTGCTTTGTTATATGCGACAAAGGGACGGATCCAGCGTCGAAAACTGTAGTAATTCAACTGTATAATCCTAGTCAAAAAATGAATTTCGGCCCAATTTTAAAAAAAGGTAAACCATAGGCTCAACTAAGATTCATTATAGCTATACTAAAATATTTCCTTTCCCGAATGAGACGTGAGAACATTCCGACCGTCCCTGTGTCTTGTGTCTTGTGGCTGGAGAAATGAAACAAATGCTTAGTCATAATCTCTCTGAAAATCCCTTCCATTCAAAAAACATCTAACATTCTTCATTCCCCCCCATATGTTATGATATGCTCATTATAGAACAGATACTTTAACTCTTTAATTAGCATGTATCATCTAAATTATTCAATTAGTGGTATCGATTTTATAACTTCAAAGAAAAACAAAAGTAAATTAGACAAGGCGAGGGTAAAGATGGTAAAAAAAATAGCCATAGTGGATATTGGTTCAAATACAGTCCGATTGGTCATCTATCGGGTCAAATCAGAAAATGCGATAAAAGTCATTGAAAACATAAAGATTGCGGCTCGACTGCAAACGTATTTGAATGCTGATTTGGTATTAAAATCGGAGGGGATCAAAATCCTTGTAGATTCCCTAAATGTTTTTAAAGAAATGATTGCTTTGCACAATGTTGAATCGATAAAGATTTTTGCAACAGCAGCCATACGAAGCTCCAAAAACATAGGAGAAATAAAGCAGATTGTCAATGATAAAACCGGCTTTTCTATTGACGTTTTAACAGGGGAAGAGGAAGCAAAATACGGTTTTCTTGGAGTCATTAGTTCGACAGACAAAAATGATGGAATAACTGTCGATTTAGGAGGAGGAAGTCTTGAAATTACCCAATTTCGAAATAGGAAAATGGTCCACTCCTATAGTTTCTCTTTTGGCGTTTTATCGTTAAAGCAACAATTCCTTCCAACAAACAAGCCTACGGATACAGAACTTACCAGCCTAGCTGCTTATATTCAATCGCAAATTCAATCAATTGATTGGTTGAAAGATTGTCAGCTGCCGATTATTGGCATTGGTGGAAGCGCGAGAAGTATCGGTGCCATTGATCAGGTAATGAAAAGCTATCCAATAAATTCTGTTCATCTTTATGAAATCGATAAAGGAGACTTGGATTCAGTAAAAGAAAGAGTAAAATCCTTATCTTTTAATGAAATTCAAACAGTGTTGGGACTTTCAAAAGAGCGAGCAGAAATTGTTTTCCCTGCGGTTGAAGTATTTCTGGAGATATACCGGACAGTAAATGCTCCAGTTCTCCAAATAAGTGAAAAAGGACTGAGAGATGGAGTCTTATTGGATCATTTAAAGCTAAATGGGAGTTTTCAAAAAAAATTAAGTGAAAGTCTCAGAGAAATTTCATTTGAATACGACATAGATTTGGATAAAAGAGAGTTGGTTTTTAAGACGGCGCTTATGCTTTTTGAATCCCTTAAAGCAGTAAATACAGATCTAATCGAAGAAGATATACAAGACTTACACCGAGCAAGCTATCTATACAATTTGGGCGAAGTGTTAGAAAGAGATTATGCTAGTGCCCACTCATTTTATATTTTATCCAACCGGAATTTTCTAGAGCTGCCTCATCGTGACTGGATTAAAATTGCTTTATTAGCTTCATTCCAATCAAAAGCTGCCTTTAAAGAAAATATTAGTCCTTATAAAAATTGGTTTGAAAAAAACGAAAGAAGAAAATTACGGCTCTTAGGCTCCATCTTAAAATTTGCATTCGTACTCAACAATACGAAAAGAGAAATTATTCAAGAAATACATTGCAATGATGAGGGAGAGTTTATTCAGCTTGAAATAGTATGCATCAAGCAGTGGATGGCAGAGGAAAAGGCAGCAGAAAAACAAATCAAACATTTGGAAAACGCATTGGAAAAAAGAATAAATCTACATTTTACAATGGCTGATTGAAGTGAAAAGGGCATGCAAATTCATAAGAAGATTAGTTAATAAAGGTGTGGGAGATATGGAAAACAATATTAAACTAAATGAACCTTCAAATTTTAATAACCGGGAACTCAGTTGGCTGAGTTTTAATAAAAGAGTCCTAGAAGAAGCAAGGGACGATTCTAATCCCCTGTTGGAAAGATTAAAATTCCTAGCTATTTTTAGTTCGAATTTGGATGAGTTTTTTATGGTTAGAGTGGCCGGATTAAAAGATCAAATTAAAGTGGGATTTACTCAGCCTGAAAATAAAGCAGGTTTAACCCCAAAGGAACAAATGGAAAAAATAACAAAAATAACCCATAAGTTGGTCGCCATACAAAATAAAACTTATCAAGAATTATTAACGGCTTTAAAAAACGAAGATGTATCCTTTCTTTCTATGCAAGAACTTTCTCCAGAATGCCTTAGTTATCTTGAACAGCATTTTGATAAGATTATTTTTCCTGTATTAACACCACTGGCTGTTGATGCATATCGCCCATTTCCGTTGTTGGCAAATAAACGAATTAATCTAGACGTAACCCTATACGAAAAAGATGATAGCGGCAATACCGAAAAAAAATTTGCCATCGTGCAGGTACCGAAAGGATTGGATCGATTCGTTGAGATTCCTAACCAGGATGAAGGTCATAAACGAAAATTTGTTTATATCGAAGAACTGATTAGCCACTTTGTATATAAACTATTCCCGGGTATGCAGGTTCAATCAGTTACAATCTTTCGAATTACTAGGAATGCGGATTTGGAAATTCATGAAGAAGGGGCAAGGGATCTGCTGAAGGAAATTGAAGAAGAACTGAAAATGAGGAAATGGGGTGCAGCCGTCAGGTTAGAAGTCTCAAAAAAATTCATCGATAAGGAGGTGCTTGCATTTTTCATAGATGAACTGGAAATTCATGAAAAAGATATTTATTTTCTTGAAGGCCCACTCGACTTAACTTTTCTTTTCGGATTTTACAAGCAACTTGCTGCGTTTAAAGAACATCTTACTTTTGAGACGTTCCTGCCACAACCTGCGCAGGATATGATTATCGAACAAGAGGGAGTGAAAAAGAATATTTTTGAAATAATCAAAGAAAAAGATGTTCTCCTCCATCACCCTTTTGAATCGTTTGAACCAGTAATTGATTTTATTCGCAGTGCAGCAGAGGACGATCAAGTTCTTGCCATCAAACAAACTCTATATCGTGTGAGTGAAGAATCTCCGATCATAAAATACTTGATTAAAGCAGCTGAAAATGGGAAACAAGTACTTGTCCTTGTGGAACTAAAAGCAAGGTTCGATGAAGAACATAATGTTCAGTGGGCAAAAGAACTGGAAGAGGCTGGCTGTCATGTGATATACGGGAAGACATTACTAAAGACACATAGTAAAATAACCCTTGTTGTGCGAAAGAATCATGACGTGATCGAAAGATTTGTTCACCTTGGTACAGGAAATTATAATGAAGAAACAGCAAAGGTATATACTGATTTAGGATTATTTACTGCAAATGAAGAATTCGGAATCGATGCAACCAATTTCTTTAATTATTTAAGTGGTTTTATGGAAAAACCCCCATTTCACCATTTAATTATGGCGCCTAATGATATTAGAGAAGAATTTATTCAATTGGTTGACAAAGAGATAGCGTTTCATCAACAGTCTGGCAATGGCAGGATCATAGCAAAAATGAATTCCTTTACGGACAAAAAATTAATCATTAAGCTATATGAGGCATCAAGAGCAGGAGTGAAAATTGACTTGATCGTGAGGGGGACATGCTGTCTGCGACCCGGGATTAAAGGGGTCAGTGAGAACATTCGTGTGATTAGTATTGTTGGAAGGTTTTTAGAGCACAGCAGAATTTATTATTTTCATCAAAACGGTCAAGAAAAAATATTGCTTTCTTCCGCTGATTTAATGACAAGGAATATGGAAAAGCGCGTGGAAATTACTTTTCCAATTCTTAATCTAAATTTGAAGGAACGAATAAAGCAAAATCTTGCGATATACCTTATGGACAATGTAAAAAGCCGTGAACAGGATCGACTTGGAAACTATACTTATGTAAAGAGAAATACAAATGAGGAATTGGTAAACAGCCAAATGAATTTATGGGCTTTAGCATATGACAATATGGATGACGAATAGTAAACATACAGTCGTATAGAGAGATAATATTATAAAATTTTCTGAATGAGAAAAACTTCCGATTGTCCTGCGCATTGCCAGGATTTTTTCTTCCTCTGGAGAATAATTTAAAAGAGGATGTTATCATGGAGATATGAATAATGAGGAAATGGCGGTGATAGGATGGTGTCACAACAAGAAATCCTTCATGTACTTTCAAGTAATCTAAATAGTTGGAGAGAAAAATACGGTTGTTAAGCGCATTGGACTGTTTGGTTCGTATAGCCGTGAAGAACAAAAAGATTCTAGTGATATTGATGTAATTGTTGAATTTAGTGATTCTCATTTATCCTTTGACAACTATATGGATTTGAAATTTCACCTCGAAGATACCTTCCAAAAACCTGTCGACCTGGTTATTATAAATGATATAAAGCCTGCCTTAAAGCCAAGCATTTTAACGGACTTTCATGTTCAAGTCTTCTATCACCACAGCATCAAAATTAGAAGCTAATTCTTTTGATTTAATGTCACAAACCCTTCACTTTGGAAAAAGCGTTCACGACAATGGTTGGGGCATGTTCACCACTTTCTTAGCGTACAAGCTAAAAGAACAAGGGAAACAGATGGTGAAAATTGATAAGTGGTTTCCTTCCACTAAAAAATGTTCTTGTAGTGGTGCAGAAAAGCCTATGTCGCTATCTGAACGTACTTACCATTGTTCATGTGATTACGTGGCAGATCGTGACTACAATTCAGCTATCAACATCAAAAAGGAAGGATTAAGATTATTAGCGTTAGCATAGAAACAAAAACTCTTGGAACAAGAGGGTTAGCTCGGTCAGTTTTTGTTGGCTAGGAAAAGCAACGATAAGTCGAGAAGCCCCCACTTCAAGCCACCTGTAAGGGTGGTAAGTGGTGGGAGTAGTTCACGGAGTGCCAAGTATGCATAGAAAGCCGGAAATTTTTTTGAAGGATATACTCTAATCGCTGCTAATAAGGTGTTAAAGTATACAAAAGGGTTGCCTTATGAAGACTTAATCGAGAACGACTTAGTACTAAATTCATTAACCAAGTTGAAAGAGTGATAGAATGAAGTTTAAAATACAATTACCATTTTTTGTTGTAGGACTTATTCTTTTTAGTTACGGCATAGCTGTGGCAATCAAAGTTAATTACTTAGGGGTCCACCCGTGGGATGTATTGAATATTGCTCTTTTTGATAAAATTGGATTGACAATCGGAACATGGAACGTAATTTTTGGGATGATGCTTGTTCTTGTCTCGCTTTTGATTGATCGTACTTTTGTGAATATTGGTACCTTTATTAATGCATTGATGGTCGGCCCAATGGTTGACTTTTTTCTTTGGTTAGATGTTTTGCCCCAGGCTTCCACTCTCATGGTTGATGTTTTGATATTGCTGTTTGGTATTGTGATCATGGGCATTGGAGGAGGAATGTATAATGCTGCTCGAATCGGTTCAGGGCCAAGAGACGGTTTTATGCTTGCGATTTCAGTTAAGCTCGGGTACTCAATCAGCAGAGTACGAATGATTGTGGAGAGTATTGTTTTGATGATCGCCTTATTAATAGGCGGGCCGGTTTTTATTTTTACCTTTATTTTTACATTCATCCAGAGTCCTATTTTCCAGGCTTCCTACAAGGTTTGTACAGGATGGATTGAAAAGTTATCTAGCGCAATAAACAATAAGGTGATTTCGATGTAATATTTGTCTCTTTTAATGGGACGACAGAAGAACGAAATCGAAATTTAGATTAATGCGGAGTTTTTTAAGCCTACTTTCGGCATATTCCCTTTGTTTTAAATGGATTTTTTCACGCAATCGGGATTTAAAATCAGCATATGTAAATTTTCTCCGATTTCCATTGTCACTGATACATAAGGAATGGGTGGGGATTTCATGATGCCTTAGCTTTTTTGTACTATAATATGAGATATAGTGAAGAAGAGAATGAATAAGACAAGCCAGGGCTGCGGGCGGTTAAAGTCTCGATACGATATATATTCTTATTAAACTAAAGTCACCACGAGGTATCATAATGGCAAAAAAGAAAAAGAATTTGGGACCGAGACGCAAACGGATGAAACGAGATGCCGAGCTTCAGAGTGCTAAGTCGTGGCTAAAGAAATAAGATGGGAAAAATGTTGTTAAATCTTACAGTAAATGATTCGCTGTTGATCCGGTTTGTGCGTTGAAAGAACTGGAGTTATTGGGATCCATTTTACTGAAAAAGAAAAAACGAATGTAAACAAGAGCCAAGAGGACTGAATGAAACAAAAACAGCTCTTAAAAGCAAGGAGATTGCAAAAGAGAAAAGAAAGGGAAATGGAGGAGTATGATGAATGGTTTGATTTTATCAGGGGCTTCACCGAGAGAGACACACCGTTTGGGCTTACATATGATAAACTGGAAAAAATAGAAGCGCAAGAAAGAGAACGAGAAGAATTAGTGAAAGCTTTAACAGATCCGAGTTTGTACTGGGTTGATGAACAATTAAAGTGCGAGGAAAGTTCAACCTTTTGGGAAAATCGATGAGGAAATGCAATATGGACACTATGTTTAAAATCAAAGAAAAAAATGAGCGTAGGAGGTAATGGTTGGATGGAGAAAACAATTGGTTTTGTTGGTCTAGGCAATATGGGGGCACCAATGGTCATGAGCCTGTTGAAGGCGGGATATCGTGTGAAGGTATACAATCGTACTCCGGAAAAAGCGGAAACTGTTATTGCTGCTGGGGCGGATCGGGTGGAGCATCTTGCCGATGTGGCCGTTCCTGGCGGCATTGTCATTACGATGGTGTCTAACGATCAAGCATTGGAAGAGGTGACAATTGGTGAAAAGGGTTTCGGGCACAAGCTTGAGGAGGGAAGTATCCATTTGTCAATGAGTACAGTTTCACCGGAAACTTCACGGAAGCTTGCTGCATTCCACGGTAAGCACAATAGCCATTATGTCGCATCGCCTGTTTTTGGTCGCCCGGATGCTGCTGCTGCACAGAAATTATTTATCTTATCTTCAGGTTCAAGTAAGGCAAAAGAGAGGACAAAGCCTGTTCAAGAGGCAATGGGCCAGCGGGTGTTTGATCTTGGCGAGGATCCAGGGAATGCGAATGTGATTAAACTTGGCGGGAATTTCATGATTATGGCGGCCATGGAGGCGATGGCCGAATCGTTTAATTTGGCAGAAAAGAATGGAATAGATCGGCAAGTGGCGGCAGAGGTGTATGCGTCCACATTATTTAATTGCACAGTATACAATGGATACGGTTCGATGATCGCCAACCGAAGATTCGAACCGGCAGGCTTTCAGCTAGAGCTTGGCTTGAAGGATTGCAATTTGGTATTAGAGGAAGCCAACGCTAAACAGACACCGATGCCCTTTGCAAGCATTTTGCACGATACCTTGCTCGCATCAGTAGCAAAAGGCAGAGGAAAGCAAGATTGGTCAGCACTTACCAGAATTGCATCCGAGAACGCTGGATTGAAGTAACACGGTATTCGTGTTTATTTTTTTAGAACTTCGGTCATGTTTCTATTTTCATTTTACGACAGAATCCACCCCACCGGCTGTGAGGTGGACCTTCTGTTCAAACTAATTTAACGGATTTCCGAAAGAAGTCTCCCATCCTCAAGGAATGGGAAGGGCTAAAGCCCAATGAGTAGGTGGGAGATGAATTTCGGTTGGCTTTAGCCAAAGGTTTGGGTATAATCGGTCTTAGATAGAATAAAATTGATTTATCATTGAAATTAGACAGTAACCTGTAAGGGTGGTAAGTGGTGGGAGTAGTTCACGATACATAACGTGCAGTTTCCTTGTGTGCAAGCTCATGTTATAATGAAGAACTTAGTTTCAGCTCACGGGTGCCAAAAAAAAGCCACCGCTCAGCGATAAAATATAGAGGTGTAAGAGAATGAATAAACGATGGACAATCGCTAAAATTAAGGAATTTGTTGAGAAAAATTCAGAAAGTAAATTGCTATCAACGGAATATCACGGATTCTCTCAAAAGTTACTATTTAAATGTGCATGTGGATCCAATTTTGAAAAAACATTTACGAAGTTTAAAAATAATAACCAGCGTAAGTGTGATGTTTGCCAGCCGCCAAAAGAGTCACGCTAATTGGAAAGTATGGAAATTCGAGAGAGGCAAGAATGTTAGAGTAAAAGTTTCGTCCATTTGCTTCTGCAGAATATGATGAAATGTATATCGGGTGATACGCTCCTTTTTTTATGAGCAAATACTAAAGCAGATGTCCTGTAATGGTCATCTGCTTTTTTCTTATTGTCGGAATCTAACATAAGCGCTTCGTCTTCAGAGGGTTTTTGTCGATATTTCCCGGGAAAAGGAGAATATTCACTCATCCTTAGATAGGACATTATACTTCCTAAGGCCGCTAAATCGCTTTTTCTTTTTCATGTACTTTTCGTTGAGGACGAGTACTTTCCCATTTTCGGAAACAGTAAATTTGCGGTAGACGGATTTGTATTTTTCAAATGCTAAGTGACCCGAAGTATAAACAGGGAAAATGATGGCGATTAGGATCAGAGCATCCTTGATAACATGGAATGGCTGCTCGAAAACATATCTCGTCATTACGGCTTTGGATGCAAAAGCCACTATTAGGATGATCAGTATGTTGCAGACGTGAAATATCCGCTCCAGTTCATTTTTAAAAAAGAGGGAATTGAACTACCCCCACTTACTGACCTTACGGTCTAGTTGAAGTGGGAGATTCTTGGGAACAGAGCGTACTTGTTGACATATTTCTTTGCCAACAG
>NZ_JAUSUN010000034.1:0-32248 GCF_030814065.1 Mesobacillus stamsii
TTTGGAAATTCTGCATTTCCTTCAAAGAAATTCTTATAAGCCGTCTGCAAATTGATTTGTGCGTTCGCTAAAGCTAGCGAATCCACTTCTTTTAGGAATGGAAATTCATCTTTGTATTTGGCAGGAGTCGGGAACTTTTGTTTTTTAAGTGCTTCTTTATCGTCTTTGAACTTCTCATAGGTGTCCTTGCGTTCAGCTAACATCTTGTTATAGACAAAACGAACACAATCGAAAGTTTTGGCTAAAAATAAGGCTTGTTCTTTGTTTGGCAACAATCGAAATTTGAAAGCTTTGTTTTGTTTGGTCATATCCATTCGCCTCACTTTTGACCTTGATTTTCGATCAATTGGAGCACCGCCTGTTGTAAGCAGGCAGAAAATCCTTGCCCAGAACATTTCTTTCCATAGCTTTTTTCTGATAGGTGGAAAATCTCTCTTTATCAATCGAGAACTTGCACTCTTATAAACATTGATGAACTTTGATCATTCAGAGTTTGGATGTGCTTTGAATAAGATGTGAATAGGGTCTTTATCATGATTCCATTCCACTAAAGAAATGTTGTACTTACTTCCGATTTCAGTGAACTTATCTTTTGCGAAATCAGATATTTCACTGTCGAACACTTATCTGCGATATTTTACTACCAAAACAAGATGGGAATACATTAAGAATACTGAATATTATTACTGTCTAATTTCATTGATAAATCAATTTTATTCTATCTAAGACCGATTATACCCAAGCCTTTGGCTAAAGCCAACCAAAATTCATCTCCCACCTACTCATTGGGCTTTAGCCCTTCCCATTCCTTGAGAATGGGAGACTTCTTTCGGAAATCCGTTAAAATTAAATACTTTCGTCTCTTTGATCATCGTTTCATTCGGTGTTGCCATCGCACTTGGTATTCCATTGGGGGATATTGTCAAAACCATTGAAACTGGTTTAGGCGGAACCCTTGGTCACCTGGCATTAGTCTTCGGTCTTGGTGCAATGCTTGGCAAATTGATCGCGGATTCCGGCGGTGCCCAGCGAATCGCGATGACACTTGTGAATAAATTTGGTGAAAAGAACATTCAGTGGGCCGTCATTGTGGCTTCCTTTATTATCGGTATTGCTCTATTCTTCGAAGTAGGTTTAGTATTATTGATTCCCATCATTTTTGCGATTTCAAGAGAATTAAAGGTTTCTATTTTGTATCTCGGTATTCCGATGACTGCTGCTTTATCTGTAACACACGGTTTTCTGCCTCCTCACCCTGGTCCAACCGTTATTGCTGGTGAGTTTGGCGCAAACATCGGCGAAGTATTGCTTTACGGTTTTATCATTGCGGTTCCAACGGTCATTCTAGCAGGACCTATTTTCACAAAAATCGCAAAGAAGCTTGTACCTGAATCATTCAACAAAACTGGTAGTATCGCATCTTTAGGAGAGCAAAAAACTTTTAAACTCGAAGAAACACCTGGCTTTGGCATCAGTGTTTTCACAGCATTACTGCCTGTTATTTTAATGTCAATCGCTACAATCCTTACCTTGCTTCAAAAAACAGTCGGATTCGAGGATAATAGTGTCCTAGCTACAATTCGGTTTATCGGTGACGCTGGTACTTCCATGACGTTATCCCTATTATTCGCCATTTATTCAATGGGAATCGCCCGTAACATTCCAATCAAGACGGTGATGGATTCCTGTACAACCGCAATTTCTCATATCGGCATGATGCTATTGATCATTGGCGGAGGCGGTGCCTTCAAACAAGTATTGATCGATGGCGGCGTCGGTGACTATGTAGCGGAACTTTTTAATGGTACTTCATTATCCCCAATCCTGCTTGCCTGGATTATTGCAGCTATCCTGCGCATTGCACTTGGTTCCGCAACAGTTGCACCTTTGACAACTGCTGGCCTCGTGACTCCAATGCTAGGCACAAGTGACGTGAACCTTGCACTCGTTGTACTTGCGACAGGAGCAGGAAGCTTGATCGCTTCCCACGTAAACGACGCAGGCTTCTGGATGTTCAAAGAATACTTCGGTCTTAGCATGAAAGAAACATTCGCAACTTGGACACTATTAGAATCCATTATTTCCATTGCTGGATTAGGATTTGTCCTTCTGCTTAGCATGTTTGTGTAAAAAAAATTGCGGCCAGCCCTATAGAAGGGCTGGCCGTTTTGGTTTCGCGCTCGATTTTATCCGATAGTTGGTCCACGTTTGTTAAAATTTCAGCTCTCCAACTTTTTCATAGCTGCCGATTTTATGACTTGTGATTTTCTTAGCTGATAGTGCGTACAGTGTATCCCCGATATAGAGCAGGCGCTGGATTTGGTGCTCCCAGTCTTCGTAGTTGGGCATATCGCCGGAAATATGGCTCACTTTGGATTCCAGCTTAAAACCGTTGACAGGATCGATATTATATACATAGGCTCCTTGATATTCAAAGAGTTGCTCATATTCGTTCTTGTCAGTGTTCCGGTAAACCGAGATTGGGAAGGCGAAAAGGCCCTTGTCTTTATTGAATAATAAGGCTTTATGGTCGTGGTTCAGCGATGAATACGTGCCTCGTCCGCCAATCACTTCCGTGAATTTCTCTTTCGGGTTGCTCATATCACTCACATCGAAAAGCGAAATCTTTACGCCGTCTGTGAGGATTCGCGGTTGCGTGGAGCCTTTTTCCGCAACGGCTTTCGTATCCTGGCCAAAACCGATGAGGTGGTTCTCATCGTATGGGTGCAGGTAGTTACTGAAGCCAGGAATCTTTAATTCACCCAGCACTTTCGGATTAGCCGGGTCGCTTGCGTCGAACACGAACAGCGGATCCGTTTCTTTAAAAGTCACCATATAAATACGGTCCCCCATGAACCTGGCCGAATAGATTCTTTCCCCACGTGCCAATTCTTCGATCTTCCCAGTCTCCTTCATGTTTTGATCGAGAATAGAAAGCTGGTTGGAAGATGGCCGCTTCTCATCCCATGCATACCCTTTCGTCGTAACGACTCGAAAATAACCATCATGTTCATCCATCGAAAATTGGTTCAGCACTGTTCCCGGTACGGTGGCGGAACTGTGGTATTTAACCTCCATGCCCTTAATCGCAAATTTATGAACATCGGTATCTGGCGCAAGGACACCGCGCTCGTTTAATTTCATATCACCATAATCCTCAACAGCGAGGTACAGGTTTTCCTTGGACATATAAAACTGGTTGCCACTGCCAAGATAGGTTGTCATGGCAACTTCCGTTTTTGGCTGGTCGAGATCAAGTGCAGCAATCATCGTATAGTTTGGCTGACGTGATTCAGGGAAATAGTGAATATCGTCATACGTGACTGTATTTTCCTCTGATCCTAGCACGGTATCGGTGAATTTCGGCCTAATATCAATCCCCCGATTCTCCTTCAGCAGCCAGTAGTCCGGGTAATGCTGCGTGACGAGATAGACAAAGTTTTCCACTTTTCTTGCAGATACATAAGAACCTTCCACCTTAACTTCACGGACTTGTTTCGGATCAGCAGGATTTTTTACATCGTAAACAATGATTGCCGTTGTGTTCATCATCGGAGCAACCAGTGAATTCTTGGCGATATCTTCCTTTGACTTATGGATTTCCTCGTACTGATGTCCAATGACCACCAGCTGATTCCCCTGCAGGAACAGCTCGCTCGCTGAAAAATTTTGTTCATAACGAATCGTCGCTAATACTTTCATCTGAGCACCTGGTACCGCCTGGATAATCCGAACTTTATCATACTCTGCCTGAAAAATACTCTTACCATCAGTCTTAACGATGTCCGCTTCATCAACGCCCTGAACCTGGACATTCGTTTCGGATACCTCCCCGCTGCCTCCCGATTTATCGGCAGCTACTGATTCCTCTTTCGCATTATCTTCCCTTGATGTGAAGGAATCCTTCACACCTCCAAACCAGCCCCGTTCCTTTTTTTCCGCATCAAGGATCTTTTCAAAATAACTCGCCAGATTCTCTTGTGTGCCAACCGTCGGAAGTGTTTCTTTTACAACAAACTTCCACGTCTGGGCAGAATTCAGCTCCCTTCCCAGCGCAGATTTAATTCCCTTGTTAAAATGAACGGCATATTCCTTTGCTTTGGAGTCATAGCCATTTTCTGGAGGGTGAATGATAATCGATGTGCCGTCATCCCCAAACTCCAGTTTCGTGTCGAGCTTTTTCCCTTGATCATTTGTGACATAAATTAAATCCGAGTCAAGACTCTTTTCATCAAGCTTACTGGAAAATTGCAGCTGCCAGACTTTATTCGGCAACACCACATGCTCCTCATCCAAAGCATTCACGACTTTGAACTGGGACAATGAATAGAACATTACGAAAGCAAAGGAAACCAGCAATAAAATAGGGATAATCCACCATTTCTTCATCTTTTTTCAACCCCCTTGTAAAATTAGACGGGGAATGCTGGCTTGTGTTTCATGTTTTACCTTAAATTAATATTTTACAGCGGAAAAATTGCGAAAATGCGGATCGAATAACTTGATGGGCTAGGATTCTGTTTGACTATTCATTGTATAAAAGCATTCGTTTTGAATAATTTCACTTCTTCCCATTCTCAAAGATATTTTCTAGGTTAAAGCCGTCGGTTAGGTAGACTTGTAAGGGCGTCATGATGAGCTTCATCATATGCACGTTTTAGATTGCATGAATATTTTTGTGGCAAATATCCTTAAGTTACTCCCATATTTCCTTCTGTGCAAAAAGTCGTTTATGATGAAATCAACCAGAACGAATAGGAGAATAGTAATGGAGAAACAGCAAACAAGCTTAAAACCTTTTTTATCACTGATTTTATCAACAAATATTCCAAAGGCTGCTCTTTTTATGGGGATGGCGGCCAGTATCATCACGACTCTGGCAGGCCTGGTCGTACCGCTCCTAACGAAGAACCTTGTGGATGGTTTTTCTGTGGAAGCAATCAGCCTTCCGCTTGTCCTCGCTATTGGAGCTGCCTTTATCATTCAAGCCGTGATAAGCGGAGTTTCGATCTACTTGCTTAGTTACGTGGGGCAGAAAGTGGTGGCGCGCCTGCGTGAACGGATGTGGTCAAAGCTGATCCGAATGCCGATTCGTTATTTTGACAAGCAATCCAGCGGTGCAACGGTTAGCCGAATTGTGAATGACACCAGCATTGTCAAGGAGTTGATCACGAACCACTTCCCGAATTTCGCGACGGGTATCATCTCGATCATTGGCGCTGTCGTGATCTTGCTTGTGATGGATTGGAAAATGACTTTGCTGATGCTCACTTCTGTTCCGTTGACCCTTGCCATCATGATTCCGCTTGGCAGGAAAATGGCCAAAATCGCACGGGGACTGCAGGATGAGACCGCTGTTTTCACCGGTCACATCACCCAGACACTTGGGGAGATTCGGTTAATGAAGGCTTCGACCGCTGAAAAAATCGAAGAAAAGAACGGTGTTAACGGAATCGGTAAACTGTTCAACTACGGGTTGAAGGAAGCAAGGATTTTCGCTTTGATCGTGCCGATTATGCAGCTGATGATCATGGTTGTTATTGTCATCATCATCGCCTATGGCGGCATGCGCGTGGTGAACGGAACGATGTCGACTGGTGCGCTCATTGCCTTCCTGCTTTACTTGTTCCAGATTATCATGCCGATCACCTCGTTTGCGATGTTCTTCACCCAGCTGCAAAAAGCGAAAGGCGCAACTGAACGGATTATCGAGATTTTGGATCAGCCTCTTGAGGAAATTGCTGAAGGTGTTGAGCTGGACATCAGCAATAAGCCGATTACGATTGAACAGGTTTCTTTTGCTTATAGTGAAGAGGAACCGGTCATCGACAAAGTGTCGCTGGAAGCACAGCCTGGTCAGATGGTTGCCTTCGTGGGACCGAGTGGCGGCGGAAAAACAACGATGTTCGGCCTGATTGAACGGTTTTACGAGCCAACTAAAGGAGAAATCAGGATTGGTGATACGAACATTCAGCAGCTTTCACTAAATTCATGGCGAAGCCAAATCGGCTATGTCTCACAGGAAAGTGCGATGATGGCTGGAACCATTCGTGAAAATCTGTATTACGGACTGGAAAATGGAAATCAAATTTCGGATGATCGTCTCTGGGAAGTGGCAAAAATGGCATATGCCGACCAGTTCATCGCAGATTTTCCGAAAGGCCTTGATTCCGAAGTCGGCGAACGGGGCGTTAAGTTATCTGGCGGACAAAGGCAGCGGATTGCCATTGCCCGCGCCTTCCTCCGCAACCCGAAAATCCTGATGATGGACGAAGCGACCGCCAGCCTCGACAGCCAGTCTGAAGGTATCGTCCAGCAGGCACTCAGCCGGCTGATGGAAGGCCGAACAACATTCGTGATCGCCCATAGACTTTCCACCATCGTCCATGCCGACAAGATTGTTTTTATCGAAAAAGGACGAGTGACCGGAATTGGCACACATCAGGAATTGATCCAGTCGCATAACTTATACAGAGAATTTTCCGAGCAGCAGCTGGCAAAGTAATATGTTTTTAAAAAGCCGCTAGCATGAACAATTTAAAGGAGGTACGCCGCGATGGCTGACCTCCTTTTTTCATATCGTTCTGCAACCTTCCCCGCAGCTTGGGAAGCTTTTCAATTTTCGATTGCATTGTCAAAGTGGTAGCCCTTTATTTCATTTTTTTAAAATCATCCCCCTGTCCTTTTCCCCTCCCCAACTGTATATAGAAGGTGAAAGGAGGTGAAGCAAATGGCAATGGCAATGTTGAAGGATTCGAATATGAGGCTTGTGTTCGAGGCTGGTCTTGATGAGAAGGGCGAACCGATCTTCAAAGGAAAAACGTACCGCTATGTGACGAAGGAAGCAACTGCTGATCAAGTTCAGCAAGCTGCTTTGGCTCTTGGTGGCCTGAGCGCAAACTTGTTAAGCTCAGTGGAGCGTAACGACAGCTTCGATATCATCTAATCTGGCATTCTATCAATCTAATAGGAGGTGAAACATATGGCTAAAACTCTTGAGTTGCAATTCGCGACGGATCTTGGCAAATTCGCCAAGTTAACAGTCGATAACCCTGTAGAGCCGATCGATCCAGCTGCTGTCAAGCTGGCAATGGAGCAGATCATCGCTTCCAATGCATTCCGGCCAACCACCGGCGTCCTTGTTGCCGTTGACAGCGCACGTGTCGTCGAACGCAATGTAACCGACTATCAACTGATCTAATTAAAGCTTGAGCCGGTCTACTTTATGGGACCGGCTCTTGTCCTACTTAAACTTGAAAGGAGGAATCGCAAATGGAGCAGCTAATTCCATTCATTAGCGATGTGGGCTTCCCGATTGTTGTGACGCTATATTTGCTTCATCGGATTGAAGCAAAGCTTGATTCCGTCGTCCAATCCATTCAAAGCCTGCCAGCGAAACTGCAGGAAAAGCCGGAACTTGAGCCGATTTACCCAGCCAAAGTCACCCAGAATTAAACGAATTCAACTTAAAAACGGCGTGCCAGCTGACAACAACTGGCACGCCGTTTTTATGCTATTCTATTGATAAAAAGAGAAAAACAAATAGACTGCGGCCGCCCACATAACCAATGCTGATATTTTATTCAGAATCAGCAGGATTTTTCCTGACTTATCCATTTTCCCAGCAATCCTTCCCATGAAAGAAAGGGCAAAAAACCAAATCCATGAAACGAAAATTGCTGTAGCCGCAAATAGGATTTTTTCTGCCCCATGGTATTGGATGGAGCTTGTACCAATTACCCCGACAGTGTCCATGATCGCATGCGGGTTCAGTAATGAAACAGAGGCTGCAAATAGGATTTGTTTTTTGATAGAAAATTCCGTTGTGAGAGAATTTTCTTCCTTGTTTGGAATGCTGTTCCAGGTTGTCCATCCCATATAGACTAAAAATAAGATTCCGCCACTGACCAGGATCACTTTAAACAAAAATGAGCCAAGAATCAGCAAGGATACTCCTAAAACAGATATCGAAATTAACAAGGTATCACATAAAGAAGCCGTGATAACAGCTGGCAGCACATTCCTATATCTAGACTGCAATGCCCCTTGATTAAAGATAAAAACATTTTGAACACCAAGTGGCAGAATCAAACCCAATGCAAGAATAAATCCATGAATAAATGCTTCTAACATCAAAAGCGCTCCCATTTGTTGCTTCTCGCAACGCATACTAAAGAAATAGGAAGCACGGGATAAGCGCCCATGCTCCATAACGGCAGGAAATCATCCTATACTATTATTCTGCTGCTGAAGAGGAATCCTTTAAAAGTACGTTGACACGGGCGATTCTTCGATCATCCATTTCATCGACCGTAAAAACAATGTCCTGGAATTTAACTTCCGGCTTTTCACCTTGATCAGGAATATATCCAAGCTGGCCGAGCACGAATCCGCTAAGTGTATCAAAATGCTCGCTAGGAAGCTCTATTTCCAGAAGATTTTCCACTTCATACAGATGAAGGGTCCCGGCCATTGCATAATGATTAGGGCCAAGCTGTTCCACTTCCGCACTATCTTGTTCCAGCTCATCGTATTCATCGGCAATATTGCCGACAATTTCCTCGATCAAATCTTCAATAGTTACAATTCCATCGGTACCACCGTATTCGTCAATGGCAACCGCCATATGGATATTGCTTTTTTGCATCACCTTGAATAACTGGTTGAGCCTCATGGAATCGAGCACAAAGCTCGGTTCACGAAGCATGCTTCTCAAGTCAAATTCTTTTTGATCCACACATTCAATAAACTGAATCAAGTCCTTTGTGTGAAGGATCCCAACGATATGATCGATGTCTCCTTCGTAAACGGGCATTCTCGTGTACTGTTCCAGATTGACAAGCTGAACTGTCTCTTTCAGACTAGCTTCAATGGAAAGCGCGACAATATTGGTCCTGTGGGTCATAATGTCGGAGACCGTCTTATTATCGAATTCAAAGATATTGTTGATCATCATCTTTTCTGAATCCTGGATCGTCCCTTTTTCCATGCCAACATCGACCATCATCCGGATCTCTTCCTCGGTCACATTTTCTTCATCTGCATTCGGGTCAACCCCGAACAGCCTGACTATTCCGTTAGTGGACAGTGTCAAAAACTTGACGAAAGGGGATGAGATTTTAGATAAAACCGTCAAAGGGGCAGCGGCAAACATGGCAATCGGTTCAGCCTTCTGAAGTGCCAGCCGCTTTGGGACCAACTCACCCAAAACGAGGGTGAAATAGGAAAGCATCAGGGTGATGGTAATGACAGAAACCAATTCCAGCATACTTTGTGTAAGCGGAACACCCAGCTCCCCAAGGAAGCTAGCCATTCCACCGGCAAAGCTCTCAGCGGCGAACGCACTTGCCAGAAATCCTGCCAAGGTGATGCCAATCTGAATCGTTGCCAAAAAGCGGCTTGGTTCGGCGGTTAGATTATACAGCAGTTTCGCCTTTTTATCGCCGCTCTCTGCCATCACTTTGATTTTATTATCATTTAACGATATTAAGGCAATCTCTGATGCTGCAAAAAAGGCATTCAGGACAATCAGAATCAATAACACGATTATTTCAGTTCCCAAAAGGGCTCTACCTCCAAATTTATCTTTTACATGATTGTACCATAAATCATCCAGACCTGTATCAGTGGAAGCATTCTATGCTAGCCTTGGAACTTTTCCTGATATTCTGATTCTCGATGCCTATCATTTGGACCCTTTCCTTTCGCCAGGAACCAGCCAGCTGCAGCGATGCCAACTAGAACGGTATAGAAGAACAGCTTCCATTGTACCGAGTGGGCAAAGTCATATGGCAGAATCCCTATGTCTGGATGTCCCAGCGTCAAAACAGTCAATTTGACACCTACCCAGCCGACAATCGCAAACGCAGCAATTTCAAGACTCGGCCTTGACTGGAGCAATTTCACAAACAAGTTTGCTGCGAAACGCATGATTACCAGACCGATAATGCCGCCAGCAAAAACAACAAGGAATTTGCCGCCATCCATTCCGCCAATCGCTGGCAGGTTTGTGTTCGGAAGCGTCATTGCCAAGGCAACAGCCGCCAAAATCGAGTCCACCGCAAAAGCGATATCAGCCAGTTCAACCTTCCACACGGTTGCCCAAAATCCCGACTTCTTTGTTTCAGCTCGATCACCATCTGTCACTTTTTTAAAATAAAGCTTTCTGACAATATGATTGATTGCGATGAATAACAGGTAAATTGCTCCGATTGCCTGTACCTGCCAGACATCGACCAGAAAAGAAATAATAAATAAGGAAGCAAAGCGGAAAACAAATGCTCCTGCCAAACCATAGAAAAGAGCTTTCTTCCGCTCGTCTTCCGGAAGATGCTTGACCATGATCGCCAATACCAATGCATTATCCGCTGCCAGCAATCCTTCAAGAGCCACCAAAAGCAGCAATACCCAACCGTATTCAAATAAAATCGTCAGTTCCAATTCCGTTACCTCCTTCCGTTTTTAACACCTAAACGCCTAGCTTCAATCCGGTCCTCAATTTTCTCCAACTGCTTTTGATTTTCCAAAAGCTCAAGTCGATTGGCCTTCAGTAATTCCTCATAAGACACTTTTTTCTTTCTCACTTTCACCAGCTCCTTTTCGTTTTGTATTATTGAAAGCCCTGTTTTCCTTCATAGAAAAAGACCCTTACCAGACATGGCAAAGGTCTCTAAAAATCAAAAAGACCTTTACCAAAAAGGCAAAGGTCTTGCTAACAACGTCCACGCTGCCAACAAAGCCGGGAGATATACAACCTCCGGAATGACGACTCTGCTGTAAAAGCTACTCCCCTTTAGGAGAACTATTCAAATAATTATATCCAATATAAATCATGGACAGGGGTACTGTCAAGAGAAATTGTTTCGATTATTATTCACTACTCCATTCCTTCCCTTACAAAAACTTAAAACAAATTTACAATACTTTAAGAAAAAATGGAGGATTTACCATATAGAATTAGGATGAGGGGCATTTTGTTTTGTGTTTGGAGATTGGAAGCCTGGCTGTTTCAAACATTTCGCCATTTCCCCCATTTCGTATAACAGGAGGATTTTTTATGAGAGTCGCTATCTTTACAGATACCTTCTATCCCGATATCAATGGAGTTTCGATCACCCTTAAACACTTTACTCAATACTTGGAGAGCAAGGGGATTGTTTATAAGATTTTTGCTCCGAAATCCCGATCTGGTGAATATATTTCAGAGCATATCCACCGCTTTAAGAGCTTTTCTCTTTTCCTCTATCCAGAGTTACGTTTTGCGTTTCCAAATGTGCGCAGCATCAAAGCTGAACTTGAAGCATTCGCTCCTGATCTCATTCACATTGCTACCCCATTCAATATGGGACTTTGCGGCCTCTATCTCTCGAAAAAACTGAATATCCCAGTCGTCGGTTCTTATCATACGAATTTTGACGACTACCTGAAGTTCTATAATCTTTCATTTTTGTCGCATTCCCTGTTGAAGTATATGAACTGGTTTCACAGGCCTTTTAAAAAAATCTTTGTTCCTTCCCATGAAACGATTCGACAGCTGAAGCGCCGTGGCTTCCAAAATACCGTACTGGCCCCTGCTGGTGTCGATTGCGCTCTTTTTCATCCCGGATACGACCAAGAGTCCGTTAGGGAAAAATACGGATTGTCCAGAAGATATACATTAAGTTTCGTCGGCAGGCTCGCTCCTGAAAAAGATCTTCGCACCTTAATGAAAATCGCCAGCAGCATTCCACCTGAACTCAATGACCAAATTGACTGGCTGATCGTCGGCGATGGCCCAATGCGGGAAGAGTTGGAGGAAAAAGCACCCGTAAACATGAACTTCACCGGATACCGTACCGGAACAGATCTGGCTGAAATCTACTCGATATCGGATCTATTCGTATTCCCATCATCGACCGAGACATTTGGCATGGTCGTACTGGAAGCCCTAGCTAGCGGAACACCAGCGGTTACCTCAAATGCGGGAGGAGTGAAGAACATCATCAAGCAAGGGAAAAACGGCTTCACCTGTGAACCTGGAGACGTAACAGCTTTTACGGAAGCGATTGTCCTCCTTTTAAAGAATTCCCGGCTCAGAAAAAAGTTCCGCGCAGAAGCAAGGCTGTACGCCCTGGGACAAAGCTGGGATACCATATTTGAGGAAATGCTTTGGCATTACCAAGATGTCACAACCGAAAAAGAAATCTCCCAACACGCTTAACAAGAAACTTGGGTAATCTCGACCAGCGTAGCCCACCCAAAAGTGCTACTTCTCGTGGCTGGCAAGTCTAGCGCGTCAAGAGGGGTCGGGCGCAGAGCTGGGTTACTGAATAGGAACTAGTGGTTATTTTGACAACTTTGCATCTCGAGAGCCTTAACCTGTCAAGAAACCTTCGTTATTTGGCAGCTTTCCTGCTTAAGAGCCCTAACCTGTCAAATAACGCCTACCCAGCCCGTAAACATGCGCATGTGTTGATACTAAATGAAGGTAGTGATGAGCGTGGATACTTTTTCTCATATTGTGATTGGCGCAGGTCTTGGCGCATTGGCGACTCTGGATCCTGCGGTATCTTCCAGTGAAACCCTGTCCCAGGCCGTCTTGATTGGTACGGTGCTTGGTTCGAATGCACCTGACTTCGATATCGTCTACCGGTTCAGGGGAAAAGGATGCTATTATCGGCACCATCGAGGAGAATCGCATTCCTTGCCCGCTCAACCTATCTGGGGCCTGGCCCTCTCTGCGGCCATTCTTCCCTTCTTTCCTGGGATTCCCTTCGTGAGCCTTTTCGTCTGGGTCTTGCTTGCTGTCGTCCTGCATGTGCTTTTGGATTTGCTCAACATGCATGGTACTCAGTTATTGCTCCCGTTCTCGAGAAGCTGGATCGCCTTTGACGCGATCCCTCTTGTTGACCCATTTATCCTTCTGACACATTTTATCGGGTTCGTGCTGATCTTCTGGTTTGGTTCCGGACCAATCTTCCTGATCATTTATGCCATCATTTTTGTATACCTTGCCATTCGTGTCTTTTCTTCCGTCCTGACACAGCGGCAATTAAAAAAACATTTTACTAATGCAGAAAGAATCAAGCTTATTCCGCATATTAGATGGTTCCGATGGGATGTCATCATCGAAACGGATGCAGACTTTCTCTTTGGAACGCATTCTTTTGACAGTATGGTTGTCGAGCACACTCTTTCCAAAAGAATCCATTACCCGGAGCTCATTCTTAGTAGCAGAGCTCACCAAAATGTGGCTGATTTTCTTTCTAGCACACACTTTGCGTACCCTTTTGCCGAAAAAAGAAACGCTGGATACTTTGTTTTCTGGAAAGACTTGCGATTCCGCTCGAAAAAATTTTTCCCTAATGCGGCCATTCTTTTTTTCACAGCGGATCAAAAACAACAAAGCAGCTATATTGGGATGATGAATTCCTTAAAGCAGTATAAAAATATCATCAAAAACCTGAAAAAGATGACATCCTAGATCCGTTTTTTTCTTTACATTTATTTAACAACCACATAAGAATTCTTTAAGGTTGTTCCTGTAAGATTAGGATAAGAACTCATTTAGGAGGGATTGGATGAAGATTGCTGTTGCTGGGACTGGGTATGTTGGTTTGATCACAGGTGTTTGTCTGGCTGAGATGGGTCATGTAGTCGTTTGTACTGACATTCGAGAAGACAAGATTCAGATGCTTCAATCCGGGTGTTCTCCTGTTTATGAACCCGGGATTGCCCCTATGCTGAAAAAAAATCTGCAGGCTGGTCGTATCCGTTTCACTGCGGATCCAGAGATCGCCTATAATGATGCGGATTTGATATTCATCGCCGTTGGTACCCCTGAAAATCCAGATGGAACAGCCAATCTAGATCATGTCTATGAAGCGGCCTACACGATCGGGCTTTGCCTCAATCAGGACTCCGTTGTTTGCACCAAAAGCACAGTGCCTGTGGGCACGAATGAGCGAATCAGCGAAATTATCCACAGCGTCCAACATGATGGCATAAAGGTGCACCCAGTCTCTACCCCAGAATTCCTGCGGGAAGGCAATGGTATTTATGATTTTTTCCATGGCGATCGAATCATCATTGGCACGGAATCAGCTGAGGCAGCTAGGGTAGTGGAGCAAGTCTTCCTTCCTCTTAAAATCCCCATCATCAAAACAGATACAAGAAGTGCCGAGATGATTAAATATGCGTCCAATGCGTTTTTAGCCACGAAAATCAGCTTTATCAATGAAATTGCAGCCATTTGCGAAAAGGTCGGTGCGAATATCGAAGAAGTCGCTTATGGAATTGGCAAGGATGAACGAATTAACCCGCAATTTTTAAAAGCAGGCATTGGCTATGGCGGCTCTTGTTTTCCGAAGGACACGAAGGCATTGGTTCAAATCGCCGGAAATGTCCAACATCCATTCGAGCTGCTCGAATCCGTCATCAAGGTTAATAATCGCCAGCAGGCAATTGCAGTGAAGAAGGCGAAAGAACTACTCGGATCTCTATTGGGAAAAAGAGTGGCTGTTTTGGGCTTGGCATTCAAGCCTGATACGGACGATCTTCGTGAATCAGCTTCCTTGATCATTGTGAAGGCTTTGCTCGCTGAAGGAGCATCCGTCATTGGCTACGACCCGATCGCGACCGAAAACGCGAAAAAAATATTTGGTCAGACAATCGAGTTTTCAGACAATTTACAAACTGCCATATTACAAGCAGAACTAGCGATCATCGTTACCGAATGGGATCACATCAAGCATTTTCCATTAGAAAAGTATCCAACTCTGATGAAGAACCCAATCATCATCGATGGTCGGAATTGTTACTCACTGGCCGATGTTAGAAAGCACCCGATCACGTATATTTCTATTGGAAGAGCATCTATTCACCATGAAAATGCTCCATCTTCAAATCCATCCTGGGAAGGAAAAAATGATGAAACTATTATTAGCAATCTATGAAACCGATCGGAAAATTTTCCGTGGAATCAATCGTCATTACCAAATCAGACTATTAAATGCTTTTTTCCGGACTATTACCCATTTGGGCAGTGCCAGCTTCACGATTTCTATCATTCTCCTGATGATTTTGTTTGCAGAGGGCGAGCTGAGGCGAACGGCGATTGCCAGTGCGACGGCTTTGGCACTAAGCCACCTGCCTGTACATCTCATCAAAAAATGGTATCCGAGAAAGCGGCCTTATATCAGTCTGGAAAACAGCTTCTTTCCTAACAATCCGCTCGCGGACCATTCATTTCCATCCGGGCACACGACAGCGATCTTCTCCATCATCCTGCCTTTCGTCCTATTTATCCCAGCATTTGCTGTCGCATTGCTTTCTTTAGCAACCATAGTCGCACTTTCCCGAGTCTATCTAGGCCTGCACTATCCGACAGATATATTTGCGGGTTCGCTGCTTGGCTCAGCCGTTGGAATTTTCAGCTATTCGTTTATTCTATAAGAAAAGCGCAAGCGCCTTGGTCAGCCCCGACAAGCGCTGGAGGTCCGACCAGTGAAGTCGTTCTTTGACTTCATTGGGCGGACCGAAACCGAAAAGTATAGCCGACTGCCCAGAAACACAGAAACTGGAGACTCCACCGGAAGAAGCGTTTTTTGCTTCTGCAGGTGGAGTTGAAGTTTCGGAGTTTCTAGGAGGCGACACTAGACAAGCGTCTCGAGGGGCTAGGCGCTGGAGCTGGACAATTCTCAAAGTGAATTTTATAACTTTCTTATTCTATAAAAAAATCCAAAGAATGGAGGGAGCGTTTCTATGAAAATCGCCTTTTTCACCGATACGTTCTACCCTGAAATCAATGGAGTTGCCAGAACATTGAAACGATTCACCGATTATTTAACGACGCATGGTCATTTGGTGAAGGTGTTCGCACCTGATAACCCTAGGGAAGAATATGTTCCAGCGCATATTCACCGATTTAAAAGTGCATCGTTCTTTCTGTATCCTGAGTGCCGGATCGCATTTCCAAATTACTTTAAAATCAAAGGAGAATTGGAAAAGTTTGAACCAGATCTTATTCATATCGCCACCCCTTTCAACCTCGGCATGATGGGAGTATACTTTGCTAAAAAAATGAATATCCCCTTGGTTGGCTCCTATCACACGGATTTCGATCAGTATCTGCAATTCTATGAACTTACCTTGTTATCCGGCCTGCTTTGGAAATATATGAACTGGTTCCACCGGCCGTTCGAGAAAATTTTCGTTCCCTCACAAGAAACTATGTCACAACTAACAGCTCACGATTTTCAGAATCTGGAAATTTGGCCACGGGGTGTCGACTGCGAATTGTTCCATCCTTTTTACGATAAGTTTGCTGTCCGAATGCGTTACTCCATAAGAACAAAGTATATCCTTTCCTATGCAGGCCGGCTGGCTCCGGAAAAAAGCGTCGCTTTCCTGCTTGACATCGACCGGAACCTGCCATCTGAACTAGCCGATAAGGTTCATTGGCTGATCGTTGGGGATGGACCTTTGCGAGCAGAACTGGAGCAAGCAGCTCCTGATAACATGACGTTCTGTGGTTACCTAAAAGGGCAGGAACTTGCCGAAGTTTATTCATCATCTGACCTATTCATCTTTCCTTCTGCTACGGAAACCTTTGGAAACGTTGTCCTGGAATCATTGGCGAGCGGCACACCGGTCATTGGGGCAAATTCTGGCGGAGTAAAAAGTATCATCCAGGATGGGGTCACAGGGCGGCTATGCCAACCGCATGATCGGCAGGAGTTCACAGAGGCCATTGTCACTCTTCTCAAGAAGGACACGAAAAGGAATCAGATGGGTTATGAGGCCAGGAACTACGCGCTTACCCAAAAATGGGGAACGATCTTCGAAGACGTCCTTAGCCATTATCACCACATTGCCACAACCAATCATCTTCACACGCCTGTCAAAATAGAAGCATAGATCATCCTCGTTTCCCTATGTTTAAAGAGATTTTACGAAAACCTTACAATTGATTAATAAAACAGTAGTACATTTGGATTATAAACAATTCTATTAGGATGGTATTTTATGATGACAGCCTTGTTATTTGACTCTTCCCGAGAATCGACGTCTAAACTATTTAATTTTTACCATGCCTATCAGCCTATTTACAGCCTGCTGGATGATTGTGTATTTGGCTATGAAAGCCTGATCCGAAATGCAGAAATAGAGAATCCTGAAAAATTATTCGCTCTTGCCGCAGAAGAAAAATGCTTGTTCGATTTGGATATCCATTCGATATCCAGGAGCATCCAATCATTCGAGTATCATTCGAAACACTCGAACGCATCTCGATTGTCCGTCAATGTCTTTCCGTCTACTCTTTTAGAACCATCTTTTCTCATAAAATTGGATCATGTAATGAGTCAGGTATCTATGAGCCCTGATAATATTATTTTTGAATTGAATGAAGCAGAGTCGGTTGAATCATTGCTTCTATTGAAAAAAGTGATCAATCGCTTAAAGTTACAGGGCTTTAGAATTGCACTCGATGACCTCGGAAAAGGGCAATCTTCTTTAAGAATTGCGTTAGAACTGGAGCCAGATATCGTGAAACTTGACCGATATTTTGCCATCGACCTTGGCCAATCGGTCAAAAAACAAACCTTCCTTGAGTGGATTGCTGCCTACTTCACTTCCGAAGGGGTAGCTGTTACACTTGAAGGAATAGAAACAGAAGCAGAATTGGCGATTGCCAAACAGGCTGGTATTCAGTTTGGACAAGGATATTATCTTGGCAGACCAGGACCGCAGCTTTTGTATTCGCATAGATGAAAAGGAAATGAAGGTGCCCAAATGCTGCAAGTGACGATTGGTGAGATCGCAGAGCAAGTGATTGTCGTTACCCCTTCAACTAAATGTGAACTCATTTATTCCATTTTCAAGGAAAAACCAGAAGTAGAAGGAGTCGTTGTTTGTACCGATGATCGCCCCATCGGATTGGTGACAAAAAAAAAATTTTACCAAAAACTATCGATTCAGTACGGATTTGATCTGTTTATGAAAAGGACGATTGATCTAGTGATGATCACGGACCCGCTCATTGTCGATCATGCTGTGCCGATCACAGAAGCAAGCGCTCAAGCCATGGATCGTGCTCAGGAACATCTTTACGATTACGTTATCGTCACGAAAGAAGACCGTCTGATCGGCATAGCCAGCATCCGCAATTTACTGATGAAGCTCGCTGAGGAGCAAATCAGCATTGCCCGCTATTCCAATCCGCTGACCGGATTGCCTGGCAATTTTGAGATCAAAAACGCGCTCAAGACAGCGCTTTCCTTTGGAAAATATACCATTCTTTACATAGATATCAATCTATTCAAAGCGTTTAATGATTCGTTCGGCTTTAAGCTAGGCGATGAAGTGATCCAATATACAGCGACAGCTCTAAAAGAAACCGTGTTACAGAGAAGCACGAGTTTGGAATCTTTCGTCGGACATATCGGCGGCGATGATTTCATCGCTATCCTTCCCCACCATGATTTCCAGGGAATCTGCCAAACTCTTATTTATAAGTTCGAACAATACACCCATCAATTTTATTCGGCAGAAGAACTTGCCCAAGGCTACATCCGCGGCATCAGCCGGATGGGCATCGTGGAAAACATCCCGCTTGTCGGCTTATCGATTGCCGTTATTCAAAATATCAACACTAGCTTCCGTTCAATTGAAGAAATAAGCAAAGAAGCCGCTCGCATTAAGAAACGCTGCAAATCCATGGGGCGAAGCGTCTTCCTGACAAGCGAAAAAACATCCTAATTTCTGCGATCTGTGATGAACTATATTTTTGCGTAAAAACGAAAGGTCACACCTTTCGTTTTTACTGCTTTCACGTTACAACTGGACTCTGTTTCTGCTTTTTACTAAGCTTTTTCCATACGAGAAAAATGGTTGCCATGCTGACCATCAAAACGGAGCCTCCGTATAAAGCCAAAGCCCATAGTGATGCGGAATCTGTGCCAAGAAAAAGTCCGTGAATTGCGGAAACGAACCAGAGTGGAAAAACGAGATAATGTGCTTTTTTCCAAGCTGATTGACCGACTTTTTTCATGAAATCAGATGTTAAGACGACGATGATTAATAAGTAAAAAGAAATAGTTCCCAATCCTGATAGGACTGGCTCATAGGATGCGGTAAAAGGAATGAGCAGTTCTGAAACAGAAAAAGGCTGATACATATCAAAGATCAGCAGGTATGCATGAATTCCGATAAATAAAAGGGCCACCTGGCCGATAATTTGATGAAAAGTGAGGAACGAGCCCCTTTTTCGCGGAATATGGCTGTAGATACCCACCAATAGGGATATGGTCAGCAATAAATATCCTGTCAATCCTGCTGCGCGGATCGCAATCCAAATCCAATTCATCCTGCTACCTCCAATCGATTGTAAAGTTGTGAATCTCCGCCGATGGAAATCTGGTCATTTTCCAAATAAACAATGTAAGCAATCTGCGGAAAATGCCGGTAAAGCAATGCTTTTGCTTTTTCAAAAGGGAGAATACACAAAAGCTTCGCGGCTGTTTCAGCTTCCATTGCGGTATTGGCAATGACGCTTGCTTGCAGGACTCCATTAAAAGCAGGTTCACCTGTCCGGCCATTAAGGAGATGGTGATATTCCTTACTTCCTTTCGTCCATCTTCGATAATTTTTGCCTGAAGTGGCAATTGCTTTGTCAGTGATGGTCAACCTAATCATGTCCTCGCCCATTAAAACCGGATGTTCAATCCCAACTTCATGGGAACCTAGTACCCTTAAATCTCCTCCGGCATTGATTAGAAAATGATCCACACCCTTTTGTTTCAGCTGTTTTATCCCATTGTCAACGATGTAGCCTTTCCCAAAACCTCCAAAGTCAAATAGAAAATTTTCCTTTTTGATGATCCAGCTTTTCGAAATTCTCTTTATCGGTTCCCGGGAAACATGCACTGCATCGCTTTCTGTAAAAACGGGTTGATTGTGTTCCTGAAATGACTCCGTATAACCATTCGCCATTATCGCTTTTCCAAGGAATGGGTGGACATAGTGAGCCGACTTTCTAGCGAGCTGAAGCGACCGATCGAGCAGGTCAGCCAATGTAGCTTCTAAATAGATCGGAACATTAAGTGGGCTGCGATTAATGAAAGCCAATTGGTTATCAGGAAGAAAACGGCTCACCTTTTGCTCGAAATCGATGATGTTCTTCTTTATCTCGACCTGTGGCTCGAAATTCATTCCCGAAAGCACAATGGTACTATTCATCGCTCGGAATGTTGTCTCAATCATCTAGATGTCCTCGAGCTACTGCTTTTCTGCTGCTGGAACCCTTTATCTGGAGCTATTACAACTTGTTCTTGCCCCCACACAGTTCCTTGCTCCTGATAGTGATCGTCTCCCTCGTCTTCATACCCTTCATCGTCATCGTGATCTCCGTAATAACCTTCGCCCTCCTTGCTTCTGTAGGTGTTTTCCTCATACGCTTGGTTAGAAACTTGATCTTGGAGTACATTATTGTTTGTCGGGACTGAGTTTTCATTGCCTGAAGCCTTTTCATTATTCATCACTAGACCGCCAAACGTTAAAGCGGTAATCGTACTAACGGAAATCACTGACCATTTCACATTCTTTTTCATGCAAAAACTCCCCCTATATCCTTTTATAAATATCACTATATCCACGGATGGTGAAAATACGGTGAAAGGAAATGAAAAAAAGCATCAACCTGACGAAGGCTCATACTTTTTTCACTGGTTTTGCATATTAACTACCTTTTACTGGAAAAAGGTAGCTCTACGATAAACACACTGCCCTTTCCAAGTTCACTATTTACCTCAATCGTTCCCTGATGAATGTCGACAATCCATTTGGCAATCGAGAGTCCTAACCCATAGCTTCCCTCCTGTCTCGATCTCACTTTGTCCGCACGATAAAAACGGTCGAAGATGAACGGCTGCTCTTCTGGGCGGATTCCGACCCCCGTGTCACTGACTTTGATCTTCAGCTCGTCCTGTTTTCTTGATAATGCCAATTCAACCTTGCCGCCATTAGGGGTGTATTTTAACGCATTATCCAATAAAATATAGAGGAGCTGCTTCAACCGGTGCTCATCCCCTTTGCCAACCAGTGTTTCCGGTGCATCGAATTGAAGCTGAATCTGCTTTTCTTGTGCAATCGGCTTCATTGCTTCCATTGCCTTTTGGGCCATTTCTGAAAAATCAAAGACAGCATCATTCCGCTCTATTTTTCCTGAGTCAGACCGGGCAAGCGTTAAGAGACCGCTCACCAGCCCTGTCATCCTTTTCACTTCATCCTTCATATTAAAAAGCATTTTACGGACGATAGGATCCTGGTTATGATCAATTGTCATCTCAATCGCATCTATCGAAGAAAGCATGACGCTTAGCGGAGTCCTTAATTCATGGGAGGCGTCTGCAACAAATTCACGCTGCCTTTCAAACGCCGAACTGATTGGAATCATCGCTTTTTTCGACATTCTACTACTAAAAAACCAGGCGATGAGCGCAAAGAAAGTCAACAATCCGATCAAGATTCCAAACAGCAATATAAACATCTGATACACATAGGAAATATCCGTGCCAACATAAAGGTTTCCAACCTCACGACCGGCAAACGAGATCTTTTCCTTTGCAATCATGAGGTGAAGGTCCTTCCGAAGCGACTTATTATGAATCTCGCTCCTTTCATGGCCCTCGTCATCATCGTCTTCTTCGGAACCGGAAGAACCGAATGTTATTTTCCGCTGAAATAAATTTTCTTCACTGAGAGCAGACAGCAGCTTTTGGCGAACTTGAGGATCGGTTTCATTTCCCACGAGCAATGCGCCGTCTGGACTAATAAGATAAGCAAAAAAAATCCCGCTTCCTCTTAACTCCAAATCATGTTGCGGGAATACATTTTTCGCTTCGTATGTCTTTCCCAAGTATGCCTCCACCCTTGCCGCTTCTTCTTTTGCCAGGTTTCTCACTTCCAGCTCCTGATCCTTCATGATCACCAAATAAAACATCCCGAACATGACGATGCTGAACAACAGCAGAAAAACCATCAATTGGCGTAAAAATCCTTTCGTCAGGCGTCGTTGGGTTCGCTTAAAGATGTTTTGCACTTTGCCACGGCGTTTAGTTTTCAATTTTATATCCTACCCCTCTAATGCTTTGGAGCAAGTCATACTTTCCAAAACTGTCGAGCTTTTTTCGCAGCAATTTTACCGTCGCATCGATTGTTTTCGTCGAAACGTCCGCATCCACACCCCAAATTCGCTCCAATATTAGCTCCCTAGGCAATACTTGGCCCCTGTTTTGCAGCAGTAAATCAAGAAGCTGGAATTCACGCGGGCTAAGCTGGATTTCTTTGTTCCCATCGCTCAGCATTTGGCTGATCCGGCTTAAAACGAGATCCCGATAGTGCACTTCATCTTCGACAATCGGAGCAAAGTTTCTTCTAGTAAGTGCCCTAATTCTGGCAAGTAGTTCGTCAATCTCGAATGGCTTGATCAAATAGTCATCCGCACCGGCATCAAGGCCATTGATCCTGTCCTCCACGGAATCCTTCGCCGTCAACATCAAAATCGCCCCTGCATACCCTTCTTTCCGCAAGCGGCGGCAAACCTCCACCCCAGTGCCATTCGGCATCATCCAGTCCAAAATCAGCACATCATAATGGGAAGAAGTACTGTAAAAATAGGCATCTTCTCCCTCCTTCACCCAATCAACCTGATAACCGGCTTTCTTCTTTAACATATAGCCGATCAATTCACCCAGCTTCAAATCATCTTCCGCCAGTAAAATATTCATCTCATAACCCGCCATTTCGAAAGCTATCATTGCTTATATTTTACCATAATCCATCCCAATAAAAGTTGCTTGGAACGTTCCAAGGAAAAAGTCCGTCATCATGACGATGACGGACAGAAAAGGTACTACCTCTATTTAATTTTCATTAAATCTTAAGAATACCACCCGTGCTCGCAGAGGTGACCAGCTTCGAATATCGAGCCAAGTATCCTTTTTTGATTTTTGGCTCCGGCTGTTTCCACTGCGCTCTGCGATCATTCAACTCTGCATCAGGAACCTCGAGGGAAATGGTTCTGTTCTCTAAATCAATGAAAATAGTATCTCCATTTTCCACAAACGCGATTGGCCCTCCCTCAGCCGCTTCCGGAGAAATATGGCCGATGGAAATGCCCCTTGAGGCCCCGGAAAATCTGCCATCCGTAATCAAGGCCACCTTCTTTTCTAGTCCCCTTCCAGCAATGGCTGCTGTTGGCGCAAGCATTTCCGGCATTCCCGGACCGCCCTTTGGCCCTTCATAGCGAATGACAACTACATGTCCTTCCCGCACATCCCCATTTTCGATTCCAGCTTGCGCCTCATCCTGAGATTCGTAGACAATCGCCTCTCCTTTAAAAGTTTTAATAGAAGGGTCAACAGCCCCTACCTTGATGACGCCTCCATCTGGTGCGATATTTCCAAACAACACGGATAACCCGCCGACAGGGCTATACGCCGTCTCCTTGCTGCGGATTACGTCGCCATTTAATACCTCGGCATCCTTTACATTTTCATAAAGTGATTTTCCGGTGATAGTAATTCGATCTGGGTGAACAGCTCCTTCTATTTCACAAAGCTGTTTGATAATTGCGCTGACACCGCCGGCATTGTGTACATCCTGCATCGAATAATGGGAAGCCGGGCTGATTTTAGATAAATAAGGAATTCGCTTTGCCACTTCATTAATCCGGCTCAGATCATAATCAATACCCGCTTCATTTGCAATTGCAAGCGTATGGAGAACTGTATTCGTTGAGCCTCCCATCGCCATATCGAGCGCAAAGGCATCATCAATCGTATCCTTCGTGATAATGTCTCGTGGCTTTATATCTTTTTTAATTAAGTCAACCAAATGCCGGGCCGCCTCATAGATTAATTGATGGCGCTCCTTAGATGTCGCAACCAACGTGCCATTTCCAGGAAGTGCGACTCCGAGCATTTCCATAAGCGAATTCATCGAATTTGCAGTAAACATTCCCGAGCAAGAGCCACAGGTCGGGCAGGCGTTCTGTTCGATATCCAGCAATTCATCTTCCGACATTCTTCCTGATTGATAGGCACCAACGCCTTCAAATACGGACACCAGTGATAAAGGTTGACCTGTGCTGGAAACACCAGCCTCCATCGGGCCACCTGAAACAAATACAGACGGAACATTCGTCCGTACAGCCGCCATCAGCATCCCAGGAGTAATCTTGTCACAATTCGGAATGTAGAAAATTCCGTCGAACCAGTGCGCGTTAATCACGGTTTCCGCTGAATCGGCAATCAGCTCCCGGCTTGGCAAAGAATATCTCATGCCAATATGCCCCATTGCAATCCCGTCATCCACGCCAATCGTATTGAACTCAAACGGAATCCCGCCCGCCTCTCGGATCGCGTCTTTGACAACATCCGCGAACTGCCTCAGGTGGACATGGCCCGGAATAATATCGATATACGAATTGCAAACGCCAATAAAAGGTTTTTCAAGATCCTCTAATTTCACTCCAGTTGCATAAAGCAAACTTCGGTGCGGAGCACGGTCGACTCCCTTTTTGATCATGTCACTGCGCATACAAAATCCCCCCATTTTTCATCTTTCCACTCTTGAACAAATACAGTAAAAATAAAAATCTCGCCCCCAAAAATAGGGACGAGTTTTACTCGCGATACCACCCTAGTTCCGTTCACGAAAAACGGCACTCAATCAACGCATCATTACACGCATTCCTTTTAACGGCGGACCAACCGGCAACACCTACTGAAAAAGTTCAGCATTGCATCTCGGAGAATGATTTTCGGATCAGTTCTGAACATCGGCTTGCACCATTTACCGACTCTCTGTCGATCAGGGCACTCATCTTACTCTTCTCGTCATCAAATTTTTTCATCTTTCGCTTTTCGATTGCGATCCTGTTTTCGGAAAATTATTAATTATAAAATTATCAGCTAAAGATTCATTTGTCAAACTATTTTTGCTGATTTTTTCAGTTAATCCTATTAAGATGATAGTCCCGATTGCTGTTCGCTCCTTAATTGTGTATAAATCTGCTGATAGGCAGACGCCTCATCCATCATGCCTTTCCGCTGATACATTTTGTACAGCTGCCTTACTGGAGCTGGGTCAGCCGGCTTGAGCTCCATCTCCCAAAAAAAACATTCGATTGCTTGGTCATACTGATTGAAATCTGCAAAGAAAAGGCCCAATTCCATCATTTTGTCGGGATTCTCGATAAGAGAAGCCATTTCATTAATTTTTCGAAGGATGAGGGAATGAGGAAAATGCTTCTGAATCGGTTTCAGTTTTTCACAAACTACCGTTAAGTCATGCTCTTCCATTAGCTTAGTTGTCAGCTGGAGGACCCTTTGTTCAGATTGATTCGGATCATTTTCCTGAGCCACCTGCTGATGGAGCAACAGAAACTCATTCAAGTGAGCGAACACAAATTCAGCATCCACCTGCTTCCATATCTCATTGAGCATCGGATGATACTCCGCCGGCAGGTCGTCCATGAATGGAAATAAAGCAATTGCCGCTTTCTCATATTGCTCGTCTCTCAGCAATTGTTCAAGGAAGGTTCTAGCTTCCGGCAGCGATTTATAAGGATTCATTCCCGCATAAGTTAAGGTTAGAATCCAGTTCTCAAGGGGAATAGACTTCAAAGCCAGCTCTGTTTGGCTTTTAATGGACTCATGCGTACGATTCCCTTTGTCTTCTATCCAAAGCAGCAGTCTTTCTGCATCGCGGTTTTCATTGCTAAGTATTTTTTCCAGCATTTGAAAATATTCGGTGTTTTTCCGCTTCATAAAGCAATGAAACTCTGCATACAGAGGGTCCTTCTTTTGGATTTCTGATAAAGAAGAAGTTGAGTAGAAACTAGAATAGGCGCTGTATTCCCGTGATTGGAGGAGAGCATTCAATTTTTTCAAAGAGGGAGATAGGTCGGTCAAAATACGGATTGATTGATAAGCCTTGAAAAAACTGCCGTTTCTTCTATGGTGGAAGAAAATGGTTTCGATTGGCTTGATGAGCTGTTCGGGTGAGAAAAACGAGTCAAGTGCCGCAGAAATACACGGTATTTCAAGGGGAGAATAATTGCGCTCGAGGTGTTGGAAGAGCTTGTTTTTGGCTGGGATCGATAGAGCATTGCTGGGAATAAGTACCGGGAGAAGCGGGTGCTGAGCATCTAATACGATTCCTTCTTTCAGCATTTTCGCAATAAATGAACCTTTTAGCACCTTTTCCAATTGCTCCCCATAGATAAGGGCATTTTTGTAGAAAATCAGATAATAATTTCCGTTTAATTCAGACTGGACTTCAGCGACAAAAAATCTGGCAAAGATCGCTGCCCGCACAACCACCCCATTGATGATAACCCTATTAGATTTAAACGATATGTTTGTCGGCATTGTTCGTTCCCTATTCATGAATCATTCGGCCTCCTAATGAATCGTATCTTTCTGTCTGTATTAATTATACGATACCTACGTTTAAAAAGCGACGATTCTCCTTTCTTCCCAGTATTTCTTAATATTTCTTAAGAATTTTTTAAGAATATTCTCTCTATCTTTTTTGGAAAAGGCTGGCATATAATGTATCTATATTAGTATTTTCAGGACAAGAAGCGGTTGCAAAACGTCCTATGACGCTGGGTTGGGTTGATCGGTTCCAATTGACGCTGGAAAAACGACCATCAGTATAAAAAAGAGATTTTGTAGACATGGAAGCAGATGCGGGCTTAAGGCACGAGGGGGATCGATATGGCTAAGATAGATTTTGATGAGCTTTATAGATTACATAGTAAAAGGCTCACTCAAATTGCATATAAAATTACCAAAGACAGACAATTAGCAGAAGATGTAGTCCAGGAGACCTTTATAAAGGCATTCAAGAAAGTTGATACCATTGTTGATGAACAGAAAATTGCTTCTTGGCTGTCAGCAATTGCTGTCAGAACAGCAATTGATTGTCTGCGGGCCGAAAAACGGAAAAGATGGTTGCCTTCTGACCAAAGTATTATGGAAAAAATTTATAGTGATGATTGTTATGAACAATCGATAGAAAAAGAGGTAGAAATGCTTCTGTTCAAGGAGCAGCTCCAGCATTTGCTCTATCTGTTGTCGAAGGAGTATCAGCAAGTGCTGGTGCTTAAACTTCAATATGGATTAAAAGAAAACGAAATTGCCAGCAGATTGAATCTAAAATCAGGAACGGTCAAAACCAGACTTCATAGAGCACGAAAGCAATTGAAAAAAGTTATGTCTGAGAAATACCCAGCCTAACATTATGGTTGAGGAAAAGTTAAGAAGCAAGAGGAACGTTCCTTTTGCTTCCAACACAATGGAGAAAAGTGCGTTCCTATCTCCTTAAATTCGTCATACGAAAACAGCAAAAGGGTGCGTCTCCTACTCAAACGGATATTTTAATCCCCACTGTCCGCGAATTTTGTCCATTAGTTTCATAATTTCTAATGATTCATCCAGCGGAACAACAGGGCTTTCTAACAACCCTTGATTCAAACATCTTCCGACTTCTTCCATCTCAAACGCATAACCAGCAGATTGTCTGTCATCATGAAAAGTCGCTATTTCTTTTCCATCCTTATATAAAAAGGCTGATTTGGCACTGTTAAAAGAGGGAATCCGAATATATCCTTCTGTTCCATGGATGTAAGCTTCGTTCGTTAAATCCATTCGAAAAGCACCGTTAAGGGTGGCTGTTTTTCCGGAAGGATAGGACATTAGGATGGAAAATTGTTCATCCACACCTGTTTCCCCAATGTGGGCAGTACTTAAAATCTTTTCAGGCTTGGTTCCAAAAATCATCGATGCGAATGTGATGGGATAAATCCCTACATCCAGCAGTGCTCCTCCACCAAGATTTGGATTAAGCAGTCTCCATTCGGGTTCCCATCGTGCACGGAAACCCAAATCTGCTTTTACTAACAGAACTTCACCAATTTTTCCGCTGTCAATCCATTCTCTAACTTTCCTAATCGCAGGCAGGAAGCGTGTCCACATTGCTTCCATCAAAAACAGTTTTTTATCCCTGGCAAACTGTATGATTTCTTCTAGTTCTCCGCTATTGATCGTAAATGGCTTCTCGCAAAGAACAGCCTTGCCAGCGCGAAGGCACGCCAATACATTTTCCTTATGGAAAGGGTGCGGCGTCGCAATATATATGGCATCAACATCTGGATCCTGGACTAATTCTTCGTAGCTACCATAAGCACGAGAAACACCATGCTCTTCCGCAAACTTCACAGCGCTTTCTTTGGTCCGCGACCCCACAGCTGTTTTTTCCGTATTCTCAACAAAACTTAAATCCTTTGCGAAAGCAGTTGCTATTCCCCCGGTTCCTAAGATGCCCCACCTGGTCACATTTTCGCCCATCGTTTTCTCCACTCCTCGTATCAATATATTGCTTTAATAGAAAACAAACCTTATTAATCCATTATACTATTATTTTTTATCATTCTAACAAGTGGATAAATCCTCGTCCGTGGTGGGAAAAACAGACGGCGCTTCACTCTTCCCTATAAGTTGGCCTTTAATGAATTTGTATAATGGTCCAATACCTTCCGCTTTTCTTCTTTTGTTAATTGGTAATATGGTGTCTCCTTTACAAATAGAACATTGCTAAGAAGGATGCCGGTGATCTGGTGTGCGAAGATTCCTGGATCGGCGGCAATGTTTTGTTTGTCAAAATGCAGTTGAATTCCAGCCTTCAGACCATCATAAATCATGCTCGGAAAATTGAGATCCCCTGTCAAGTTCCCCAGCAAACTTTCGGAAATAAGCATTTTAATCAATTGATGGTTTTTCGATATTACCACCAGACGTTCATCTAAAATTTCTTCAAAAAAACGACCGGTTTCCTCTTCAGCAAGTTTAAATATCTTGGTTTTAAAGTGATTCTCCAATGATTTCTTAATAACTGTCTCGAATAAATTTTGTTTAGTTGAAAATTTTCGGTACAAAGTTACCTCTGCAACATTTGCTTCTTTGGCAATTTCCTGGGTGGTTGATTGCAAAAACCCTTTTTTGATAAAGACGTGTATTGCAGCTTTAATAATTTGGTCTGTTTTATCTCGCAAACGACGTTCACCCCGTTTTTGTTTGCACTTCCTTTTCAGCTCTCGTTTTAGTCTTTACCAACCTGTCTAGAATGACCAGTATGGCTGGCATGACAATAATGGTGCTGATCAGTGAAAAGAAAACGTTTATTAAAGTCATCATACCAAAATTACTTAAAATAACGAAGTCTGAAACAAGAAGTGCACTAAAGCCTCCTATAACAGATAATCCTGAAGCTAAAACTGCTTTGCCTATTTTTTTATTGGCTATCAATATTGCTTCAACATCTGAGAAACCTTTCCTTCTTTCCTCATAAAAACGCTCCATGATCAAAATTGTAAACTCTGTCCCTATGCCGATAATCAAGGCGCCAAGTGTGGCAGTTAGCGGAGTATAACTAATATTAAACAAATACATAATACCTCCAGACCACCCAACAATGAAAAGAATAGGAAGCAGTGGGATAAAAGCCTTTACGAGATGTCTGTAGATCGCCAAAAGTCCAAGGAAGACAAGCCCTATTCCTAACAAGGTCATTTCATACCGACCGGTTGTCAGCGAAGATACCATTTCAACGTCTAGTACAGACTTTCCGGTAACGGTCGTCTCGATTCCACTCTGCTCCTCGTTTTTAATATAGGATTCCAAATTACCGATAAAGTCTTTCAGTTCACTCGCTTCAAGATGTTTTATGCCAACAGTGATCACCCCTTTTGTCCGACCTTCGTTCACCAGAAGCTTAACCTGATCCTTGGGCATATCATTGACAATTTTCTCTGTATTTTCAGTAATTTTTCCGTCGTTGGTCTGTTTTAGGACACTTGCAATCGACTTTGTTTCTACTACTACATCAGGAAATTCCTTACTGATGGATTCAGTCATTCGATCTGTCCAATTGATTGTTTCTTTGTCCAGTACATTGTCGGTCCTGTACATAATCGTTACCTGGTCGGTTGTTCCAAGAATATCTCTTAATTTGTGAATATCCTTTAATTCCTGTGTATCCTGAGGCATAAAGGTTTCTACGTCGGTCTCTACTCCTGCCTTCATATCTCCCCAGATACCCAAAATCGCAGTGGATAAGGCGAGTAAAATGACCAGCCATTTAAAAGAAACTACTTTTTTTGTTAATCCCTCAAGGAATTTTTCTGATTTCGGCGATTGCGTACTCTTTATGCCTTTTTTGCTTTCTCTCGTAAAAAAATGGTCCCTTGTAAATAGAATTGGAATCAAAATGAATAAACCGACAAAGAAGCTGATTACGATCCCAAGTGTCAGCATTTTTCCGAAATCCTGAATCATGGGAACCGGAGAGGTATACAATGCCATAAAACCAAGACCTGTAGCGATAATGGCTGTCATGACAGCAGGCACCATGTGTTTGACGGTTTGTTTTAAACTTGAAATACTTTTCTGTTTACTGTCTTTTTCCATTATGATTCACTCCTTGTGTCCATTTCTTCAGAATATCGGCTCTGGAACTGAATGGCATAGTCAATGCCCAGTCCAATTAAAATCGGGAATACCGCCATGGAAACCATGGTCATCGGAATGCTCAGCCATCCCATCAAACCTACAGTTGCGACAACCGCTAGCAACATGACCACAAGCGGAAGCAATTTCCATCTAACCTTAAAAACGATCGTTAAAACGAGAATCATGAATAGAACGGACAGACTCATCATTTTTTGTATGCTGTCCTTCATAGATGTCCTGATTGCATCGTCAAGAACTGGCTTTCCTGACACCATCGTATGAATATTTTCCAGTTTATTGTCATGGAAATATTCTTTCATTGCGCCCGAAATCTCACTTTTCACCGAGTCATCCACATTCCCTTCCAGCTTCACAATGAAAAGCATGTACTTCTCGTCTACTGTTACCTCACTGAATAAATTGCGAAGGTCACCGTTTTCTTCATAAATCATTTTATCCAGCGTTTTTTGTTGTTGCGGTAGGGCCGGAGACATATTATCTGAATAGGAAACCATTACTTTCAGGTTTTCGCTGATTTTGCTCAAATTGCTGCCCATTTCTGAAAGTCCGGCAGACAATGTTTTTAAATCATTCCATTGGCTTACTTGCTTCTTATTCAATTCACTGAAGCTCGACTTTTGACTGTTAAGCCCCTGTTGCATCTCGCCTAGCCCTTTTATTGTATTTTCAGGTATGACCGTCAATTTTGAACCATTCAAGGAGGCTTCATTCATTTTTTCCGAAAGCTGGATGAACTGATTGCTCATCTCAATTAGCTGCTGTACCTGTTTTTGCTGTTGCGGATTTGATTCAAGTGATTGACCTAGCTGTGTGCTAACTTTTTGCATGTTCAGGGCAGCCTCTTGCAATTGTCCACCCATTTGCGCATAGCCATTCGCCATCTGGGCCGTTCCAGCAGACAACTTTTTCTGACCATCGATCATTTTGCTTAACCCATTAATCAACTCACTCAGGTTCTGTTCGATATTATTTCCGCTTGGCTGCTGCCCTCCGGCATTCTGGTTTAGTTTTGTGCTTAGCTCAGTCAAATTGCTGCCCATTTTTTCCAATCCGGAGACAATTTCATCAATGCCTTCCTTATACTTTTCCGACTGCTTGACAGAAATTTGGTTAATCATCGTATTAGGACTTATGATCGTATAAATATTCTCGTAAGAACCCAGCTTTTTTTCCAATCCAGCCATGTGGTTAACAGTATCGATTGTGAAAAGGTTCTCGGATTTTTCAGCTTCGTATATTGCAATAATCGATTCACCCCCAAACTCTTTCTCCAAAGCCAAGTTATCTTGATAGGCTTTCGTATCAACTTCAATCAAAGTTTCATTGCCGGTTGCCATTTTCATTGCTGGAGCACCAGCTGCAAAAAGCAGGACAACGACAATAGCCAGGATAATAAGCTTCATAGGGTTCTTTCGGATTAACTCAGATAAAAACGTCAACATTTTCATAAGCTCCCCCTTATTGATAGTTAGTACAAACTTACCTTTATTGTAAAAAATCGTTATCACCGACTGATTGAATGTTAGTGATAACTTACATATACTATAAAAAAATAATAGACCGATGTCAAACTAAAGTGAACTACTCCCACCACTTACCACCCTTACAGGTGGCTTGAAGTGGGGGCTTCTCGACTTATCGTTGCTTTTCCTAGCCAACAAAAACTGACC
>NZ_JAUSUN010000035.1:0-30751 GCF_030814065.1 Mesobacillus stamsii
GAGCATGGTCGTATCCTTGGAGAGGTCACAAAGAAACAGGTCGAAATCTATCAATCCCTGGAAGTACAACCTCCATCGTTATAAATTACGGGAATCCAGGTTTTTAAGGTTCTAAGCTTAATTATAAATTATCAACATACAGTTGTCACCAGTACAGTATCAATTTTAATTAAGGGCTGCTGAATGAAGACAGCCCTTCTTCATGAGACATCTCTTTATCGTCCTATTCTCTTTAATCCTTTGGTTTCATCCGGCCAGAGATGTTGGATTCATTGAGGTCATGGATCATCGCTTCTGGAAATACGTCAGCAAGGAGGAATGGAAAGGGGCTTTGTCATGGAAGGCATGCAGTCCGATGAAAGAATTGCAGATAGGGATTTTCCGTAATGGATTGTCTCTACGTCGCTCAGCCCAAGTCGTTCTTTGATGATCAGCGAACCAAGTACAAGGCGGACCGGGAAGGCATCATTCCCTTGATTGGTATCTCCTAGTGACCGGATATAAGCTTCTTCCACTTCCGCCCATGGGATGAACGAGGCCATGGCAACCAAGCGGTTATCCTGGTTTAGCCGTCCTCCGAATGCTAGGGAAAAATCGTATGCCAAGATCATCTGATGTTCGTTGTGCTGACTGGGCAAGCCCTCAGTTTTTTGCGTTGATCAGTGTTAGGGAATGAAAAAAGGCTTATATACCGCGGATTGAGTCACCTTTGATAAAATATAGTTCAGGAAGATTTAGTCAAAATTAATCGGTATCGGTGACGTAAATGCTCCTGATGTCGCTATACCTTTATCTGATGAAGTACTTGGCAAAATAGGGAAGCAAAACAAAAACTCCTACATCAACCGCCCGTAGGATTTGAGTGTGTAATATCGTTAATCAGCGGTGAAAAAAGCGGTAAATCAAGGTTTAGGATATTGATTACTGTTACATCTTTAACTGTGATTTACCGTTTTTCATTGGATTGCGTTAGAAAAATATTAGCGTTTCCATTATCGATTACCTTTTAACGCGAAGACTCATTAGCATGGTCTTATACCTTTTTATTATGACCTTATTGTTTTGCAAAGCATTACACTCTCTAGGTATTTCTAAAAATTCGGATAGATATCTAATGTTTGACCCCCAGTAACAGTAAAATTATTACCTGTTGACCAAGTAGTATCATTTATTAGGGGTTTAAACTCTACAGTTACACCGCTTGGAATTCTTTCCATTTCATATTCCCAAACATCCGATGAAATATTTCTCATTTTTCTTCCTTTGTCCCACCAAAAAGGATAGCTGTTTCCTCTAATGTACATGTTATTTCCATAACCTACATCATAGTGTACCCTGACTTTTGTAATAGTTGGGGCAAGTGGAGTATAATTATTAACCTGTCCTGGTACTAAAATCATACTTGTTTTCCTTCCACATTAACATCAATTTGCTTTCCAGTAAGTCCTCCTGAAATAACCGTCACAGTTTGACTTGTATCAAGTAAATTTGTTAATACAGTTCCTACCTGAATACTACTTTCGGCTATTAGGAAGATTTTCCGTGAAGAGATATCAAATCCATTATTCAATACCGCTATAACCTCTCCCCCGGTCGAATCGATTCTTCTTGAATAAGAATAGATATAATCATCTGACCACATCTCTCTTTGTGTACCTGACCTTAATGCAGGATAATCTTTTCTAATTTCACTTAGCCTTTGAATATGTTTTTAATTTATATTAGATTCATCAAAAACAGACATAACTTCTCTATTTTCTTTATTTGCTATACCTGTATATTCAGTAGGGATACCACCACCGAATAGTGATTGTTCAGTCCCATAATATACATCAGGTATTCCCCTAACTGTAAATAAAAAAGTCATCGCTAGTCTTAATTTTTTATAATTATCATCAGCTAATGTTAAAAATCTATCTCTGTCATGATTATCAATAAAAGTTACCAAATTATTAGCATTCTGATATTTAAAATCTTGATCTAAAATATTTTTAATATTGACAAAACTTGTGTCATGCGAGAAAACATCTCTTGCAGCAAAGAATAGTGGAAAATCAAGAACTCCCCACTCATAGTTTTGAAAATCACTCACAAAATCAACATTACCGTTAAATACTTCTCCAAAGGTTGGCACCGCCTACTGTATTTTCAAATTCACTAATGAAATTTTTGGGTAATGAACTTGCTGCATCTATTCTAACACCATCAAAACCAATATCATTAACCCATTTAACATATACATCTAGAATTGCAGCTTTCGCATCCGGATTGGATTGATCTATATCATCAAGTCCACCCATATCATTATTCAATAATTGATTATAATCATAATAATCCAGAATATCTCCATTATGATGATACCGATTAGGATTATTAAACGGTGCAGCTGGCGAATAAGAGCTGGGAGAGTAGACAGTAGATGTCCCATCTAAATAATCTGCCGTATGATTAGGCACCGAATTCAATTTTAACCCTTAATAGAACCAGAAGACAAACCAGAGATAAAATATTTTTGTAATACCAAGTAGAATATTATAACTGGCACCATTGACAAAGAGGCCATGGCAAAAACATACCCCCAATCTGTTCGATTATGTGCTTGAAAAAACATAGTTATTGCTACTGGTAAAGTTCTTATTTCATCTGATTTTAAAATGGTTTGTGACCATCCTAGCTCTTCAAATGGGAACAAAAAATTCAAAATGCTGACTGCAGCTATTGCCGGAGATGCCATTGGCACCATGACATATCTATAGACTGTAAATATGCTTCCACCATCCATATAGATTGCTTCATCAAGTTCCCGTGGAATATTATCCTCTATATAACCTCGCAGTAAAAACGTTGTGAATGGGGTTACCCAAGCAGAATAGAATAATATTACCCCCCAAAGGTTATTGACTAGGTTAAATTTAACGGCCATTTCAAATTGAGGTATGATCATGGCAAGACCTGGTATTAACATTACAGAAATGATCATCCCGTATAAAATTCTTTTTCCTGGAAAGATAAATCTTGCAAAAGTATATGCTAACAACGAAGAAATTACCGCAGCTATAAGCACAGTCACAAATGCTACAAATAGCGTATTCATTAAGTAGTTATTAAAGTTTTCATTATTAAGGATATAAGTGAAATTTTGAAACGTTATTTCATCTAAACCCGGAAATAATTTAGGAGGATAAGAAAAAGTCGATTTATTATCTTTCAATGAAGAAATGATCATATATAACATTGGTATTACTGTGATAAACAGCCCTAAGAATAAAAGAGAGTATCGACTTGTTTCTGAAAAGTTAATTTTATACTTTTGTTTTCTTTCCCAACTTTTCATTTTTAATTCTCCTCTCTGGCTAAAGAGATAAAAATGGCTATCGTAATTAAAATGATTGTTGCTGCAATAATCATTGATAGAGCAGCTGAGTAACCCATTTTTCCAGTAGCGTTAAATGTTTGAAAATACATCCAAGTGAGTACTACTTCTGTTTCGTGAGCTGGATTACCACCTGTTAAAACGGCAATTGGTGTATATGTATTGAAAGCACCTATACACAACATTACTAACGCAAATAATATAGTGCCTCTAATACTAGGAAGGGTTATATAAAAAAATTGTTGCCTTCGATTTAATCCGTCGATAGAAGATGCTTCATAATATTCTTTAGGTACAGCTTGTAAGGCTGCCAAAAAAATAATCATGTTCCACCCTATTCCCTTCCATATTCCTAATAGCATCGCTATAAAAAGAGCTGACCATCTTGTACTCAGCCACCCGACAGGCCCGTCAACTATGTGTAAGATATCTGAAAGAAAAAAATTGAGTAAGCCCTGATTACTAAAAATATATTTGAATAATAATGCAACAACCACCCAGGATGTAATTACAGGAAGATAATAGCCAAGTCTAAATGTAACACTAAATCTTTTAGTACCATTAATCAAGACAGCAATCAGCAACCCAAAAACTATTTGCAAAGGTACTGTAACTACAGCATAAACAAGTGTGTTAACCATAGCTTTTCTTGCTATTGGATCAGTTAAAACATTTTTATAATTATCTAAACCAACAAAATCTGAAACTTGTTGATATCCTATTTTCCAGTTAAAAAAACTCATGATCAGCATCTTTGCTATGGGGTAAAATGTAAATATCGATACAAATAATAAACCTGGAATTAGCAGTATATACACTCGCCAGTTTATTTTTCTTATGGTCTTTTTCCCTGCAATACTTATCATCAGTATTCACCACTCAAATTCGAAAGTGCAATTAATTTGATTAGTTTTATCATTTTAATTGCACTTTCAGATTCTATATCCCTCTTTTTAATTGCTTTCTTTTATAAGTTTATCGATTTCAGCTGCAGCTTCATCAAGTGCTTTCTGAACTTCTTTTTTACCTGTAATTGCTTCCGCCACTTTTGTTGCTATAATATTTTCCATTTCACTCCACTTCGGAGTTACTGGCCTTGCCTTAGCTGTCTGCAAAGCTTCCGAAAAAACCGGAAGTAATGGAATTGCTTTTATCGCTTCAGAATCAGTAAGTGCTTCTTTATTCACAGGCATTTGACCTACTTTTGCCATCTCAACCTGTGCGTGTTTTCCTGTCATAAATTTAATGAACTTCCATGCTGCTTTTTTATGGGCATCATCTGAGGTCTTAAACATCATAAAATCCTCACCGCCAAGTACACTGATTGATCCTTTACTTCCTGCAGGTAAAGGAATTGCACCATAATCAACACCAGCTTCAATATTTGATTTTTCTCTCCAAGGTCCATCCAATTGTAAAGCGTATAATCCTGATGCCCATCCATCAGAATCACCTACAGCCCCAGGGTCCATGGAAGGTCCAGCAAGTGCTTTTTCTTTGTATAAATCAGCAAGTTTTTGTATTACTTTAACAGCAACCGGGCTATTAATATACCCGTCTGCAGTACTGTAGTCCGGAGCTAATACATCTCCACCCTCGCTCCAAATATATGGTCCAACATTCCAGATTCCTGTCCAAGGCTCTACCATTCCTATTGTTTTGGAATCGCTTACTTTTTGGGCAGTATCCCATACCTCATCAAGTGTTTTGGGAACTTGAGCAGTTGTTTTTTTTAAGATCGACTTATTGTAAAATAGAATTTTTGTGTTTGTGTTTGCAGCTATTGCATAGTATTTGTCTCCCATTTTAGCTGTGCTGTTTGGTGCTTCTAAAACCTCTGAAGCAACATCAATATAATCACTCAATGCACCCATTTCTTCCAGTACATTTAAACTTTGAAACTGGGGAACAAAAGCGATATCTCCACGTAATACATCAGGAAGCGAGCCAGTTGCTGCACCAGTTACAACATTGTTTTTAAGTGCTTCCCACTCCAAATAGACATGCTTAACTTTTATATCTTTGTTTTCTGTTTCAAATTCATTAATTAACTTATCTAGTATATCAACCTGACCAGATCCTGCATCATAGTTATGCCAAAATTCAATGGTCACCAGTTCATTTGATGACACCTCTTTACTGCTATTACTACTACAACCTGTAAGCACTGATGTTACCAATATTAGTATTATACTGATGAATCCAACTATCTTATATTTGCTCATTTTCCCCCTCCTAATTTAATAGATTTAAATTTAGTATTTCTCTTCCAATACGATTGATTTTTAACTCCGCCTCCTTTCGTACAATGCTGATAATCTCAAAATTGTTAGCTGGCAAATGTACTATAAAGCTCCTTGAAGATTCAAGGTTATTACCCTCATTTATTCTCTCAACATGTATATTCTCTTTAGCTTTTGATAACTCAGAGAACAGTGTATAGTCATTTTCACTATTGTTGATAAAAACTACTACTGATTCATTTTCGTATTGTCTAATGAAGCTATAAACTTCCGTATTTGTATTGATATGTTTAAATGAGCCATATTTTAATGCATCGCTGTTTTTTCTAATATTTATTATTTTTTTATAGAATTCTAGAACGTCACCATTTATTGAATCCCATGCCATTGTTCTTCTACAATCGGGGTCTGTTTCGCCTCTCATACCAATTTCATCTCCATAATAGACAAAAGGCATACCTGGAAATGTCATCTGGAAAATTAACGATAATTTAAACCTGTCTAAATCCCCATTACATGTTGTAAGATATCGTGCTGTATCATGACTATCTAATAAATTATATAAAACGTTATGAGTCATAACTGGATAATCAAAAAGGAAATTTTCTATCCGATCCATAAACGATTTTGTCTGAATTATTCTGTCAGCAAAATATTCAATGATTGCATCTCTAAATCTGTAATTCATTATTGTATCCATTTGATCTCCCTTGATAAGATCCGAGCCATTTTTCCATGTTTCACCAATCAAAAGAATTTCACGCTCTATACTCTTCATTTTTTTTCTAAATTCCTGCCAAAAAGTAAAATCCACCTCATCAGCTACATCAAGTCGCCAGCCATCAATTCCAACTTCCTTTATCCAATACTCTCCTACTCTTAGAAAATGCTCTCGTACCTCTTGGTTTGAATAGTTCAATTTAGGCATCCATTTATAATAACCTACACATTCGTAATTCAGTATATCGGTATTAACTACGTCATCTTCAATATAAAACCAATCCCAGTAAGGTGATTGTTTTCCATTATGTATTACGTCTTGAAACTGAGGTGAACAATACCCGATATGATTAAAAACTCCATCCAAAATTAATTTCATATCATATCTGGTACACACCCTAACTAATTCCTTCAAATCCTCAATATCGCCAAATGATGGATCAACTTTAAAATAATCTATCGTATCATATTTGTGGTTTGATGGAGAATGAAATATTGGAGTTAAATAAATAATCTCAACGCCCAAATCTTTGATATGGCTAAATTTTTCGATAATTCCCCTTAAATCCCCACCAAAAAAATTCTCTCTATTTGGCGATTCGCCCCATTTTTCAACAAGTGCAGGATCATTTTCAACATTTCCATTAAAAAACCTATCTGGAAAAATTTGATACCCAATTGCCCCCTTTGCCCAACTTGGAACAGTAAAAATATCATTCACATTTGTACTTAGGTATTCAAAGTACTTTTTAGGTAGATTTGTAGATATACCATATGGAGAGTAATATAAAATACTATTATTATTTTTTATAATAAAGTAATAACGTATATATTTCGCAGATTCATCAAAGATTAAATTTGTACTGTAAAAACGACAGGTACCATTTAAACTAAAATGTTCAAGTTTGGATTCTCTTTTGTCCTCTTTAAACCGATTCCAATAAACAATGTAAATTGAACTCACAGTATCCTCTTCGCATTTTATTTTTACCTGCAAGGTATTTCGATTTAATGGGTATATATAATCTTTGGTATCATAATGAGTTACATTTACATTCTCCATGTTTCACCTCTGTTTATTGATGTTCTTGCTCAGTTGTTTCTCTTTCTTCAATGTTTGTAGAAATTAATAATTCTTGCTCCCTTTTCCCTGGATTTTCGATTAGTTCAAAAAGTAATTTTGCTGATTGTAGCCCCAGTTCATAAACATCAACGTTGATTGTAGAAATTGTAGGATACATAATTTCTGCAATTTGAGAATTATCAAAACTGATAAGACTAATATCTTCAGGTATGGATAGACCTGATTCTTGTATTGCTCTAATTGCTCCTATACTCATTAAGTTATCAGCACAAATCACTGAATCTGGTAAATCCTTTTCATTCAATAAATCCTTCATCATTCTGAAGCCATCATTCTTTGAATTCCCCCCCTTTATAACCAAGTTAGTTTCATAATTTAATTCATTGTTTTCTAATGCTAATTTATATCCTTCAAACCTTCTTCTATTAAACACTTTTGAATCATCATAGCCAATAAAAGCTATCTTTCTGCGATGATTATCTATAAAATAATTTGCTGCTTGTTCTCCTGCTTTTCGATTATTAATGTCAACCCAGTTAATAGTTTCCCTTAGATTCTCGGGCTCTCCGATCGATACAAAAGGAATGTTATTTTCCTTTAACTTTTTTATAGTCTTTGAATCAATAATGGATGATGGCAAAATGACACCTTCAGTTCTTTTGCCCTTAATCAACCAATCAAGAACATTTTCATTTTTTAGGACGGTGTTTAGATTAGAGACGATTAAACAATACTCTTTTTGATAAACGACTTTCTCTATCCCATGCATTACCTCATAGAAAAAAGAATTATAAAAGGATTTTTCATTTTCAATATCAACAATGAGAGTAATCGTATAAGAATTATTATTAGACAAAGACTGTGCCATCCTATTGGGCGAGTAGTTTAATTCTTTAATCGCCTTGAGAACTTTTTCTCTAGTTGCAGAAGATATAAAGGGGTTATCATTTATCGTTCTTGAAACAGTAGATACAGATACTCCAGCTGCTTTCGCAACATCTTTAATACTAGCCATGGGACCTCCTAATAAATACAAAGCATAAATAATTGATTGAATACGGTTTCATAAATTGATATTACTATCCCGTCTATATATAGTATTCATAACAATATATTCTATGCAACCGGTTTCAATTTAATTAAATTTTACTGCTGAAAAGAATTAAAGTCAATATAATCTTGAAAACTTTAATAATTATTCATCCTTTAGAATATCTTTTATTCAATTTGGAGAAGATCAAAAGTGAGGAACGATAAATAAACCTTTTCTTAATGTCTTTATGTTTATTTTAGTTTTCAAAACTTTGTAATCTTGATTTCCAAATGATGCATCTGCAGTAAAAAGCATCACATTAATGTGATGCTTTTTAGCTCCACTGAGGAGTGATATATTGTAAACCAATCCCTATCCATCTACGCAAGAGAAATCTATCCTACCCAACTTGGATTAAAAGAAGTCTCAATTCAAAAACAAAAGCGACAGCAGAATTTAGAGTAGAGTGCCAATAAAAATAATAAAAACCAGATCAGATAAATCTTAGATTTAAAATACCCATGCTGCCTGAAGCCCGGGACAAAATACACCAGCAAAACTCAGACAACCCGCCCATCAGCAAATATTTCGACCCCCAATGGGACGCAGGAAGAAAACCGTCCCTCTGTTTCTCCTATAGTTATCCATGCAAAAATGCTTTTATAATTTCCTAAACCAGAACATAGCCTACCAAATGCACGGCAGGCTTATTTTTAATAGAAAACTCCGGACAATTTATCTTTGTTTTTCTCATCCATTCATTTAAAATGAATGCAAATACTTCCTGAGGAGTACGGTTATGTTCGAATTACTCATTACGATGCTGGAACGGCTTGGCATCATTGTGACGATTGCTTTCATTTTAACGAGATTCCGCTTTTTTCGAGGACTGATTTACCATGATTCCCTGAACAGGCGACAGCAGTATTTTGCAATTGTATTCTTTGGTTTTTTCGGGATTATTGGCACATATTCCGGCATGAGCTTTTCAACGGATAATCTGCAGTTCAATCCGTGGGCTGCAGACCTGGCATCGGATGAGGCAATCGCCAATTCCCGTGTTATCGGGATCGTAATTGCCGGTATGCTTGGCGGCTACAAGGTCGGAATTGGCGCTGGTCTGATCGCTGGTTTGCATCGTTTGACGCTTGGAGGCTTCACCGCTCTTGCTTGCGGACTCGCGGCAATCGTTGCCGGAATCATCGCCGGGCGTTTTCAAAAGAAAAAAAACAATCTCAATTTGAGGACAGCCTTTCTGGTTGGGGCGATTGCCGAGACAGTACAAATGATGATTATCCTTTTGATTTCCAAGCCTTATGACCAAGCGCAGACACTCGTCGAAATTATCGGTGTTCCAATGATTATCTCAAATGGACTTGGGTCTGCTTTATTTTTAATGGTTATAAAGAATGTTGTTTCCGAAGAGGAAAAGACTGGGGCGATGCTTGCGCAAAAAACACTGCGGATTGCCGACCAGACGCTTGCTTACTTGCGCAAGGGCATCAATCCGGAATCAGCGCGGTCAGTCTGCGAGATTCTGCATAATGAAGTTCAGACTAGTGCGGTTGCAATCACAAACCAGTCAGAAATCCTGGCACATGTCGGCCTTGGTGATGACCATCATTGCTCCACAAGTCCCATCCAGACGCAGATTACGCGAGATGTACTGAAAAGCGGAAAACTGGTCATTGCCAATGATGAAACAATTCATTGTAGGGAACAAAACTGCCCCCTGGGAGCTGCGGTTGTCGCTCCATTGAAACTGCGCGAAGAAACGATTGGCACACTGAAGTTTTATTTTAATTCGGAAAAAGAAATAACGAATGTCGTCATCGAGCTGATATCAGGGCTCAGCAACCTCCTTAGCAACCAGCTTGAAATCGCTGAAGCGGAAAAAGCCTATCAGCTCGCCAAGGAAGCGGAGGTAAAAGCACTTCAGGCACAAATCAGCCCTCATTTCCTTTTCAACACAATGAATGTCATCACCTCACTGATAAGAATTGATCCTGCAAAGGCAAGAACGCTGCTTGTCTCTCTTTCACATTTTCTGCGGCAAAATTTGACTGCGACGACGGTATCGATGACAACACTTGAGCAGGAATTAGCACATGTGAAAGCTTATTTATCCATTGAAGAAGCCCGGTTTGTTGAAAAACTAAAGGTTACCTATGATATCGAGGATGTCGCCTTACCTGTAAATCTCCCGCCGCTGACGCTGCAGCCTATTGTTGAAAACGCCGTTAAACACGGGATAAAGAATATGGATCATGACTGCCAAATTCATATAGCCATTCACAAAGGCAATAGAAGTACGATTGTAACAGTAAGTGATAATGGACAGGGAATGAGCAAGGAACGGATTAATCTGCTTGGCAAGCAAATAATAGATTCAGAAACTGGCAGCGGAATCGCGCTATTTAATGTGAATAGAAGACTGACGATGAACTTCGGGGAAGACGCCTCACTGAGGATTGAAAGTAAACAAGGGGAAGGCACGAGGATTTCTTTTGCGATTCCCCAAGCGGAGGAATGATAAATGGAAAAGATGATACATACTCTAATCGTTGATGATGAATTATACAGCAGGGATGAATTGAAGCATTTATTGCAGTCTTTCCCTTCGATTCAGGTTGTCGGGGAAGCTGAATCAGGTGAAGCTGCAGTCATGAAGGCTCTTCAGCTCCATCCTGATGTCGTCTTCCTTGATGTCGAAATGCCGAAAATGAATGGAATGGAAGCAGCAAAAGCGCTGATGGAATTGAAAAAAGCACCCCTGATCGTGTTCGCAACCGCCTATCCGCAATTTGCTGCAGAAGCTTTTAGATATGAGGCAGTTGATTACTTGCTCAAGCCCTATGATGAGAACCAACTGATGGAGACGGTCCTCAGAATGGAGAAGCATTTCTTGATGCCAGCGGAACAAGAGTCAGGAAAACAAACTGGCAAGCTTGCTGTTGAAGGAGATGGAGAGATTTTTTACCTTGACCCTAAGGATATTCTGTATATATCGAAAGAAGAAAAACATTCAAAAATCGTCACTAATACACGTGTTTACGAAACAAAAATTCCTTTAAAGGAGCTTGAAACCAGACTGACGGCATACTCTTTTTTCCGCATTCATAAAAGTTATATCGTGAACCTCGATTATGTTATCCGCCTTACTCCTTGGTTCAATGGAGCGTATCAACTGGAACTCGAAGGCCAGGATGAACTTTTGTCTGTCAGTCGGAACTATATTAAAGCACTTAGGACCCAGCTGGAATTATAAACTTCTATCAAGCATCTTAATGGATGCTTTTTGCATTTTAATCGACATTTTTTGCACGTCAGGCGCATTTTCCTACATCTTGTTCACAAATCAGCCATAATTTCTCCTTCTCTATTATACTTGTGAAAACGCATACAATTTTCTTTAAGGAGGTTTCCTATGTATACCTTTCTAGCTGGTATCGCACTTTTAATTGTTGGTTATTTTACGTATGGCAAATTTGTAGAAAAGGTATTTGGCGTGAACGAAGGTCGTAACACTCCTGCTTATACACACAAGGATGACGTTGACTATGTGCCAATGTCCACAGCAAAAAACTCCTTGATCCAGCTCCTGAATATCGCTGGTGTTGGTCCAATTTTCGGGCCAATCATGGGGGCTCTTTACGGGCCAGTTGCCTTCATTTGGATCGTTCTTGGCGCGATTTTCGCTGGTGCTGTCCATGATTACCTTACAGGTATGATATCCATCCGTAACCGGGGCGCACACCTTCCTGAACTTGCAGGAAAATTCCTTGGGAAAATCATGAAGCATATCGTTAATGCCTTCGCGATTCTTCTTTTACTATTGGTTGGAACCGTTTTCGTTACTGCTCCTGCTGATTTGCTTTACACCTTGTTGGATGGAAAAGCAACAATGGGAATCATCATCGCAGCAATTTTTATTTACTATATTTTAGCGACACTGCTTCCTATTGATAAAATCATTGGTCGCTTCTACCCAATTTTCGGCGCATTGCTGTTAATCAGTGCAGTCGGAGTAGGCGCAATGCTTGTCATCACTGGAGCACCGATTCCTGAATTATCATTGACAAACTTCCACCCTGATAATGCAACGATCTTCCCGCTCCTGTTCTTAACCATTTCCTGCGGGGCGCTGTCCGGTTTCCATGCTACACAAACGCCGATCATTTCTCGTACAACGCAAAATGAAAACCAAGGCCGTAAAATTTTCTACGGCATGATGATTGCTGAAGGGATCATCGCAATGATCTGGGCAGCTGCTGCAATGAGCTTGTTCGACGGCTACAATGGCTTGAACGACATCCTCGCTAACGGCGGACCCGCTGCAATCGTAAGTGAAGCTTCAACAGCGATGCTTGGTGCAATCGGCGGAACGCTTGCTGTTCTTGGTGTCATTATACTTCCGATCACATCTGGTGACACTGCTTTCCGCAGCGCGCGTATGATCATTGCTGACTACTTCAATTTTTCACAGAAGAAAATTACAAGCCGTCTTTGGATTGCTGTTCCGTTATTCGTTATCTCTTTCGCTTTGACAAAAGTAGATTTCACAATCCTTTGGAGATACTTCTCCTGGGCTAACCAATCAACAGCGGTTATCGCGCTTTGGGTAGGTGCAATGTACCTGTACATTGCCAAGAAGAATTACTGGATTGCCGTGATTCCTGGCATGTTCATGACAGCAGCTACGACTTCTTATATTTTAAATGCCCAAATTGGCTTCAGCCAGTCTTTGACAGTTTCCAATATCGGAGCATTAATCGTAACAGCTGCCATCACGGTTATTTTCTTTAACGCTGCTAAAAAAGCACGAGCTAATAACATCCCGCTAGATGAAGATATCTCCAACTATAGCGGGGTGGCGTAACGATGAGCGGGTGCTGCAGTCCGGAATATCGCAAAACGGTCAATGAAAAAGAAACTCAGGTTAATAACAAAGGGAAAGAACAGCTTCCTCTTATCGCAAAAATCATCATTGTTCTCATTACTGCAGGAGGGCTGTTCGCAGCCTTTCTTGTATAATAGAAGAAAAGCAAAATGGTCACCCCGAACAAGCGCTGCTCGCTTATGACTCCACGTCCGTGGCTGGCAGTCTAGCGTGTCCTGTGCCTCGGAGGGCCGAGAAGTCGACCTTTGACTTCATAGAGCGGACCGAAATCGAAAAGTATAGCCAAACGGAGAAACTGGAGACTCCACCACAGAAGCGCTTTTTGCTTCTGCCGGCGGAGTGGAAGTTTCGGAGGTTTCTAGGGGGGCGCAACTCGAGAGAATAGGCGCTGGAGCTGACAGTTCCCGAACTGAATGTTATATTTTCTGATTCTTTAAAAAATGCACCTAAAAGTCCGCTTGTAAATTTAAAAGTGGACTTTTAGGTGCGAATTTTATTAAAGAGGAAGAACCCCTGTATTAGCCCCATGGCTTTTGAATATGCATGAAATAAACCGACAAAGAAAATCAACAACACCCAGACAACCCCACCACCGACAAAACCATTGACAAAAAGCGATCTTGGAACCGTGCCCATGTCTCGTCTTGTATTGAAGCAGCCTTGAAGGGGAAATTTCATTTTGGAAAAAACCACCCTACTTTTGGTTTAAAAATGAGGGGGAAAACTCCACATGTAAAGAAATAACATCGTAATATGGGATTTTCAAAAACTTCATTTTAAATAGAAAAGGACTTTTTCAGCAGCTTCGATCCGTCCCTGTGTCTCATCTGTCTCCACGTAACACGAAATGAGTAAGAGGTACATTTCGATCCTTCCTACGAAACTGCTGTTTTTATTTTATCTCTCCATTTTCTTGTTAAATAAATAACTAATTGTTTTCCTTACATTACCTTTACATTCTTCAAGAGCTACTAAAGCTTCTTGATAAGTGGAATTGGTTTGACACATTACTATTGCTGGTTTTACTTCGAAATTCGTCTGATTCAATATTTCTTCTGCTTTTTCATAAGATTCGTTCGTAATTTCCATGACAATGATTTTAGCTCTTTCTCTTAGCTTATAATTACTTGCATTCACGTCTACCATCAAATTTTGGTATACTTTACCCAATTTCACCATTACTGTTGTACTAATCATGTTTAAAATCATCTTATGGGCTGTAGCTGCTTTCATCCTTGTTGAACCAGTTAATACTTCTGGTCCCACAACCACTTCAATGCCTTGGTCTGTATAATCATTAATTAGTGAATTTTTATTACTCGAAAGTCCAACTGTATACGCACCATTTGTTTTTGCGTATTTAATCCCACCGATTGGGTAAGGTGTTCTACCACTTGCAGTAATGCCGATTACTACGTCATTTTTTGTTAGGTTCTTAAGTTTTAAATCTAATTCCCCCTGCTGTTCATTATCCTCTGCATTTTCAACTGCCCGGAAAAATGCATTATTGCCTCCTGACATAACAGTTTGCACTGTTTCTGGGTCTGTCAAAAATGTAGGCGGGCATTCTGAAGCGTCCATCATTCCAATTCTACCGCTCGTCCCAGCACCAATATAAAACAACCTTCCACCTTTATTTAAAGATTCCACAATTTTCTCTACAACCACATTTACAGTTGGAAGGACCATTTCAACCGCATCCGCAACAGTTTTATCTTCCTTGTTTATTGTTTGTAAAATTTCCATAGTAGCCATTTGATCCAGATTCGTACTAGCTTGATTTCTTTTCTCTGTAGTAAGATTTGATAGCTCCATACATTTTTCTCCTTTGCCAAGAATGAGTTTAAAGTTCATCTTCAGAGCCTGAATACCTATTCTAGAAAGTTCGTTTCATCCCAAGAAAGTCTTATATTCTTTTTGATTTTCTCGTCGATTATTATTCCAGATTCTCTTATTCCTAATAAATAGGCACCAATTACCGCGGGTATTTCAGGTTGAACTATTTTGAAATTTTGATGAATAGATTTTAATTTTCCCAAGAACAAATTTTTAAAAAGTGAATCTGAAAAAAGGCCTCCATGTAAAACAAGAACGTCTTCCTTGCTTTCAAACTGTTTTTGGCTAGCAGCCTCCACCATTTTAATAAGCTCATTAACAGCATTCTCCAAGATCTCTAATGCAACAGGGTCTTCATTTTTAGCAGCACTAAAAACAATTTTAGATAGTTTCGCTATATTGGGCACTATATTTTCACCAGAATATATCCTGACAAGCTCCGGAACGTGCTGTAATTGGAAGTGGTTTAAAATGAGGGTCGTTAATTCTGTCTTTGGCCCTCTATCATCATAAGATTTCATAACTGCTTTTAGTGCTCTCTGTCCTATGTAAAACCCACTTCCTTCATCTCCGAGAAGAAAGCCCCATCCACCAACTCTAGTACTTTTTCCAGTTGTAGTTGAAATTCCATAAACAATTGAGCCAGTACCAGCAATTAATATAAGTCCTGACTCCCCCCACGTTCCTGATGCCAGAGCAGCCTGTGCATCGTTTTTAATTTTGATTTTCTGTTCATAAACCGTATTTTTAAAAAGATTTTTAATGATCCATTTATCGTTATCTCTGTCAGCACCAGCTAAACAAAGATAAATGCTTTCAATTTGTTCCAAAATTGAACCAGAGTCTACTATTACTCTTTCCATTATATCTGTTAAGGTTTTGTATACCTTTTGATGTGAAATCGTGTGGATATTGCTAGCAACACCAATTGCCTTTGATAAAATGTGCCCTTGTTCGTCACCAATAACACAGATTGTTTTCGTGCCCCCACCGTCAACTGCAATCCATCTTTTTGTTGTTGCATTCTTTAATTGCATAACCATTCCCTCATTTTTTTAGTATGCATCCGACATTTCAATCGCTACTAAGTTGTGAATAATTCTTCTCATTCTACTAATATTTCTTTCACGGCCAAAATGAACACGATTTGTAAGAAGAATAGTAGAAAAATTGTTTTTCTTAGAAAACCAAATTGATGTTCCAGTAAAACCAGTATGACCAAATCCATCCTGCAAAAATTGACCTGAAAATGATGGTGAATCATACAACTCCCACCCCAAACCTCTGTTGAGATTCAACTGCTTTGTATAAGTGTTAGTACTCAAAGCAATGGATTGTGGTGAAATGATTCTCTTCTGATTCATAACTCCACCATTTAAAATCATCCTTGAAAATATAGCGAGATCCTCTAGAGTGGAAAATAACCCGGCATGACCACTTACTCCTCCAAAGTGCAGCGTATTTTCATCGTGCACTTCTCCCCAGCGATAGTCATTTAAAGATTCAATTAACTCCGTTGCCGCAGTCCGATGTTTTTGATTTGAAGGTGGATTAAAATATGTATTTTTCATTCCTAACGGGTCAAAAATAAACTTTTTTGTATACGCAGCTAGTGACATGCCTACTATTTTTTCAATAATTTTTCCAAGTAAAATAAAGTTCAAATCGCTATAAATTACTTCCTCTCCCGGCCTTTTCTTTTCCTGTATTTGTGCAATAGTATCAATAGTGTCATGATCGCTAATGTTATTAAGATAAAATTTAATTTCTGGTTGGAAACCACTACTATGTGCTAATAAATGTTTAAGAGTAATATCTTGATGATTTTTTTTAAACTGTGGGAGATAGTATGCAATGGGATCATCTAACTCTAGTTCTCCCTCATCTAATAATTGTAGGATGGAAGGCAGTACAGCTATAACCTTGGTTAAAGAGGCTAAATCAAAAATAGTCTCATCCGCCATCTTTATTTTTTCAGTGTAATGAGCATACCCAAAAGCTTGTTTATACAATGTTTTTTCTGCAGTTGTTACACCTATAACCACACCAGGTACATGTTCTTCCATCACCATTTTTTCAATAAATTGTGTAACCTTTTCAAAGTTTGCTAGTACCATGATTTTCTTTCCCCCTTTCACAACGCTTTATTTAATAGCTCCTTCTGTCATGCCCTTAACAATATGGCGCTGGAATACAGAGTAAAAGATTATTACCGGAATGACTGCTATACATAGACCTGCAAATAGCACTCCCCAAGCGCTTTCATATTTTGCATTAGTCTTTAATAAGTCCATGGCAACCCCCAATGTATTTTTGCTTTCTTGTTGCAACAGGATTAAAGCTAAAAAATATTCATTCCAAAAGGAAATTGCGTTTAAGATAGTCGCTGTAATAATTCCTGACTTTACTAATGGGGTGACAATTTTAAAGAGAATACCGTAAGGGCCCATTCCATCGATCGTAGCTGCTTCTTCTAATTCCTTTGGCACATTTCCCATGAAACTAATTAATATAAATATGGTAAATGGAATATGTGAAACTGCATAAATTAGTGATAGAGCCCATAAATTATCTAACAGGTTTAGTTTTAATAATAAGAAGAATAATGGAATCCATCCTAGTACAGATGGAATCATCATGGAAGAGAGGTATGTGTTTAATATGATTTCATTTCCTTTAAAACGCATTCTTTCTAGTGCATAAGCCGTAGGAATTGAAAAGACTAAGCAAAGCAATGATCCTAGGGCTGTAACAAACATACTATTCACAAAAGCAGTTCCGATATTATAATCTGTCCAAGCGGTAAGGAAATTTTGGAAATTGAATTTTTCAGGTAATGCCCATGGTGAAGCAAAAATTTCAGCATTTGTTTTAAATGCACCAATAAACATCCAGAGAAGAGGGAAAATAACGATAAAAGACCAAATCAATAAGGGAATTCTTACTGCTAATCCTGATAGTGTTCTAATAATATTCATTGCATCCCCTCCCTAATACTCTACTTTTTCTTTTTTCAGAAGAAATTGTAAAACTATAACAGTGAGTAAAGATGCAACAAGTATTAACACTCCAATTGCTGCACCATAACCGAACTTGAAATCTTCGAAAGCTTTCTGATATAAATAAGAACCTAATACTTCTGTTGCAATCCCTGGTCCACCAGCAGTCATTACTTGAACGAGGACAAAAGAGCCGTTTAAAGATGTAATGACAATATAGATAATAGAGGTTTTGATTTGTGGCCAGATCAACGGAACTGTAATTCTCCAAAACTGCTGCCATTCGCTTGCTCCATCAATCTCGGCTGCCTCATATAAGTTCTTTGGAATGTCAGTGATTCCACCCATCAATAACAACATGAATAATCCTATACCTGCCCAAATCGCAGGAACTGCGATACTTGGCAAGGCCCAAGTCATGTCTCCTAACCATGGCCTTGTCCATTCCTCTAAACCCATTGTTCGTAGAATTCCATTCACGATTCCTATATTAGGGTCATAAATGAATTGCCATAGTATGCCGATAACAACCACCGACATTATGTTTGGGAAAAAGAAAACGATCCGGTAAAACGGAGCTTCTTTTAAGCGAAGTTGTGTGAGAGCAACCGCAAAAAAGAGAGCCAAAATCATAATTCCAAATACTTTTACAAATACGAAAATATAATCATTAACTATTGCTTTAGGAATAACAGAATCGCTTAAAAGCTTTTGATAGTTTCCAAGGCCAATGAATTCTTTGACTGAACTGGTACCTGACCAATCAAAGAATGAATAATATAGACCACCAATCATAGGATAGACTGTAAAAATACAGAATACTATAAAAGTAGGGAGTAAACAAAACGTCAAAAAGACATATTTTTGTTTTTTTGACAGAACCACACCCATCACTCCTTTCTTTAACTTGTTAATTCCATAATATGAGAACTAAATATAAAAACGAACAATTAATTGAATTACTCATTTATGTACTTAAGTCCACAGTTTGAAATTTGTTTACTTAGGATGAAGTAAAAAATCCCCATTATAAAATTGATTATCCTGTTAATAAAAACGAAGAGAGATTGAATTTTTCACGATCTCTCTTTATTTTTATCATAAAGTTTTAGTTGCCTCTCAATTCTTTTGCTTTCTTTGTCATGTTTTCTACAAATTCTTCTGCACTAATCCGTCCCATTAGTATGTCAACAATCTGCAGCTTGATTTCAGCAGTGATCTCAACAGCAATATCTTGCTCATCACCTTCTGGAGTATTTCTTTGATGAATTTCAATCTGACCAGGATTATTGATCATATCATTAATTCCTTTTAAGAACTCAGGAACATTATTATTTGCTGACAGGTCTACATTCTTTAAATTCATGATTGCCCCAGTTGTCTCAGCAAATTTTTGCGCATATTTTTCAGTAAAAATGAATTCAAGGAATGCTTTTGCCGCTTCTGGATTGTCTGCTTCTTTCGCAATCGCAACTGTACGAATATCTGGGACAAGCGCCATTGCATCTCCCGTATCATTCATGGGTGTAGGAACAAACCCAAATTTAAAATCTTTAGGAGTATCTTTTTCCATTTCATTTGGAAGCCAGAAACCAACTGGAATGTATGCATTCTTATGAAGTAAGAAGTTCATTTGAGATTGGGTATGGTTATAAGCTGCAAAACCTGAATCCACCAAATCTGCATCAACGATTGCTTGTACTTTTTTCATAACCTTTAAAACTTCTTCACTTTCCCACGCTTCAATAACTCCATTTGACAAGTCATTTAATAACTCCTCACCACCAGCAGCAGCAAATGCTGGATATAATACTCCACGTTGGAAGTACTGTGCATATTGACCAGTAGTATTAAATGGTGAAATATCAGCATCCTTTTTAATCTGTTTCATTGATTCCATCCAACTGTCAAAATCAGTTGGTGCTTCCCATCCTTGTTTTTCAAACCATGTGCTGTCATACCATACACCCCAAGTATCAAAAACAAGAGGTAAACTATATATTTTTCCACCGTCCAATTCTTCCGCTGGTGAAATAAAGCTCTGTAACAACGGAGTTCCATCTTCCATCTTAATGTTTTTGGCCCATTCACTGATATCCATTAGCTGTCCATCAGCAATCATTTGAGTTTCATTTGCACCATTGCCATCGATGTAAACAACATCAGGTGGATCATTGGAAATCCAACGTGTGTTCATTTCCGTATTAATGTCTGGGCCTGCATGTTCAATTACATTTACATCAGGATAGGTACCTTTAAAGTCCTCGATGGCTTTTTTCCAAAACTCATCTCCATAGCCTCCAACGAAATATTGAACTTCCAGATCACCTGAAACACCATCGCTTGAACCTTGTTTAGGCTCTCCATTTTTGGGTTCTTCTGATGTAGTTTCATTTGAACAGCCAACCAAAGCAAACAACAGAATTGAAGCAATCATAATCAACCAACTTCTTTTGAAAAACATACTCCTTAACACCTCTTTTTTTGTATTTGTTTAAACCTTTAATCACTACAAGATTAGGAAAAGGAAAGTGATTAACGGTTACTACCAATGAAAAGTAGATACTACAAAGAAAATCATTTGGAAAACTTTGAGATAACTTCTCTCGTTTTATCCAAGTATTTTACTGCTTCATCAAAATATAAAGAGGCTAATCCAGTGAATAAAATATCAATGATAGTGAGTTGTGAGATTCTAGAGGCAGTTGCAGCACTTCGAATAAAGTTTTCAGTTGACGATACAAATAGATTGTGGTCAGCAAGTTTTTGGAGTGTGTTATTAGAGTATTCTGTTAGAGAAATAACTTTAATGTTATTTTTTTTAGCAATGTTTACAGCATTAATTATTTCTTTCGTTTCTCCTGAATACGAGATAGCAAAGAGAACATCCTCATCATTTAAATTTATTACGGAAACTAATTGTGAATGACTATCAATTAATGCCTCACACCATTTATTAATACGTTTTAATTTTTGTTCGAAATCAAGTGCAACAATCCCAGATGCACCAACACCAATGATAGCGATTCTTCTGGCTGTATGGAGCCCTTGAATCACCTTTTTCATAACTTCCTCATCATTAACTGAAAGTGTATTTTTGATGGAATATATATTATTGGAAGCGATTTGTGAAATTGTTTCTGAGAGACTTGAATCTGGTGATATATCTTGATATTTATGCTCAATTGGATTTTTTTGTGGAAGAGCAGCAGCGATATTTAACTTTAATTCACTATACCCCTTAAAATGAAGCGATCGGCACATTCGAATTATTGTCGCTTCACTTGTATTCGTTTTCTTTGATAACACGGCAATAGGCATTTGCAATATCTCTTTTGGGTTATCAAGAATATATTCAGAAACTTTTCTTTCAGATGGTTTTAATATAGATATGCCTTGTCTAATTCGTTCCAACCCATTTTCCATTTTTATCTCCCATCTTTAGTGTAGTAAAACTCCACAAATTACTTTAAAAATATAAAGTTTAATTACATTTTAATAAAATGTTAATATTGCGTCAATATATTTTTCTGCAATTTCAGAAATTTTAAAATTTACTGTGGATTCTGTCTCGCCAATTCTTAAGCTGAATCAAAAGGCACGATAAGCAGTTAAAACCGCTTATCGTGCCTTTTTTAGCGCAAAACTTTCGATTTCCCTCTAATAGAACCATTGCTGTGTCCGGATTTCCGTTTCCAACTTAAGGTGGGGATGGGAAGAATGAGTTCAACCCTGCCTAACTACCCTTTCATCCATCTATGCAAGAGAAATCAATCCCAGCCAAATTGGCTTATACCCACCATAACGAAAACAAAAGTTACAACACAAAGGATCTAGAATAAAATTCCATCCATTAACAAAAAACAGGTCAGAACACACAACCCTTTTCGACCTGGCTTTTGTTATGCATTTGAAAAAACACATGTTGATTTAAAATTCAGGACAAATAAAACCAGCAATACCCGGGCAACCTCACCATCAGCAAACTATTTCAACTTCCGAAAGGACACAAGAACAGTCCCCATGTCCCAAACTTTAGATTTAAAATACCCGCGCTGCTTCTTGCCCAGGAAAAATAACCCCAACAAATCTCAGACAACCTATCCACCAGCAAATATTTCCACTCTCGAACGAGACGCAAAAACTGTCCCTTTGTCCCATTTAATCTACTATTACCCCTGTGTTAACCTAGTAATAGTAGAAAGGAGTGGAGAGATTGAAAAAATTATTATTGATAATTTGTTCTGTGTTTTTGTTCAGCTTCTTTACCCCGAATGTACATGCTAGTACGGAGTTTACGGATGTACATTCAAGCTACAATTTCTATGACGAGGTCATGTATCTGTATGATCGCGGGATTATTAGCGGTTACGGCAATGGTGAGTTTAAGCCAAATGCTGTTGTAACGAGAGATGCTGCCGCGGCTATGATTGGCAGAGCGCTAAAGTTAGATGGCACGAAAAGGAACACAACTTTTTCTGATGTGGATGCAAGCAATTATGCATCCGGATATATAGATTCGGCGGTTAAGCAGGGAATAGTCAGTGGATATGCTGATGGCACATATAGGCCAAAGGAGCCAGTTACACGCGGGCAAATGGCTATTTTCCTAGCCAGAGCGTTTAAGTTAAGTAATGAAGCAACTGTTTATTTTTCAGATGTAAGCCCGAGTATGACGGCTTACTCCTCGATTAAAAAGATTCTCGCCTTTGACATAACGACAGGGTATGCAGACAATACTTTCAGACCAAATAAACAGCTGTCGCGCGGAGACTTTTCTGCTTTCTTGGCTAGGGCTTTAAATGATAGTTTTAAAGTAAAGCCATCTACCTCAAACGGTAAATTAGCTGTTCACTTCCTGGATGTTGGACAAGGAGACAGCAGTTTATTAATTACTCCAAATGGGAAAACGATTTTAATCGATGGAGGTAACAATACAGCTGGTGAAAAAGTTGTTTCCTACCTTAAAGCAGCTGGCGTAACATCCATTGATTATCTGGTGGCGACACACCCTGATGCGGACCATATTGGAGGTTTAATTCCGGTGTTAAATCAAATGACTGTTAAAAATGTGATTGATAGTGGGCAATCCCATACGTCTCAAACTTACATGGAATACTTAACATTGATTGACCAGAAAAATATCCCTTTCCATATTGCAAAAACAGGAGAATACTTAAATGTAGATTCCGCAATGAAGGTTCAAGTATTGAATAGCGGTGAAGGTGCTGCGGATAATAATGAGGCATCTGTTGTATTGAAAGTTACTCACGGTTCAAAATCATTCTTATTTACCGGAGATGCAGGAATCCAAACGGAAGCTGACATGGTTTCCAGCTTTGATGTGAATGCAGATGTGCTTAAGGTTTCCCATCATGGATCTGAAACGGGATCTTCCCAAGTGTTCTTAAACGAGGTCACACCAGCATGGGCAGTATTGTCTTTTGGAGAAGGAAATAGTTACGGACACCCCGATAGCGTTGTTGTAAATCGACTAACAGCTATGGGTGCGACAGTAGTACCAACAACCAATGGAGATATTGCTTTTGAATCAGATGGTTCATCCATACAACTTGTTCAAGGTGTTCCAGGAACTGAACCTCAGCCAAATCCCAATACTGGAAAAATCGATATCACGAATCTAGATTTAAGCCAAGAAATCGTTACATTGAAAAATATCGATACAAAAGATATTCCAATGGATGGCTGGACATTAATCAGTGTTGATGGAAACCAGCAATACGACTTTCCAAGTGATTTTGTCTTGAAAAAAGGTGCCTCGGTTACTGTGACAACTGGAAGAAGCGCTTATGAAAGTAGGCCGACTCATCTTCTTTGGACTACAGCTTATATCTGGGATAATAACGGGGACGCCGCAAGACTAATTGACCCGCAGGGGACGATAATTGATGAACTTGCCAGGTAAGTACACACTTGACCGATTCGAAAAAGAAATGGCTGTATTGTTGTTTAGAGAGGATGAAACTACAGAGGTTTTAATTGGAAAAGAATCTTTGCCCTCAAGTGCTGAAGAAGGCGATATCTTATTTGTTGAATTTAATGAGGATGACAGTGTACAGGAAGTAAAATTGTTAGAAGATGAGACTGAAGCTGCCAGGCAGAAGGTGGAAGATCTGCTGAATAAACTTAAGAAGAAGTAAAAATAGTCCCTCTACAAAAGAGGGGCTATTTTTACAATTAAGGGACACGAGTTAAATATAATTGTTATTATGCTCTTTAAATCTAAATATCGCCAGTCTTTCTATTCCATCATTTTCCCCATTTGAATACCTTTGGTTCCTTCAAGGAATCAAAAAAACTCCAGAAATAGAGAGGAAGTCCAAGATTGAATTGTCATAGATCGTCCTCACGCCATGGTGCGACTCCATTCTTCTGAGGCAATCAAAAATTTTGTGGGTTAGAGGAAAGACCTAAAAAGCAAAAGGCACGATGAGCAGCTAAAACCGCTGATCGTGCCTTTTTTTGTGGAAAACTTCCGATTGTCCTCTAAAAGGACCGTCTATTTGTCCCATTAATTATGATTATAAGCGAACGATTGTTTAAGTGTGTATCCCATTAATGTTTTTTCAATAATGTGAAGGTCGAACAACTTATCGATCCCGCTTACGATATCATCTTCTGAAAATCTGTTTGCTTTAACTTCTGACCAGCGTTTGAATTCATCTACAATTTCAGCTTGTGTTAATTCTTGTTTTTCCTTCAATAAATACGTAATAGTAGACAAACATTCTAATTCATGATTAGTACTGAGTGCGTTAATGTATTCTGCCGCTTTTTTAATAAATGGTTGTAACGTTGCAAGCTTTGATTCAACTTGACCACTTACAATTTTATTATATAAAATACAGTAGGCCTCTTGCGTATTTTCAACCCCATGATACTTCTGATATTCTTTAATGTTCTTACTAAGAATAGCAATAGAATTATCGTACGGACCGTATTTATGTCTTGTGAAATTGAAATAATGCTCCCCAGAAAAAATATCCATATAGAAAGCCGTCTTTTGAAGTCGTAACGTATCAAATTTCTTGAGGTGATGTTTGATATCCATTAAAACAAGCCCTGATAAACTTAAATTAGGTTCAGCTTTTGGTTGGGATACGTAATTTTGTGACGGTTCGTATATAAGGATTTGAACATTTTCATCAACATCGGATAGCTTTTTCTCAATTAACAATTTCACATCATTCCAAATCAAACCACCATTTCCGCTCCCTAAAGGTGGAATAGAAATCGATTGAATACCCAATTGCTCTATTAACTTTACAAGCTCGTTCAGTCCTTTTTCTACATATTCAATCTTAGACTTCGCTCTCCACTTGTTTTTAGTCGGAAAGTTAATGATGATTTTACCATCTTCTTTATAATGATGTAGCTTCCCAATTTGTAGTTCTCCTGTTTTACAGGCTTTGAGATAATCTTTATTATTGTTAGGAAACTGCATTTTGAACTGATAAGCGATCCCTTTCCCCATATAGCCTTCACAATTTACCGTATTCACCAATGCATCTGCTGATGATTTTAATAAATCACCTGAAGTATAGATAATCATTTTTCACCCCACTTTCTTAAACGGATTTTTCTATAGCCAGTAACCAACATCGACAAATGGCGGAGTTTTGGTAATTTCCTTTGACTGTAATTTCTCCCTTACTAGTGACCTTGTTTCTTCATTTTTCACATATATACAATGAAAAAGCTTGGCTGGAACAATTAAAGGCGTCAAACATTCAGCCATTTTTACATTCTTAGTATACCGCAGCTGTCTGAAGATGTTTTCTTCAGCAGGATTTTCCCTTGCACTAATAAATGCATTTCTAACTTTCTCTATGTCGATGGTATGGTCCAAAGATGGATTGGCTTTATACCATGTCTTTTCATTAGTCCAATCATCGTCGTCTTTCATTCCGTAAATGACTGGATAAAAAGTAGGGTCAATCTTTCTTCCCTCGATAATGTCTACCGCTTTTTGATGGACTTCCTAACAAATGGAGTTCCGATCCGTACCTGCAGTCGTAATTAAAAAGAAAAGCGGCTGCAGTCGAGCATCCCCAGAACCTTTTGTCATAACATCAAATAGCTCTCGGTTTGGTTGGGCGTGCAATTCATCAAAGACAACCGAGTGAACATTAAGACCATGTTTCGTGTATGCTTCAGCAGATAGCACCTCATAAAAACTATTAGTAGGTGTTCTCCTTAACCGTTCCAAATACATCTGGGATAATTTGGTCTTGCCAAGGCAACAGATCGAAAGAAACCCATTGGTCACCTCTTTCTTTTTCAACTAAAACGGAATAACCCCCAGTAAAACTCTAACAACCCGCCCATCAGCAAACATTTCGATTTCCTAATGGAACCCAGGAACCGCCCCTTCTCCCATAAAGAAAAACCAATTCGCGACAATAAATGAAAATCCTACAGTACAAAAGACTTAGAATAACCCGATTACAAAAAATCCACCAAGACACATTGCCCAGGCGGATTTTTGTTTATTCATTCTCACACAACCCAGCCACCCACACCCCATGCCTTCAGTTGTAAAAAAATGGTGGGACAAGGAACCTGTCCCTATGTCCCTCTCATACGCGATACCCCCTCATTAAAATCACGCTCATTGTTTTCGCCATTTCTTCCGCTGCCATTGAACCAGCCTGTGAATACCACTTGTAAGACCAGCTGCAAGCTCCTAGAATTGTTTGTACCGCAATCGATGGGTCAGTTTGAATGAAACACCCTCCCTCCATCGCCTTTTTATAGAGATCTGTGCAAGTTTTATAGTATTCGTCAATAAGTTTAATGGTTTCTTTGGTTGCCTGTTCAGGTAAACTTTTTTGTTCCTCAAAGAAAATACCCACGAATATTTTATTTTTCAGAATGAGCAATAAGTGTTGAATAACCATTTGCTCAAATTTTTCCGAGGGTTTTATATTTTGATTAAGCACTTTTTCTGAGTAAGCTGTCACCTTTTTCAAAACTTCGCGAATGATTGCTGTGATGATTTCCTCTTTATTTTTAAAATAGTGATAGATTGCAGGACGAGTGATCTCCAATTGTTTTGCTACTGTTTCCAGACTTGTATTTTTATAGCCCTTCTCAAAAAATAGTGCAGCAGCTTCATCAATAATCCGTTCCCTTGTTACCTCTTTATAGTTTCTCATTTATATCACCGTCTCTCTTCTAATATAAAAAGTTTACAAGGAAGGTTGAATTTTCGCAATATGGCGTTGATTTTCCTTTAATTACGTGTTAAATTTAGAATAATTAGATAATTTACTTACTAGTAAGTAAATTATCTTGCTCTTTATTAATTTCAGTAAAGGGGTAAAACAAAAAAATATTTGATGGGGAACCAGAGAGGCCAACCTTTTAAAACCTATGCATAGGTCCTAAACTAATTTCAGAGGATCGGGATCAACTGGAAATTCTTCTAGAAAGAGCTCTTACTAATATACGAGGGGGGATATCATGCGCAAAGTGCTTGTTGAACAAGTTGGTCCTGTTACTGTGATAAAAATTAATCGCCCGGAGAAACACAACTGCATCGATGGGGAAACAGCCGGTCAATTAAATGAAGCTTGGGTCAACTTTCGCGATGATTCTGATGCAAGGGTGGCGATTCTTACCGGGGAAGGAGCCTCCTTCAGTTCCGGAGCGGATTTGAAGGCGATTGATACCTTAAGACCGAATGATCAATATGATCCTCAGTTCGTTTACAACGGTAGCGGATATCTGGGGTTCACCAGGATGACGGACATTTTCAAGCCCACAATCGCAGCAGTGAACGGGTACTGTTTTGCTGGTGGATTGGAGATGGCTGCCTGGTGTGATATTCGAATCGCTTCGGAAAACGCAGAGTTCGGCTGTCTAGAACGCAGATGGAATGTACCGCTTGTGGATGGGGGTACACAAAGGATTCCCAGGATTGTGGGCTGGGGAAGGGGAATGGATTTGATTATCACAGGTCGGAGAATCAATGCAAGAGTTGCACTGGATTGGGGTCTCGTCACAGAGGTGGTTGATTCTCAACATCTATTGAACCGTGCAATAGAACTTGCCCAACAGATTGCTGCTTATCCGCAGGGTTCACTTTTAACGGATAAACAAGCGGCGGTCAGAGGTTGGGGGTTGCCGTTGGAGGAAGCCTTACGTATTGAATGTCAACTTGGTATGCCCCATACAAAAAGCTTTGAAACAGAAGAAGGATTAGGAAATTTCAAAAATCGTAAACAATAAGGGGGATGAAGAGAATGATTGCTGCAGAATTGATTCGCCGTGGCGCTGTATATTATCCTGATAAGATTGCTGTCATTTATGAAGGGGATTCACGTACATTCAAAGAAGTGAACCAAAACTCCAATCGGCTTGCAAATGCTCTCCACAAACTTGGCCTCAAAAAAGGCGATCGGGTGGCCTTTTTGCTTGCCAATTCAGTCCAAAGTGTAGAAATTGATTTTGCAATGATTAAATCGGGACTTGTACGCGTCCCTTTGAATACGAGGCTTTCTGAGCAAGAATTAATTCACATGATTAATGAAACGGATGCAAAAGCATTACTTTTTACAGAGGAGTTTGCTGAAAAAGTTGCAACTTTGCGTCCACAGACCCCAGATTTGGAATGGTATTGTCAAGTTAATGGTGTATCAACGTACGATTGGACAATTCCGGTTTCTAAAGAAATGGAGCTAGTCTCTGATGAAGAACCCGAAGTCGAATTGAAGGAAGATGATCCTGTAACTCTTCAATATACGTCAGGTACAACAGGTAAATTGAAAGCGGCCATTCATACACAACGTTCATGGGCAGCTATCGCAGCAAATATTTTGTCTACACTCACAATAAAAGAGGGCGACATGATGATGCATGCCGCACCACTCACTCACGCATCCGGAACACTCATCCTCCCTCACTGGGTGAGCGGAGCTTCAAATGCCATTTTGCCAGGTTTTGAACCAAAGTCTTTCCTTGAAGCGGTTGAACAATTAAAACCGACAACCCTGAACCTTGTACCAACGATGGTAGTCATGTTGCTGTCATACCCTGATGTGGGAAAATACTCATTCAATTCCGTCCGCTCCATCATCTACGGTGCCTCTCCTATGCCTCGCGAAGCACTGAAAAGAGGATTGGAATTATGGGGACCGAAGTTCATCCAATACTTTGGCCAAACCGAAGCTCCACTTATCCTGACGGTAATGGGGATTGACGATCACGTGGAGGCACTTGAAAATCCTCAACAATACAACCGACTTCTATCCTGTGGAAGGCCAACGGTAACAACAGAATTAAAGATTGTAAATGAAGAAGGACAGGAAATGAAGGCAGGGGAAATTGGCGAGATTATCATCTCCTCCAGTCAGGCAATGGCTGGTTATTGGAAAGAGGAGCAACTGACAAAAGAGACGATGAAGGGAAAGTGGGTATATACCCGTGATATGGGATACATCGATGAAGATGGCTACATGTATCTTGTGGATCGAAAATCAGACATGATTATTAGTGGCGGCTATAACATTTATCCTCGTGAGGTGGAAGAGGTGCTCTATCAACACCCTGCAGTGAGAGAAGCCGCTGTCGTCGGCGTACCTGATGAAAAGTGGGTGGAGACAGTCAAAGCATTCATCGTACTAAAGGAAGGAATGACTGCAACATCAGCAGAACTCATCCTGCATTGCCAACAGCATCTAGCTTCTTATAAAAAACCAAAATATGTTGTATTCATTGATAGCCTTCCGAAAAGCGCTGTCGGTAAAATTGTAAGGAGAAAGCTTCGGAGGGAAGATAACCAGGCATCTCCAAAATAATTGTCTGTTAAGCATGGCTGAGAAGCAGCTTCAAGTTGAACATTAGTTGGGCATGCAATTGGTTGGGAAATCGAGTAGATGACTAGCCATTAATTGGCTAGTCGACCTCTCACACCACCCTGCGTACGAATCCATACAGGGCGGTTCAACCTTTTAAGTATCGTTTCTCATAAAGTCGGGACATATCCTTGAGTCCCCATTTTATGAGCCTTTCTCTTGTTATTGTCCTATGGACGATGGACTATTTCGCTCCTAGAGATGCGCCAGTCATCGCATCATTATTATGGTTTATGCCATATTTTCGAAGCAATTTATATCTTGAGATTTAAAATACCCATGCCGCTACAAGCCCAGGACAAATAACCCCAGCAAAACTAAAACAACCGACCATGCAGCAAATATTTCGATTCCCGAATGAGACCTAGGAAGAACGAAATCGCTCTACGATTGCTCAAAAACCTACCAATCAAGTCTAATTCTTTATAGTATAATAGTGGTACCCGCAATGGAAATAAGGTGCAATTATTGAAATCCCGTAATTCAACACATATCCAGAATATCCTTCTTTTAAATCCTGCATTCCCGAAGCTACTGTAACGAGGTTGGTGGCGAAATGCCGATATTCTCGTATAGTGCCTTTTGACGCTTAGTTACTTCTCCTATGCGGATCTGAGCACCTGGTTGTTCAAAACACTCAATGATGTCAAATTCATCAAGAAGTCCCTGCATTGTATACTTTTT
>NZ_JAUSUN010000036.1:0-29132 GCF_030814065.1 Mesobacillus stamsii
GAGGATTTTCATTATTTGTCCGCCTTCCCATAGGTTTTATTTACCTATAATAATTGGACGAATATTCCTAAAATCCTTTAATTCCATTTATATATTTAGAATTTTTAATCATACCTTGAGGAGGCAAATATGAACGTTCCATTGCTGTTGAACCAATTTCTAGATCGCGCGGTTTCCCTTTATGGAGACAAAAAGGCTATTTTTTCCGAGGACAGGGCGCTTACCTATTCTGATCTTAATGAACGAGTAAATCGGCTTTCTGATGGACTGAGGAAGCTTGGAGCTGTCAAAGGGGACCGCATTGCCTACCTTGCTCCAAATTCGCTTGAAATGCTTGAAGGTTTCTATGGTGTTTTCCAGGTCGGAGGTGTGATGGTTCCTCTGAACATCCGCCTTAAACCGGAAGATTATCTATTCATCCTTAATCACAGTGAATCCAAAGTGTTATTTGTTGATCAAGACTTATACCATCTAATCCAGCCGATCAAGAATCAGCTGGAAACAGTGAAGGAAATCATTGTCCATTACAAGGAAGAGAGCACGGTGGAAACCGGGTACGATGATTGGCTTTTACAGCATTCTTCTGAACCGTTTAAACGCGAAGAGCTTGACGAAAATGATGTTTGCAGTCTCCTTTATACAAGCGGGACAACGGGTAATCCAAAGGGTGTCATGCTGACGCACAGGAATAATTATCTACATGCTATGAGCTCCATGCATCATTTGCGGGTCAGCGATGAAGACGTGCTGATGCATGTCCTGCCAATGTTTCATGTAAATGGATGGGGTTCACCATTTTATTACACAGCAAATGGATCATCGCAGGTATGCTTCCGAAAGACGACTCCCGAGGCGATCTTCAGCGCATTAGAAAAGCATAGAGTCAGCGTGATGCATATGGCACCGACAGTTTTGAATGCCTTGCTCCAGTATTATGAAAAAAATGTTCCAACCATTGAACAGCAGGTGCGTGTAGTCATCGCTGGTTCCGCTCCGCCGCCGGCATTCGTTACCCGTGTCGAAAAAGAACTTGGCTGGGAATTCATCCAGGTATACGGTATGACAGAAACTTCCCCTTTAAGTACAATTTCTACAATCAGATCGCATTTGAAGGAGCTGCCTTTGAATGAACAGTACCGAATGAAAGCGAAGGCAGGGATCTCGATGATTGGCTGCCAGGTAATGGTTGTCAACGATTTTGGCGAAGAGGTTGCCCATAACGGCAAGGAAATTGGCGAAATAACAACCCGAAGCAATGGCGTAATGAAAGGCTACTGGAAAAATGAAGAGGCTACCATGGAAACGATTCGCAATGGCTGGCTTCACACAGGCGATATGGCGACAGTAGACGAATACGGGAATATCGATATTGTTGACCGTAAAAAAGACGTCATTATTAGTGGAGGCGAAAATATTTCATCCATCGAAGTGGAGGGAGCATTGTACGACCATCCGGCTGTCCTAGAAGCTGCCGTTATTGCCGTCCCACATGAAAAATGGGGAGAGACCCCGCACGCATATATCGTTTTACGCGAAAACGAACAGATTACGGAAAAGGATCTTATTGCATTTTCCAGGGACAAACTGGCCCATTTCAAAGCCATAACTGGGGTAACTTTTGTGGAAGAACTGCCGAAAACTGCATCCGGTAAAATCCAAAAGGTCCAATTGAGAAAGGAGTACTTGGAAACAAGCTTAAAAGAGTAAAAATGCCACAAAAACTTCGTTATCATCTACAAGGATTCCTTATCAAAGCATAGCGGTGTGAACGAAAGAATACCAGCATCAGTAGTTTCTGCGTTGGATCCTTTCGTTCCTTTTGCCATATTTGCCGATAGTGTGTTATACATAGATTATATGTTAAACATTGGATGAAATGAGGAGGAAAATGGAGAGCAACGGAGAGGCATCGGGCAGGATTGTTTCGATCGACAGAATGCGGGGATTTTCATTGTTGGGGATTTTGCTCGTCAACATGATTTCATTCCACTCACCGTATTTTTCTATCGATCCTGAAACCTGGTGGAATGGAAATATCAATGTATTTACTTACAGATTCATCGATGTGTGGATCCAGGCCAGCTTTTATCCGTTGTTTGCCATGTTGTTCGGGTATGGGCTGGTAATCTTAAGAGAGCGGATCCTTGATAAAGGTCTGAAGTTCACTCCATTTGTCGTGAGAAGGCTTTCGCTGCTACTGCTGATTGGATGCCTTCATGCTTTTTTGATCTGGGAAGGGGATATCCTGATAACCTATGCAGTCTGCGGGTTTGTCTTTCTTTTCTTTTTGGGATGGAGCGCAAAAAGATTGATGATTGCAGGTTTGGTTATCTATATTGTTCCAAATGTCTTTCTCGTGTGGATGCTTGGTGCAGCCTCGGCAGTGGAAGGAGGCGCCGCGTTTTCGATGTATGATGCACAGGCTGCAAAACAGGCAATGACTGTCTATCAAACTGGCAGCTTTGCCGAAGTGACAGAGCAAAGAATGACAGAGTGGTATAAAAATAATAATCTCACCGGTTTGTTCTTTTATTTGATCACCATTTTGCCTTTGTTCCTGATTGGAGCCGGCGCGGCCAAGATGAGGCTTTTCGAACAAGTGCACAGGAATAAGAAAAAGATTGGCGCATTTGCAGCAGGACTTGCCACCATCGGTCTGCTGATCAAGTTCGTTCCCTACCTTTATGGCAGAACGTATTGGACCGATTATGCTCAGGATATTTTTGGCGGAGCGATGCTGGCAATGGCTTATGCATTGATAATTGCCCTTCTTTCCGAATCCAGGAAAATGGACAGAGTCTTATATCCGCTCGAAGCTGCAGGCAGGCTATCCATCAGCAACTACTTATTCCAGTCCATCTTTTCGACGATGGTTTTTTACAGTTACGGACTCGGTTACTATGGAGATGTTTCCATATTCGCTGGAACTATGCTCGCTCTTTCGATTTATGCAAGTCAATTAGCTTTCAGCAGCTGGTGGCTCAAAAGATTTTATTTTGGCCCGGTCGAATGGCTGTGGCGAAGCGGTAGTTATTTACATATTCAGAAATTCAAAAAACCGCCAGGAGTATGATTAGGCAAGGAGACGAGAAATTACACAGAGGGGGAAATTTAAATGAAATTCGCTACGATAAAAAACGAAAATGGCCAATGGATCGGAATCGTAAATGATAAAGGAAGCCATGTTCTGCCACTGCGGGAAGTTCATGAAAAGATGAGTGGCAATGCTTACATTCCAGCTGACATGGTTCAAGCCATTTCGTTAGGTGACCAATTTTATCAGGAAGCGGAAAAGACGGTCCAGTGGGTGAAGGATAACAAACTGGAAAGCGACTTTTTCCTTCCGCTTTCAACTGTTGAATTACTGGCGCCAATCCCGCGACCGGCTAAAAATATTTTTTGTGTCGGGAAAAATTACGCCGAGCATGCGATTGAATTGGGCAGCAAGGAAGATATTCCCGAGCATGTGATGGTGTTTACGAAAGCCCCTACGACTGTAACCGCTCATGAACAAAATATCTTAGCCCAAAGGGAACTGACAGAGCAATTGGACTATGAAGGGGAACTAGCTGTTGTCATTGGCAAAGAAGGGAAAGCGATCACGAAGGAAGAAGCCTTGGATTACGTGTTTGGCTACACGATTATCAATGATGTTACCGCCCGGGACCTCCAGGAAAAGCACAAGCAATTTTTCATCGGCAAAAGCCTTGATACTGCGTGCCCGATGGGACCATGGATTGTCCATAAGTCAGCAATCGCGAATCCGAATGCACTGGATATAAAAACAACTGTAAACGGCGAATTAAGGCAAGATTCCAATACGGAAAAATTTATTTTTCCGATTGAAGAAGTGATTGCCGTCCTTTCACAAGGAATGACACTGGAGCCAGGTGACATCATTGCGACTGGAACACCGGCTGGAGTGGGAAAAGGGTTTAAGCCGCCAAGGTTCTTAAAATCTGGAGATCTCATTGAAATTTCGATCAAAGGAATTGGGACGTTAAGAAATAAAGTCGAATGAATACACCGCCGCTAATTGATAGGATTATCCATACTGTTATGGTATGATATTTTAGACTTTACAATTAGGAGGACGGTACATGATACATGCCCATATAACAGCCTGGGTTTTGGCTTTGGTTTTATTCTTCGTGGCATTGGGACTACATAAAGGCGGTAACGAAAAGGGTGCGAAAATTGCCCATATGGTCCTAAGATTATTTTACGTGCTGATTCTATTGACTGGCTTTTGGCTTCTTTTCAGCATTACAATCGACATTATGTACGTGCTGAAAGCGGCGGTTGGCCTGTGGGTCATCTCTATGTTTGAAATGATCGTGATCCGTACAAAAAAGAACGAAAAGGCATCTGTTTTGTGGATCCAATTCACCGTGGCTCTTCTGCTTGTACTATATTTAGGCTTTTCCCTTCCACTTGGCACTGATTTGTTCTAAATCGAAGTTGTCGAAAAATTGCTGTCCATAAATGGGCAGCTTTTGTTTTTCCCCCCTATCGTTATGGGAACAATTATGATAATTTAAGAGGGAGGGTTATTGGAGAAATAAAGATAGGGAGAATGCTATGGCTACAACAAAAAGCTGCGTTTATGAAAGTGATAGACAAGTTACTAGCTTTATAGAGAGCAATTCATTCAAAGAACATGCAAATCTTTTAGTGCAAATTTTTTATACAAAAGCAGAAAAACTACCGCATCTGCAGCAATTTCTGATGAAGCAGCTTCCATTGTCTGTGCTGGTGGTGTGTGATGACAGAGGCAAGTATTGCGCTGAACATCCTTATCTTATCTATTTTACTATTCTCAACAAGCAAGAGCTCCTTCCTGAGGGGAACGACAAACACACCATCAACAGATTGTCCCACCTGCTAACAGCCTCGCAACAAGACATTCTTCAGTTAAATGAGAGCCTTAAGATTTCTCAACAATATTATCAGTCCTTGTTTGAATATAATGAAGATTTTGTTTATTCCACCGATCGGAACGGGGCTTTTACAAGTGCTAATCGGTCGTTCATGAAAACCTTCGGCTATGATGAAAGCGAACTGATTGGCAGGCCTGCGCACCATTTTATCGATCCAGAAGACATTCAACGTGCAAAATGGTATTTTCTTCAGGCATTGGAAGGAAAAGAACAATCCTATACAATCGAAATTCGCATCAAAACCGCTGAACCTCAAATTTTTGAAATCAAAAACATTCCGATTACAGTCAATGGTTCCTGTGTGGGAATACATGGAATCGGCAGGAATATCACCTGCCAAAAAAAGACAGAAGAAAAAATCATTCAGCTAGCCTATTATGACCGGGATACAGGTTTGCCCAACAGAATGAGATTCACGGAAAAGCTGGAGAAAATGGTCCATCGTGCAAAGCAGAAGAAAGAACTGCTTGCCGTCCTTGTTATTGATCTTGACCGCTTTATGATCATCAACGACAGTCTAGGACATTCTGCCGGTGACTTTGTTTTAAAACAACTGGCGGAAAGACTGCACAATCAGATGCCAACAGGCGCCTATCTGGCAAGATTCAGCGGCGATACCTTTACGTTGCTGTTGACAGAGGATGTCAGCATCGACCTGACGACCAAGTGGGCAAGAGAATTCCAAAGGCTTATCTCATTGCCTTTGTCTTACCAGAATCAAGAATTTATGGTAACGGCCAGTATTGGAGTCAGCTCTTTTCCAGAGGATGGCTTTGATGAACATACGCTGCTGAAAAATGCTGATATAGCGATGAACCGTTCAAAAAGTCAGGGAGGGAATAAGATCACGTATTATTCAACCGGGATGAATGATCAAGCAATGGTTCGCATGGAACTGGAAAGCTACTTAAGAAAAGCACTCGAGAAAAACGAATTCCATCTCTACTATCAGCCGCTGATGGACTTGAAATCAGGAGAAATTACTTGTATCGAAGCGCTTATTCGCTGGCAGCATCCTCTTATTGGCCTTGTTTCACCGGCGCAGTTTATTCCGCTAGCCGAAGAAACTGGGTTGATTGAAGAAATAGGCGCATGGGTCCTGACAACAGCCTGTGTTCAAACAAAGTACTGGCAGCAAAACGGATTTCCTAATCTAGGAATTTCCGTTAATGTCTCAGCCTATCAATTCCAGCAACATACCTTTCTAAGCAAGGTGATGGAGGCTCTTCACGTTTCAAGGCTTGCTCCGGCATCCCTATCGCTCGAATTGACAGAAAGCGCGATGCTGAAGGATATCGGTTACAGCATTTCCATCATGAAGTCATTACAGGAACTAGGAGTGAAAGTATCAATGGATGATTTCGGCACAGGGTATTCGTCATTAAGTTATTTACGAAATTTACCGATTGATACCCTGAAAATCGACCAGTCATTCATCAAGCACCTGCATGACGATCCATCCAATATTGCCATTGTTAAGGCAATCATCACCATGGGCCAGGGACTAGCTGTGAGCATCGTTGCGGAAGGCGTAGAGACACATGAACAGATGAACATCTTGAGAGATCTGGATTGCCACTATGCTCAAGGTTACTATATCCAGAAACCGCTTGATACGGCTGCCTTTGAACAAGGATTTAGGACTGTAGAAAACATTGCATACACGGTAAAATAAGCGATTAGAAGCGAAAACCTGCCTTCCCTCGAATGCAGGTTTTATTGCTGTTTACGATATTCGTTCGACCACCGTCCGCTTTCCGTTGTTCAAGGTCAATTCAAACCGGTCCATTTGGATTTCATAATAATCAAAATGATGCTGTACGCTGCAAATATGTTCTTCGTTGTCGAAAATCAAAAAATTCACTCCGGATCTTCCGGCTTTATGATCAAGAAATGTTAGATGATTATAACAATAGATGCAATCATAGAGCGAGAACTTCAACGAATTCAAGGTTTGAATGAATTGGACAAATGCCTCATCATTCAATTCATCCAGCAGACGTTCGAAAGAATAGATCAGCTGCTTTCTGATTCTGATCATTTCCTGATCTGTAAGGGATAGGATTTCCTTGCCAGTCTGGATGTTGCCGTCATCCAGTAAAATCCCTTTACACCATTTGCTGTTTCGCTGCACTTCTACCTCTTGGTGGGCAAACTCCTCAATAAGGGCTGCTTCCTCCGTCTCTTCATCAAAGAATATCCATTGTGCATTAATATGCTCTACAGTTCCGGCATTGAATGACCGGGGTTGGTATTCGATAAGATTGCTTCGTTGTTGTCGATTCATTTGGATCCTCCATTTATTGTCGCTCACCTTCTTTTTAGACAGATTTTGATGAATTTATAACAGATGGATAAGTTAGGCGATTAACCAGATGGAATCTTTCTGCATAAGATGAGTAATGCATAAGCGATTCAGGAAAAAGTTCCGCTGAGAAGGGATGATCATTAATGTGTGGAATTACAGGCTGGGTAGACTATCGTAGAAATTTAGATCATGAGCATCAATTAATTGCCAAGATGGCGGAAACTTTAAGCAAAAGAGGTCCTGATGATACGAATGTATGGACTTCGCAGCATGCAGCGCTGGGACATAAAAGGCTGGTGGTTGTCGATCCCGAGGGAGGCAAGCAGCCGATGACCAGAGCACAGGGAGATAGCCGCTATACCATTTGCTATAACGGAGAACTCTACAATACCGAGGACCTGAGGAAAGAACTGCTAGTAAAAGGATATTCTTTTCATGGCCATTCTGACACAGAAGTATTGCTTACTTCTTTCATGGAATGGAAGGAAAATTGCCTTGAATATTTAAATGGAATTTTTGCCTTCGCTGTTTGGGACCATCTGGAGGAAAAGCTGTTCATCGGTCGCGACCGTCTCGGCGTGAAGCCGCTGTTTTTCATGGAAACAGCGGGAGGATTTATGTTTGCCTCTGAACAAAAGGCGCTGTTGGCACATCCTGAAGTGAAAACAGAGGTAGACAGAGAAGGATTATGCGAGGTTTTTGGGCTCGGGCCATCCCGGTCACCAGGGGCTGGTATTTTTAAAAATATGAAGGAACTTCGTCCAGGGCATGGACTCATTTTTTCAAAAAATGGGCTGAAAATTTGGAGGTATTGGAACGTCAAAAGCGAAGAACACACAGACAGTCTTGAAGAAACTTCTGAGAAGGTACGTGAGCTGTTCACAGACGCCGTAACGAGGCAACTCGTTTCCGATGTTCCACTGTGCACGTTCCTTTCTGGCGGATTGGATTCAAGTGCCATTACGGCGATTGCCGCAAACCATTATAAAAAAGAGGGCAAAGGAAGCCTGCATACGTACTCCATCGATTATGAAGGAAATGATCAGTACTTTAAGGTAAGCGAGTTTCAGCCTAATGCGGATGCCTTCTGGATCAATAAGATGACAGAAACATTTGGGACCGTTCATCATAACAGCGTTATCTCCCAACAAGAACTGGCAGCTTATTTGACAGAAGCTGTGCATGTTCGGGACGTGCCAGGAATGGCAGACATTGACTCCTCCCTTCTTTGGTTCTGCCGGGAAATCAAACAGGATTTCACCGTCAGCCTTTCGGGTGAATGCGCAGACGAAATCTTTGGAGGGTATCCATGGTTTCACCGGGAGGATGATCTCAACCGACAGGGATTTCCTTGGATGCGTTCCATTAATGAGCGGCAGAATATGCTGAGAGATGATTGGCGAAAAAAATTGAATTTGGAAGATTATATGATGGCGAAATTCAATGAGACAATAGCTGAGGTGCCGGTACTTGATGGAGAGAATCAAATCGATGCAAAGCGGCGACAATTATTCTATTTAAATATCACCTGGTTCATGACGACCCTGCTCGACAGGAAGGACCGGATGAGCATGGGTGCCAGTCTTGAGGTGAGGGTGCCGTTTGCGGACCATCGACTTGTCGAATATGTTTGGAACATCCCGTGGGAAATGAAAATGCACGGAAACAGGGAAAAGGGAATCCTCCGTAAGGCATTGCAAGGAATACTGCCTGAGGAAGTATTATACCGGAAAAAAAGTCCATATCCGAAGACCCACCATCCCGGCTACACTCAGGCAGTGAAAGGAATGCTATCAGATTTCATGTCCGATTCGAACAGTGCGCTGCATGAATTCTTCGACAAAACTACGCTGCAAAAAATGATTGAAACCGAGGGCGCATCCTTCAAGGTTCCATGGTTCGGCCAACTTATGACCGGACCGCAGCTGCTTGCTCAGCTTGCTCAGATTCATATCTGGTTCCGGGACTATCATATTAATATTGCAGATTAAGAAAATCTATTTTGCAGCTACAAAGGACTTCCTCATCCATAACCTTGATTTCCAGCGCCAGAGCATGAGCAGTCCGCGCAGCCATTCGTCGGCAATGAAGGCGATCCAGATGCCGACAAGACCCATTTCTAAATAGATTCCTAGAAAATAAGAAAGGGGTACGCTGACTCCCCACATGATCAGAATGCCTATATAAACCGGAAATTTCACATCGCCAGCTGCTCTTAATGAACTAATCAGCACCAGATTGAAAGATCTGCCGGGTTCAAGAATGATCGTAAGCAAAAATAAGATAGTGCCGAGTTCAATAATGCTGGGGTTATCAGTAAAGATCCCCAGCAATTTTTTTGAAAAGAAGGAAGCGGTCACTGCTGAAGCGATCGAAATCATTATTGCAAGTTTTAAACTATTCATAGCTCGTTTATAGGCACGCTCGACTTCATTTGCGCCGACCATATGGCCAATTAATATCTGTGTTCCTTGACTGATCGCGATACTAAAAAGAAATATGAACATCATGATATTTTGTGTATATACCTTAGCCGTCAGGGCCTGTGTTCCAAGTGTGGCGATAAAATAAGTGATCATCATTTGCGACCCATTATAGCTTAAATTCTCGCCGGCAGAAGGAATCCCGATATGGAGCAGGTTCTGTAAATGCTTTTTCGGGAAACGGAACAGCAGCGACAATGGCATCGACCCAGGGATCCGCTTTTTCATGACGTAAATCGCTGCAAGCAATCCAACAATCCGACTGACAGTTGTTGAAATCGCTACACCTTCAACCCCAAGCACAGGAAAGCCGAAAGTACCGAAGATGAAGAAATAGTTGCCAATCACATTCAGCACATTCATGCCGATCGTGATATACATGATATCACTAGTAAAACCATAGCTGCGGACGATACTGCTAATCGTCATGATCAGCGACTGAATAAAAGAAAAGCCCCCGACAATTTTTAAATAGGAGTTAGCCTCGTCAAACAGTTCAGGAGGCAGGTCCATCAAGTTGAGCAGCTGCTCGCTGAAAACGAAGACGGCTGCACTCAAAATCAAACCAAAAACAAGATTCGCCCCGATCGAGACAGCGGAAATTTCATGTGCCTCCTTGTGCTGGTTTGCCCCTAGATTCTGCGCAACCAGGATGGCGGTACCTGTGGCGATAAAGCCAAACATGACGATAACCATGGAGAGAATTTGATTGGTTACCCCAACTGCTGCGACTGAGTTGTCCGAGTACAGGGAAAGCATTAAGGTATCCGCATTCCCCATCAGCATATAAAGCATAATTTCAATAAATAATGGCCAAGTAATGGCAAATAACGATAATTTAGCTGTTTTTTTCTTCATGTTTTCCATCTCCAAGTTGTAATTCTGTTTTTATACAGACTCAGGAAGGAATTTAGCGTAAAAACCTTCATTTTTTGTTGGGGAAAATAAAAAAGGTAAGCCCCTTCCCTAAATAGGAAGGGGCTACTAACTTTAAAACTGGAACAACGCATATCCATTTGCGGCAATTTTCGCTGTCAAATCATCGCTATCAGCAGCATATTCTTCTCCAGTGTATATGTTCGTGATTTTCTTGCCTTTTAAATGAAACGGCAGGTGGTAACTTGCTTCTTCATCGCTAATATTCACGACAACCAAAATGGTTGTTTCGCCGTTTGATTTCGTATAAGCAATGCAGCTTTCATGGGAATCCGATGAAAGGAAATGAAGTTCCCCCTCATTCGCCAGCAGCGGATATTCCTTGCGAAGGCGGATCATCTTCTGAACATGCTCAAACATATTCTTGTTCTGATCTTCTTCCTTCCACTTCATGCATTCTCGGCAGCCTGGATCCTGCGGGCCGCTCATCCCAATTTCATCGCCATAATAGATACAAGGTGTACCAATATAAGAAAGCAGGATCGTGAAAATCTGTTTAAGCTTATCTTCGTCTCCGCTACATTCCGTCAGGATTCTTGGTGTATCATGGCTACCAATCAGGTTGAAGGCGACTTCATTTACGTTTTTCGGATACATATGGTTGACCGTTGTCATGTTTTCCATGAACTCTTGTACCGAAATAGCTCCGCGGGCAAACAAGTTTAAGATATTCGTAGTGAACGGATAGTTCATGACAGCGTCGAATTGGTCGCCGCGCAGCCACGGCATCGAGTCATGCCAGATCTCCCCAAGAATATAGAGATCAGGTTTGATTGCTTTCACTTCAGAACGGAATTTTCTCCAGAAGGCATGGTCGACTTCATTCGCTACATCAAGTCTCCAGCCATCAATATCGAATTCACGTACCCAGTAGCGTCCCACTTCCAAAAGGTATTCCATCACCTCCGGATTTTCCGTGTTCAGCTTTGGCATCGATTTTTCAAAAGCAAATGTCTCATAGTTTGGCTTTGGCTCCATTACGAGCGGAAATTCTTTCGTGTGGAACCAATTTTTATAAGGAGACGCTTCCCCTTGTTCCAGAACATCCTGGAACTGCGGAAAATAGAAGCCGCTATGGTTGAACACTGCATCAAGCATGACTTTGATTCCATGCTCATGGCAAACCTGGATCAGCCGTTTAAGTGTTTCCTTATTCCCAAATTGCGGGTCGATTTCCATATAATCGATTGTATCGTATTTATGGTTGGAATAAGCCTTGAAAATCGGTGTAAAATAAATACCGGTAATCCCAAGGTTAACCAGGTAATCGATATTCTGGATTACACCTTGGAGGTCCCCGCCAAAAAAGTTATCTCTCTCAGGTGGTGCGCTTCCCCATGGCAAAGTACCTTCAGGATCATTAGCAGAATCGCCATTTCCAAAGCGCTCTGGGAAGATCTGATACCAGACTGTATCCTTCACCCAGCCAGGAGCACGAAATACGTCAATATTATTGATGTAAGGGATAGCAAAATAGTATCCTGTATCGTCTAACGGCGGTTGGTCGTAAAAACCTTTTTCCGTCAGACAGGCTGTTTCAATACCATCATTCAATAGGAATCCATAACGCAATCTTTTATGAGGCGGTTTAATCGAGACAAACCAATAATCGAATAACTGGTCCGCACCGCTTTTCCTCATTGGAACGGTATTTGTTGTCCATTTTCCATCGTGCCAGTCATAAGGATCACCATTCAAAAGAGAAACTTCTTTTATGTCATGCTTTTTTGTTCTAATGCGAATATGTAGCTCTTCATTCGTGCAAGCGTATGCATCATTGTCTCCAGGACGGTGGGAAATCGCTTCTTTTAACAAGGAGGAAACCATTCCTTTCATTATCAAATACGATCAATGTCAGATTAAAACAAGGGTAGACCACCTATTTAGAAATGTCAAATAAAAATAGCCGATTTACAAAAAAATAAAAATTTATTGGCTATAAGTAAAAAAAATAGTTGTCAAAAGGATTTTAGTCTTTATAATAATAAGTAGGTTGTGCAATCGTTTTCATAGAATTGCGGACGGGATTACAAACGTTTGCACAGATTAGAAAACATCATGCACAATTAAAAAAGTAAGGAAACAATTTTAGGAGGGAAATACAATGAAAAAAGGATGGTCAATTTTCATGATGCTGGTCTTAATGATCGGGGCACTTGCCGCTTGTGGACCTAAAGAAGAAAACCCGGTTTCAAACGACACGGGCAAGAAAACAGAAGATGCTTCTAAACCAGAGAAGCTGGTAGTTTGGGAAGACAAAGATAAATCAGGCTGGTTAGAAAAAGTAGCTGCTGATTTCGAAAAAGAAAACGGTATCAAAATCGAGGTTAAAGAAGTAGAAATGGCTACAAAAATGAAAGAGCAATTACGTCTTGACGGCCCAGCTGGCACCGGTCCAGACATTATCACACTTCCGCATGACCAAATCGGTGAGCTTGCAGTTCAAGGACATATTGCTGAACTAAATGTAAGCGATGACGTAAAGGCAACTTTCTCTGAATCTTCTATCGCTGCCCAATCTTTCGACGGTAAATTATACGGACTTCCAAAGTCTGCGGAAACTCCAGTTTTTATCTATAACAAAGCTCTTATGACTGAAGTTCCTGCAACTATGGAAGATCTATATGCATTCGCAAAAGCAAACACGAAAGACGGCAAATACGGTTTCCTTGCACTTTGGGATAACTTCTACTTTGCACACGCTCCAATCGCTGGCAACGGCGGATATGTATTTGGGGAAAAAGACGGCGCTCTTAACCCTCAAGATCTGGGTTTGAACAACGAAGGTGCTGTAAAAGGTACAGAGTACATTCAGAAGTGGTATGCTGAAAAGCTATTCCCTAATGGAATTATCGGTGAAAATGGCGGATCTGCTATGGATGGACTTTTCAACGAAGGGAAAGTAGCGTCTGTTATGAACGGACCATGGGCATTTGGTGGCATGAAAGATGCTGGCATCGAATTCGGTGCAGCTCCATTCCCTAAATTTGCAGATGGCACACCAATGAAGACTTTTATGGGTGTGAAAGGATGGCATGTTTCTTCTTACTCAAAGAACCAGGAATGGGCTACAAAATTCCTCGAGTTCATTACAAACGACGAAAACGCTAAGTACCGTTTCGAGCAAACTGCTGAAGTTCCAACTAACGTAGCTTTAGTTGACGATCCAGCAATCGCTGAAAATGAAGGTGCTAAAGCTGTTGCACTTCAAACACAAGACGCAGTTCCAATGCCGAACATTCCTGAAATGGGTGAAGTTTGGGCACCAATGGCCAGCGCCTTGCAAACTGTTGTAACAGGCAAAGCGGAGCCGCAAGCAGCTCTAGATTCAGCAGTTAAGCAAATAGAACAGAACATCCAGCAAAACCACTCGAAATAAAGCAATCTATAATAGAACAGTACATCCATTGAGGAGGTACTGTTCTATTAAGATAAAGCCATAAAGTTGTCGCCTTCTTGAAACAGAAAAAAAGTCTTTTATGGAGCAAACGGTTGCGCTAAAATAAGAGTAAGCCAATCAGGTGCTTCCTGAGAGGGAAAACAAAAGCTTTCGGTATAATACAGAAACAGTATGAAAGATAATGTATTCGTTCTCATAAAGCATCTGATGCTTTTAAACAAGGCTGATTTTGCTAGATTGGTTGTCACAGCGAGGGCTTGTCCTCGATGATCAAGCATCAGCATTGTTTTCGAAAATCGCCTTATCAATTATATAGAAAGAGAAAGGGGAATAGGGATGAAAGCGAAGTCCTATCAAACCAACCACCGCAAAATAGCAACAGCCCTTTCGATGATTCCTGGGCTAGGTCAGCTATACAACAAACAATATTTAAAAGGGACCGCATTTTTAGTTTTAACCGGTGCATTCTTCGGAGTGTTCAAAGACTTGCTAAACATGGGGTTATGGGGCCTGTTTACCCTCGGAGAGCAAACGCCTCGTGACCACTCCATCTTCTTGTTGGTGGAAGGAATCCTGGCATTGATTGTCCTGATTTTTGGAATTGGTTTTTATCTTTTCAGCTTAAATGATGCCTATAAGAATGGCTTAAAAAGAGACACGGGGGAGCGTCTTAGCACGGTTAAGGAGCAATACAATAATTTAATTGATAATGGGTTCCCATATTTGATCATGTCACCTGGATTCCTGCTATTAATTTTCGTTGTTGTGTTCCCGATCATTTTCGTAGTCTTGCTCGCATTTACAAACTATGATCTGTATCATTCGCCGCCTGCGAAACTGGTTGACTGGGTCGGACTGAAAAACTTTTTTGATTTGTTCCAATTGGAATCCTGGCGTCAGACATTCTTCTCCGTTCTTTCATGGACGATCATTTGGACATTCGTCGCAACAACTTTCCAGGTTGCCCTAGGAATGTTTCTGGCGATTCTTGTCAACCAGAAGGACGTTAAAGGAAAGGCAATCATCCGTACCGTATTCATTCTTCCTTGGGCTGTACCTGCTTTCGTATCAATTCTTGTATTTGCTGGTATGTTCAACGAATCATTCGGTGCGATTAACCGGGACATCCTCGGCTTTTTTGGAATCGCTAATATTCCATGGATGACTGAAGCAGTGTATACGAAAATCGCATTGATTATGATTCAGACATGGCTTGGATTCCCGTTCATTTTCGCGATGGTAACAGGGGTCCTTCAATCCATCCCGGAAGAGTTGTACGAAGCAGCAACTGTCGATGGTGCAACAACTTTTCAGAAATTAAAGAACATCACTTTGCCGCTTGTGCTTTTCGCAACTGCGCCCATTTTGATTACACAATACACGTTTAATTTTAATAATTTTAATATCATTTATCTCTTTAACGGCGGTGGGCCAGCAATGCCAGGCGCAAATGCCGGCGGTACAGATATCCTGATTTCGTGGATTTACAGCTTAACGATGACGTCCGCACAGTACTCTAAAGCTGCCGCCATTACCATGCTGCTTTCCTTGATCGTTATCGGAGTAGCTTTATGGCAGTTCAAGAGAACGAAATCATTCCAAGAAGAGGATATGATGTAATATGAGTATCAAACGACAGAAATACCTCAGACTGACAGGAACGTATCTGATTATTATGGTTATGTTTGCAATTATTTTTTACCCGCTGCTATGGATAGTCGGTTCATCTTTCAATCCAGGTCAGAGCTTGTCCGGTTCAAGCATCATCCCCAAGAATGCTACACTTGATCACTATAAGGAACTGTTCGACACAAACCAGAGCGCTTACTTATTGTGGTACTGGAATTCATTGAAGATAAGTGTTCTGACCATGGTGTTTACTGTCATCCTTGTCAGCTTTACAGCGTATTCTTTTTCACGCTATCGTTTCATTGGACGTAAAAATAGCTTAATGACATTCCTGATCCTGCAAATGATTCCAAACTTCGCAGCCTTGATCGCGATTTTCATCCTTGCATTATTGACTGGCTTGCTTGATACTCATCTAGGTTTGATCCTTGTATATGTGGGAGGCGCAATCCCAATGAATACATGGTTGATGAAGGGCTATCTCGATACAATACCGAAAGAACTTGATGAATCAGCTAAAATGGATGGTGCTGGCCACTTAAGAATCTTTTTCCAGATTGTTATGCCGCTTGCAACACCGATCATCGCGGTTGTAGCATTGTTCGCGTTCATTGCTCCATTCGGTGATTTCATCCTTGCGAGAGTCCTTTTAAGGTCAGAAGAAAAATACACGCTTGCGGTAGGTTTATATGATTTGGTCGCCAAGCAGTTTGGGGCAGAATTCACGACATTTGCTGCTGGTGCAGTATTAATTGCGGTACCGATTGCCATCCTGTTCCTGTCTTTCCAAAAATACTTTGTTTCTGGTTTGACGGCAGGAGGAACAAAGGGATAATCTATTAGGACAGAACATGTTAAGCAAAGGCCATTTTTTGGCCTTTGCTTAAATTATGAGGGGGACCGAGGATGAAAAAAAACATCATCTTCATCTTGATTCCGTTCCTTCTGTTTAGCGCTCTCCCAGTAGGTGCAGCGGAAAAAGAAGGACGCAAATGGCAGGATGAAACAATTTACTTTTTAATGGTGGACCGTTTTAACAACGGTGACAATAGCAATGACTTCGAGGTGGATGCAAATGATCCAAAGGCCTATCATGGCGGCGATTTCCAAGGTATCATCGATCAGCTGGATTATATAAAGGGCATGGGGTTTACCGCAATCTGGATGACACCGGTGTTCGATAATGCCGACAAAGGCTACCATGGCTATTGGATTAAAGATTTTTATCAAACAGAGGAACATTTTGGGAGCTTAGACGAATTCAAACAGCTTGTAAAGGAAGCGCATAAAAGGGATCTAAAAATCATTCTTGATTTTGTTGTTAATCATGTTGCTCCTGATCATGAGTGGGTGAACGATCCGGCTAGGCAGGACTGGTTCCATGAAAAGCAGGAGATCCTGGACTGGAATGATCAGGCTCAGCTTGAAAATAACTGGATTTATGGCCTGCCTGATTTAGCACAAGAAAATCCAGAAACACGGAAGTACTTGCTGGATGCTGCAAAATGGTGGATAGAAGAAACAAATATTGACGGTTACAGGCTTGATACGGTCCGCCATGTACCGGTTGAGTTTTGGTCCGATTTTTCAAAAGAAGTGAAAAGTGTCAAAGACGACTTTTATTTGATTGGCGAGGTATGGTCGGAGGATCCTAATTATATTGCTGATTATGATAAGGCGGGAATCGATGGTTTTGTTGATTTTCCATTGAATGAGCAGCTGCGCACTGCATTCGAAAAACCAGATCAGACTTTGGACTGGCTTTTCACAACGGCGGAGAGAAATAAAGCAACTTACGAGAACCCAGAATTAATGGGGAATTTTATCGACAACCACGATATGGTCAGATTTACGAGAAAAGCAGTCCAGAACGGACAGCATCCAGGAACGAGATGGAAAATGGCGCTGACCTATATGTATACGGCTCCCGGCATTCCAATTGTATATTATGGTAGTGAAATTGCGCTCGATGGAGGGGAAGACCCGGATAACCGAAGGCAGATGAGCTTCAGAGCGGATAAAGAATTGATCGAATATGTCACAAAACTTGGGGAACTGCGAAGTGACCTTCCATCTTTAAGAAGAGGAGATCTGGAAGTTCTTTACGAAAAGCAGGGAATGGCCGTTTTCAAGCGCAGCTATCAAGAGGAGACTGCGGTGATTGCGATCAATAATACTTCCAATACTCAGCAAGTCACTTTGACTTCCGAGCAGATTGAGGATAAAAAGGAATTGCGCGGTTTGCTCGCAGATGACCTAGTCAGGAGCAACGATGGGAAATACAATCTGGCACTCGCACGGGAGAGTGCGGAAATTTATGTTCTCGCAGAAAAAACCGGGTTGAATATTCCTTATTTAGTGGCAATGGGTGCTGTGTATGCTGCCTTCTTCGGCTTTATTTTCCTGCTTTTAAAAAGAAGGAAAAAGAGGAACGAATAGCAAAAATTCATCGCTACTAGAAAATTCAGCAAAAAAACTGGACAAATCATTTATAATGATTACAATGGATTGTTCAGGTAGAAGGGTGGGAATTAAATGGCTGTTACTATAAAAGATGTCGCGAAGATTGCAAATGTCGCGCCTTCCACTGTCTCTCGTGTTATCGCCAATAGTTCCAGGATCAGCGAAAAAACGAAGAAAAGAGTCAGGGAGGTTATGGACGAGCTTGGGTATCACCCGAATTTTATCGCCCGAAGCCTTGCTAGCCATTCAACGAGGGCAATCGGGCTTGTCATGCCGAGCTCCAGTGACGCTGTCTTTCAGAACCCGTTTTTCCCAACTGTTTTGACAGGATTGAGCGAGGGGGCACATGCTAAACAATACGCCCTCCACATGACAACTGGGAAGACAGACGATGAAATCTATGACGGTGTTGTCGCGATGGTCCAAGGCGGCAGAGTGGATGGGGTAGTTCTTTTGTACTCAAAGGTAGAAGACCGGGTCATCTCCTATTTGAAAAAACGAGATTTTCCGTTTTTTGTCATCGGTAAGCCGTTTAAAGATGATGAAAATATAAATTATGTTGATAATGATAATTTCAAGGCTGGAAAAGAAGTGACAGAACATTTAATTCAGCTTGGCCATGATCGAATTGCCTTCATCGGAGGGAACCTCGATCTTGTTGTGACGGTAGAGCGTATAGAAGGATACGAGAAAGCACTGAGGAACTCAGGAATCAAGTTAGTAGACGAATACATCATCAATGATGAATTCCTGCAGGAAAGCGGGCAGGATGCTGTTGAAGTGCTGCTGTCACTAGATCAACCACCTTCCGCTTTAGTCGTCGCCGATGACTTGATGGCATTGGGTGTTTTAAATAAGCTTGATGAAATGGGGATTGAGGTACCAAAAGATATCTCGATTGTGAGTTTCAATAACGTCTTGATTGCCGAGATGGCAAGGCCGCCGCTGACTTCTGTTAATATTAATATTTTCGACCTTGGATTCCAGGCAGCCAAGAACTTGATTCAAAAAATTGAGAACCCAGAAGAGCCAATCAAGCGAATTATCGTTCCATTTAACATCGTGACAAGGTATTCATGCGATCGTCCAAAAGAGTCCCTTGTTTAAAAGGGAAAGAGGCAAAGCGCTGCTTCGCCTCTTCCTTTTACCCATTTACAATCGTTCCCCCGTTCACATGGATCGTCTGTCCGCTTACATAACTGGAATCATCGCTTGCAAGATAGACGTATGCCGGTGCTAGTTCAAACGGTTGTCCAGCTCGGCCCATTGGGGAATTTGTTCCAAATTTCGCTACTTCTTCTGCAGTGAATGTTGATGGGATCAGCGGTGTCCAGATCGGACCTGGTGCCACGCTATTAACTCGGATGCCTTGCGATGCAAGAGACATAGCAAGGGAACGCGTAAAAGAAACAATTGCCCCTTTTGTTGACGAGTAATCTATCAGCTTCTCATTGCCCTGATAGGCTGTTATCGAAGAAGTGTTAATGATCGAGCTCCCTTTTTTAAGATGAGGTAGAACGGCCTTTGTCAAATGGAAAATCGAGTAGACATTCGTGCGGAACGTTTTCTCTAGCTGCTGGGCAGAAATGTCAAGCAAACTCTTTTGCGGATGCTGTTCTGCCGCATTATTGACAAGGATGTCAATCTTGCCGAACGCATCAATTGTTTTTCTGACAGCTTCCTCGCAGAACTGTTCACTGCCAACATCTCCGGACAGCAGCAGACATTTTCTGCCTTCAGCCTCAATGAGCTCCTTCGTCGTTTTAGCATCATTGCTTTCTTCAAGATAGATAATGGCTATATCTGCACCTTCTTTTGCATAATAAATCGCTACTGATTTGCCAATCCCACTATCCCCTCCAGTGATCAATGCCACCTTGCCAGATAATTTCCCGGAGCCTTTATACTGTTCATCTACCGACTTCGGTTCAGGATTCATCTCCGGCTCCGTTCCAGGCTGATGATCCTGATGCTGAGGCGGAAAACCCTGTTTATTCTTCTCATTCGTCATAGAACAAATCACTCCTTATAAATTTGATTCACCCCTTATTAAATTCCTTTAAAAACCAGAAAAAAAACATGGAAAAATCTTCTCAATAAAAATGGCCCCTTTTTATGGCCGTTTGGAAAAAACGGAAACAGGTTTACCTATTTAGGGTGATCCAATGACCAAAATTATATTAATAAGGGAATTAACTGGGGTCTTTCCGCATGAAGATGCCCTTATAGAGGGGAAATGCTTGCATAAGGGTATCTTTCCACATGAGAGATGCCCTTATAGAGTTCGAACTGCCTGCATAAGGGTATCTTTCCGCATGAAAGATGTCCTTATAGAGGGGAAATTGCTTGCATAAGGGTATCTTTCCGCATGAGAGATGCCCTTATAGAGGGGAAATTGCTTGCATAAGGGTATTTTTCCGCATGAGAGATGCCCTTATAGAGGGGAAATTGCTTGCATAAGGGTATCTTTCCGCATGAAAGATGCCCTTATAGAGGGGGAAATGCCTGCATAAGGGTATCTTTCCGCATGAAAGATGCCCTTATAGAGTTCGAACTGCCTGCATAAGGGTATCTTTCCGCATGAAAGATGCCCTTATAGAGTTCGAACTGCCTGCATAAGGGTATCTTTCCACATGAAAGATGCCCTTATAGAGGGGAAATTGCTTGCATAAGGGTATCTTTCCACATGAGAGATGCCCTTATAGAGTTCGAACTGCCTGCATAAGGGTATCTTTCCGCATGAGAGATGCCCTTATAGAGGGGGAAATGCCTGCATAAGGGTATCTTTCCGCATGAAAGAAGCCCTTATAGGGGTGGAAATGCCTGCATAAGGGTATCTTTCCACATGAGAGATGCCCTTATAGAGGGGGAAATGCCTGCATAAGGGTATCTTTCCGCATGAAAGAAGCCCTTATAGAGGGGAAATTGCTTGCATAAGGGTATCTTTCCGCATGAAAGAAGCCCTTATGGTTATTTTAGTAAAAAAACACGAACTTTTGGATTTATTTAAAGACAAATAATAATTTTGCGCTCTGTTGATTGGAACGGAAGACACCTGACGCCCCACGGAATGCGAGTGTCTTCCGTTCCAATCAACAGCCCCGATTATCAGCCAAAACCAAAAAAGAACCGGGCACAGTTTGCCCGGTTCTTTTTACTGAAGTTTATTTATTTTTAAAGATGGAGTACGTTTTGTAACCGCCTGTCAGATTCTTGACTTCGAATCCGTTTTGTTGAAGGATTCGGGATGCAAGATAGCCACGAAGCCCAACCTGACAAGTAATGAGAATTGTTTCGTCTTTCGGAAGCTCGTTAAGACGACTGCGCAGGTCATCGAGCGGTATGTTTTTTGACCCTTCGATTTTGCCATCAGCAAACTCATCCTCTGTACGAACGTCAATCATGAACGCACCATCAGCGAGCAATTCATCAACCTCATAGTGCTGAACTGTTTCAATTGTTCCATCCACAATATTGGAAGCAACATAGCCTGCCATGTTTACTGGATCTTTTGCGGAAGAGAATGGCGGTGCATAAGCAAGCTCTAGCTCTTGAAGGTCATAGACATTCAATCCGCCTTTGATTGCAGTTGCGATGACATCAATTCGTTTATCGACACCATCTTTCCCGACAGCTTGAGCACCGAAAATTTTGCCTGTTTCCTTGTCGAAAATTACTTTTAGTGAGATTTGCTCTGCACCAGGGTAATAGCCGGCATGTGACAGCGGGTGAATATGGACCACTTCATAAGGAATACCGAGTCTGCGCAATAGTTTTTCACTGTTGCCAGTCGTTGCAGCTGTCAATTCGAATACCTTCACGATCGAAGTACCAAGCGTTCCTGGGTAGGCAATTTTCCGTCCATTAATATGATGTCCAACAATATGTGCCTGGCGGTTTGCAGGCCAAGCGAGCGGAATCATAGTTGGCTGACCATTGATGTAGTCGGTCACTTCGATTGCGTCTCCCATTGCATAGATAGCTTCATCAGATGTCTGCAAGTATTCATTTACCTTGATCCCGCCGCGTTCGCCAAGCTCAAGACCTGCATCAGCTGCTAGTTTGTTTTCCGGACGTACCCCAATTGACAAGATGATCAATTCAGCTTCTAGAACCTTTCCGCTTTCAAGGACGACCTTTGTACCATTGTCCTGGACATCTGTGATTCCGTCTCCAAGAATTAGCTCAATTCCATTCCTTCTTAGCTCGTCTTCCACAATTGCCGCCATTTCAGGATCAACTGGCCCCATTACCTGTGGCAATTTCTCTACAAGAGTGACATTTATTCCAGTGTGGACAAGATTTTCAGCCATTTCAAGACCGATGAAGCCGCCGCCGATCACAACAGCATTTTTCGGTTGGTTCCCTTCGAGATATTCCTTGATCTTATCCATGTCTGGAATATTTCTAAGTGTAAATACATTTGTGCTCTTCAGCCCTTCGATTGGAGGGACGATCGGCTTTGCTCCTGGTGATAAAACAAGAACGTCATAGCTTTCAGTATATTCTTCCCCTGTCTGGACATGTTTGATTGAAACGGTTTTTTCTTCCCGGTTGATGGCAGTTACTTCTGAGAAGTTGCGGATATCAAGATTGTACCGTGCGTTCATGCCCTCAACAGTTTGAAGAAGCAGTTTTTGGCGGTCTTCGATTACCCCGCTGATATGATATGGCAATCCGCAGTTAGCGAAAGAAATAAATTCTCCTCTTTCAAAAAGTACGATTTCAGCTTTTTCATCAAGTCTTCTTAGTTTGGTTGCTGTAGTTGCTCCACCAGCAACGCCGCCTACGATTACGACTTTTTTACTCATTGTAGTGATCATCCTTTCAGTCGAAAAAATATGTTTTATACCCATACTGGTATATTACCTCTGGAATAGGGGAAAACCAATATAACTTTGTGAATGATTTGTGAAAGTTTTTACAAACATCCATTCCAGACAGATAAATAAATATACCGACATAATATACATTCATTTTACTGTGTAAATAGGGGAATACCATAGGCGGTTTGTGAACCATTCATGAACAATAGAAAAAATGACTTTATGCATAGTTAGTATTGCCGTGTTCGAATTGATCATTCCTATAATCCTTTTCAGGCGCTTTCGCTTTTGGGTACATTATAGTAAAATATAGCAGTTCAAACAATTTCCCGTAATTCGGAAAAGCGGTACTAACAAGGCAGGAGGGAATGTTTATATGTCCTTGAATGAATATACAGGTCAGACGATAGAATTGACCGTAGTAAGAATCGTCGATTTCGGATACTTTTTATCAAATGGCGAAGAAGATGTTCTGCTCCACTCCAATGATACGGACCGGACCTTTGAAGAAGGAGACAAGGTTGAAGTGTTCCTGTTTGTGGAATCAAGGGGCAGGCTGGCAGCAACAACCACGATTCCTAAAGTGCAAGTGGGGCAATATGAGTGGGTTTCGGTTGTCGATGTAAAGGATGGACTCGGAGTATTTCTGGATATAGGCATCACTAAGGATATTCTGCTCGGTGAAGAAGACTTGCCTGTTGTCAAGGCGGTTTGGCCACAAAAAGGAGACTTGCTGTATATTACTCTCAGGGTGAATCGCAATAATATGATTTACGCTCGGATGGCGACAGATCCTGTCATTCAGGAAATTTCTGTTGCAGCAGATAGGAGTGCATTCAACAAAAATGTTCATGGCTACGTTTACCGTACAGCAAGAGTTGGCAGTTGGATGATCACTGCAGAAGGGTTCAAAGGGTTTATTCATGAATCACAACGTCGCACCGAGCCGCGAATAGGCGAAAAAGTGGAAGGACGGATCATTGATGTGAAGCCGGATGGTTCTGTCAATATCTCGATACTCCCTCGAAAGCAAGAGGCACTGGATGAGGATGCAGAGAAAATCATGGCATACCTCGATCAGCGGAATGGAGCAATGCCATACCATGACAAAAGCATGGCTGAGGATATCCAGGAACGCTTCGGCATGAGCAAAGGCTCATTCAAACGCGCACTGGGCAGACTGATGAAAGAAGACAAGGTTTATCAAGAAAACAATTGGACTTATAAAAAAGAAAAATAGAGCCAACTGGCTCTATTTTTTTACAGATGATCTGTTTTCTTTGAATATTGATTTTTGCCTGCTTTACGATTTTTTTCACGCATCATATTTTTTTCATGGCGAAGGGCATTGTTGTCCTTTGCTTTTTTATCGTTATCAGATGTATGCGGCATTCAAAAAACTCCTTTCCGGTTAGGTGCATTTTATTTTCCCATAACCTTAGGAGGAGTATGTAAGTTAAGATGGCTGTTTATTTAAAAAGAAAATTGCAATGGTGCCTGGACCAGTATGGGACCCTATAGCGGCACCAATCGAAGTGATATAGACATCCTTTGCATGAAGTTCCCTTAGAATCATATCCTTCATTTCTGTTGCAGTTTCGAGATCGTCCGCATGGCTGATGCCAACTATCTGCTCTTCTAGTTTCTCGCCGCGCTCCCTCATTACTTCGATTATTCTGCGTAGGAGCTTCTTCTTACCGCGAATTTTTTCAATAGGGATTAGTTTGCCATCTTCCACATTCAGGAGAGGCTTAATGTTCAGTAGCCCGCCAACGAATGCGGAAGCCTTGGAAACACGTCCACCTTTAGCCAGGTGGTCAAGATCGTCGACGGAAAATAAATGTTCCATATGTTTGCTTAGGAATTGCACAGTCTGAACAATTTCCTCCTTAGAACGATTCTCTTTTGCCATGCGGACAGCTTCCATGACGACAAGTCCTTGTCCAAGAGAAGCGCATTTTGTATCAATCACAGCTACATTCAAATCGGGATAGTCCTCTTTGACCTGCTCGGCAGTCATGAAAGCGGTCTGATAGATTCCGGACAATTCAGAAGAAAAGGCAATATAAATTCCTTCCTCTTTATTCTCGGCTAATTCGGTAAAAACCTTTTTAAAACCAGCAGGAGAAGCCTGAGAGGTTTTAGGGAGATTGCCAGCACGAATGGCATCATACACCTGCTTTGGCTTAATTGTTTTTACATCTTCGTATTCCATCCCATCAATATGGACTTTTAACGGGAATAAAATAGTGCCATTTTCTTCATAAAAATCCAATGGCAAATCACATGCACTGTCAGTCATTATTTTTACTGACATTTCTTACACCTGCTTTCGGCCTTTATGTTAATAGTTTATCGGGAATATCGGAAAAAGACAATTAAATATAGTGATTTTCGGCAAAATAGGGGTACAGGATGAATAGAAAAGAATAAGGGGGATTTACATGGTCTGGTTGGAAACAAAAAAAATCATCATCGTAGTGATCGGAGCACTCTTAAATGCTTTGTCATTGAATTTCTTTTTAATCCCGGCAAATGTTTATGCAAGTGGTTTTACCGGAATAGCACAGCTCGTTTCAAGCATTCTCGGTGAATTTGCGCCTTTTACCATTTCTACCGGGATTCTTCTTTTGATTTTAAATATTCCAGTCACCATTCTTAGCTGGATGAAAGTCGGGAAATCATTTACCATCTATAGCTTCATTTCTGTTTTGCTTTCATCCTTCTTTCTTGAAATCCTGCCAGTAAAAGAAGTATCGACTGATATCCTTCTGAATGCCGTTTTTGGAGGAGTCATTGCTGCACTTGGCGTTGGCTTGACTTTGAAATGGGGGGCGTCGACTGGCGGAATGGACATTATTGCTATGGTGCTGTCCCGGATGAAGGATCGCCCTGTCGGTACATATTTCTTTACATTGAACGGCATCATAATAATGACTGCGGGTTACATCTTCGGCTGGGAAAATGCGCTCTACACTCTTGTTGCTCTCTATGTCTCGACCCGGGTGATTGATGCGATCCATACCCGACATGAAAAATTAACGGCAATGATCGTCACCAAAAAATCAGATGAATTAAAGAAAGCCATCCATGACAAGCTCGTCCGCGGGATTACCTTGCTACCAGCAAAAGGAGCATTCTCCGGCGAACCGAAAGAGATGCTGATCATTGTAATTACAAGGTATGAATTGTATGATCTTGAACGCATCATCAAGGAAGTCGATCCACAGGCATTCACTAATATAGTGGAGACAGCCGGAATTTTTGGATTTTTTAGGCGTGAATAAATGTAGGACGGAGGATGGAAATGAAGAAAAGCAGTTTGGGGATCATGTTGCTTTTGCTTGCTGTTGCTCCGGCATTGGCCATTGGGCAGGAGAAGCAGACACCAGAAAAATCGGAGTTTAGTTTTTCCATAGACCCAATAGCTGGTCCTGAGTTTGTCGAGTTTGAACTGACTCTGAAAAACCATGGGAATGGGGATTTACTATTTGAATTTCCTACCTCGAAGAAATATGAAATCATCGTAATGGATGGAGAAAAGAAGAAAGTCTACCAATTCTCGGAGGATAAAGCTTTTGCTCAGGCGTTTGAAAAACTGGAGGTAAAGCCGCGCGAGACAATTAAATGGCGGGAAAGCTGGGATTATAACCAAGCAGGAATAAGGATCAAAGAAGGGGAATACTCGGTTAATGGACAGTTGGAAGCGATTAGTGTAAACGGAAAACCTGTTGAAAATAAACAGCAGTTGACCGATCAGAAGCAAATGTACATTCCAGGCGAAAATCCAGTTTTTAAAGGAATAAAAACCGCCGGAGAAAGTGGCTCCTACAAAATTTCAGGAGAAGCGAGACCAACCAGCGGAAAATTCTTTTATACAATCGAGGATGGCCACAATCAGCTGATTGCTGAAACTAAGGTTATTCAAAAATCTAAATACCCGAATTGGCATCCTTTTTCGCTTAAAGTTACGATACCAGAAAACAAGTTGCCGCAAAATGGATCCCTGATCCTAACTCTTTATGAGCGCAGTAAGGAGGGCAAAATCATTCACACCTATCCTGTCTTGCTCGAAAGATTTCCCAATAAATGATAGACAAAGCTCGGCAGGAATCCGCCGAGCTTTGCCTGTTACTTATTTTCGAAGTGTATTCAGCTCGTCCTGAAATGACCTTAGCTGCTCTCTTTCGGCATTCGTTGTATTAGCATATGCAGAAGAAAGAGCATTTTCCGCTGTGCTGATGGCTGCAGATTGTTCTGCAGGCTTTGCAGTTTCAGCTAATTCGACAGCCTTTCTAGCTTCCTGAAAAAGCCTGTTTCCCATCTAAATCCCCCCTAAAGAGGACTCTCTCACATTCGCCATCTTTTGAGCCTCAGCCTCGGCATACGTGGTGTGGTAAGGGATTCTTTGAGAATGCTTGGAGACAGTATCTACCCCTTGCTGTACAAAACGCTTGGATTTATTGCTTTTACCCATCGTTTTCCCCTCCATCTACGAGCAGATTTGAAACAGTCCTTCATGGCTGCTTCCGTTATAGTATGCCCTTTTCGTGCAAAAACAATTAGGAAAAGTAGCTTTGTTCGGTTTAGCCACTTCTTGCAAAATTCTTCTATAGTGCTTTCAGGTTTAGCAGATCGTTCAAATACACAGCAATTCCGTCTTCTTCATTTGTAAGAGTCACTTCGTTCGCAATATTTTTCGCCTCAAGGACAGCATTGCCCATTGCAATTCCTCGTCCTGCATATTCCAGCATTTCTAAATCATTGTCTTCATCGCCAAATGCGATAATTCGCTCAGCAGGAATTTGGAAGTAATCAGCTGCTTTTTTTAAACCTACAGCTTTATTCAAACCGTTTTTAATGATTTCGATAACATGATAAGGCGCAGCCCAGCTTCTATGTTCAATTACTTCCGCGTGGACATCAGAAAGGTGAGTGCGGATCTTGCGGACATATTCTTCATCTGAGTGGATAAGCATACTTGTCGGCGAGGCCGTCAGAAAGCGCCGTAAATCACCTGTCGTTATGTGAGGGTTTCCGATATTGAAGATGTCCAGCAATTTTTCATCATGATAATGAATGTAGACCTCGTCGATCACTTCAGCAATGATATTGTGAAATTTAAAATCATCGAGCGCTTCAACAATGTCCATCGCAACATTGATCGACAGAGGAGAATGGTGAACACCCCAGCTGTTGTCCAGCGGATGGTGGATGAACGCTCCATTGAAATTGACAATTGGTGAGTCGAGTTGCAGCTCATGGTAATACATTTCACTCGACCGGAATGGTCTTCCAGTCGCGATCATGACAATATGTCCTTCTTCCCGTGCTTTTTTAATAACGAGTTTGTTCCGTTCAGAAATCTTTTTATCATCGGTAAGCAAGGTACCATCCAGGTCTAAAGCAATTAAATGTTTTTCAGCCATAAAAACTCCTTCTTCTCTCTGTTTTTTTAATCTTATGCGTATGATTGGCTCTTTTTTCATAAGAGTTCTACAATACATATAGTGAATGGTGGTTTATTCCTTTCTATAACCACTATGGTATCCATTTTACAATTAATTTGTAAAAAAATCATAGTCAATACATTAAAGTGCAGTAAAATTTAAGGTCGCTTTGCACAGTTGGAGGGTTTAACCGTGATTTTAGTTGAAAAAAAGCGTATTCAAGATATTCCTGTTCTTCAAATCGTAAAACAAAATCGATTTTCAGCTAGATTGCCTTTGATTGTTTTTCTCCATGGATTTACCAGCACAAAGGAACGAAACTTGCATTATGCTTATCTTTACGCTGAAAAAGGGTTCAGGGTACTGTTGCCCGAGGCAAAATACCATGGTACTCGCAGTTGGGATTTGTCAGAAACAGAACTTGGGCTTCGCTTTTGGGAAATCGTCATGACCTCCATTGAGGAGCTTTCCTTGCTTAAAGCAGAATTAGAGCAGCAAGGGCTCATAGATCCATTGAAAATTGGTGTTGCCGGAACATCGATGGGCGCCATTACGACGCTTGGTGCGATGGCTACATATGACTGGATCAAGGCAGGCGTGAGTTTAACGGATTTCCGAAAGAAGTCTCCCATCCTCAAGGAATGGGAAGGGCTAAAGCCCAATGAGTAGGTGGGAGATGAATTTTGGTTGGCTTTAG